>JASLIL010000079.1 GCA_030152145.1 Tissierellales bacterium
TGAGTTTAAAAACATCAGATAATAAGGAGTATTCAATGACTCCTGTAAAAGCAGAGGATGGTCGTTCAGTAATTGGAATTAGACCGGCAACAGAAAAGAATTTTGCTGGAGCCATATCCAGTGGATTTAAAAATACAGCCTTTGTCTTAAGATCCATGTTCGGCTTTATAGCTTCTATCTTTAAGGGTGGAGTAGAGCGTGGAGATGTATCTGGACCAGTAGGTATAATAAATGTAATTGGTAAGGCAGCATCCTATGGTATCATACCAGTTCTTAATCTAATGGGGTTATTAAGTGTAAACCTAGGTTTTATAAACCTATTACCTTTACCAGCCTTAGATGGTAGTAGGATAGTATTCTTACTAGTTGAAATTATAAGAGGTAAGCCAGTTGATCCTGAAAAAGAGGGTATGGTTCATTTTATTGGATTTATAGCCCTAATGGGATTGATGATATTTGTAACCTATTTAGATATATCAAATATTAGAGCTTTAAAATAAGAAGGTGAAGAAGTGAGAAAGATTACAAGAAAGATCAGGGTAGGAGATGTAGAGATAGGGGGAGGAAGCCCTATTAGTGTTCAATCTATGACCAACACTGATACTAAGGATATAGAGGCAACTGTAGCTCAGATCAAGGAGCTAGAAGAAGCTGGCTGCCATATAGTTAGGGCTGCTATAAATGACCTAGAGGACGCTAGGGCCATAGAGGCTATAAAGGAAAGAATTAATATAGCCTTTATAGCTGATATTCAATATGATTATAGGTTGGCCCTGGAGGCTGCAAAGTATGGGGCAGATTGCCTTAGGATAAATCCTGGCAATATTGGATCAGATGAAAAGGTTAGGGCTGTTGTTGATATTTGCAAGGAGAAAAAAATTCCTATCAGGATAGGGGTTAATGCAGGTTCTATCAGCCAGGAGATGCTTAGGAAATACAAGGGTGTAAATGCAGATTCCATGGTATATAGCGCTATGGAGCATGTGAAAATTCTTGAAAGCTTAGATTTTTATGATATGAAAATTTCACTTAAGGCCAGTAGTGTAAATCTTAGCATAGAGGCCTATGAGAAAATATCTGAATTAGTTGACTATCCCTTACATTTAGGAATAACTGAGGCTGGGCCTATTGGCTCAGGCACTATAAAGTCTACAGCAGGTATAGCCAGTATTCTTTCTAGGGGTATAGGAGATACCTTGAGGATATCTCTTACTGGTGCTCCTGTGGAGGAAGTTAAGGTTGGAAGGGCTATTTTAAAGTCTTTTGAACTTTTAGAGGATGGAGTAGATATTATATCCTGTCCTACCTGTGGAAGAACCAAGATAGATTTAATTCCTCTTGTTAACCAAGCTGAGAAAAGACTGGCTCATATTAAAAAACCTTTAAAGGTTGCTATTATGGGATGTCCGGTAAATGGACCTGGCGAGGCTAGGGAGGCGGATATTGGAATTGCAGGTGGAGTGGGAGAAGGTCTACTTTTTAAAAAGGGCCAGATTATTAGGAAAATTAAGGAAGAGGACCTTTTAGATGAGCTAGTTAGGGAAGTGGAAAAATTATAGAAAAGGTGATAGGGTGATTGGGAATAGGGAAGTAGCTTTTAGACTTATATTGTCAATTGTGTTATCTGGAATAATTGGATTGGACAGGGAGAGTACAAAAAAACCAGCAGGGCTAAGGACACATATACTAGTGTCCTTAGGTTCTACGCTGATAATGTTACTCTCTTTTTTTGGTGGTGAGCTATCTGCTAGCAATAGACTATCTGCTAAGGTTATTAGTGGAATTGGTTTTTTAGGTGCTGGTACCATACTTATTAGTGAAAGAGGAGAGGTCACTGGTTTAACTACAGCAGCTAGTTTGTGGGTAGTGGCTGCCATAGGCCTATCAGTTGGAGCAGGATTTTATTTTGGAGCTCTTTTGACTACGGTTTTAATGTTTTTTATATTAATGTTTTTTGGTAATATAGAATCAAAGTTCCTTATGGATAGGGGAAGGAATGTATATATTTCCCTAAGACTTAAGACTTCTGATTTTGAAGCTGGTCAGGTCTTTGATGTTCTAGATAGCTTGGGGAAGGATGCCTTGAATTTTAAGAGCTATAGATCTGATGATGAACTTGTGGTAAGAATGAGTTTGAGGGTGAAAAATCTAGAGGAAAAAAATAAAATCTTGAAGGAATTATCAAAAATAGAAGGTATAATAGAAGTATCAGATAGAGATTAGAGGTGGAGTATGGAGAAAATACAATTGTCTAATATTTTCAAAACTATAGAGAATCCTCTTTTAAAGGATATGTATGTATATTCAGTGGAATACTATGAGAAGGATAAGTTGTTAAAAGTATATATTGAGTCAGAGCATGTACTAAGGAATGGATTATTAGATAGCATAAAAGAAGGTTTTGAGGGGAGGTTTTCTACTTTAGATGTAGAAGTTTATATTAAGTGTAATGAGGTAAAAAGTTTGGAGGCTGTATTCCCTAATTACAGGGAAAGTTTTATGGCCAGTCTTGAAGACAGGGTTCCTTCTTCAAAGTCTTGGCTTAAGGAATCATCTATAGCTGTTAAAGCTAACAGTATGCTTATATATCCTGAGTCTCAATTTGCCTATGATAGGATGGCAGAAGTTGAAATAGTAGAACTTTTAAGAAACAAGGTTTTTAGTGACCTAGGCTTGGAAATAAAGCTTGAGATCTCTAAGGAGCGAGTTTCATTGGAGGATAAGGATGTTTTAAGTAAGAGAAAAGAGGAAGAAGCCAAGTTTGCTGAAAAAGCCTTAAAGGCTATACCTGAATCAGCTAAAAGCAAAAAGACTAGTACTCAGCCAGCTTCATCTTCCTACAGTATAGGAAAACTTATAAGTGATGACTCTATGGAGATAGGCGATATAAATATAGAAACTGGCTATGCCATAGTTGAGGGTCAGGTCTTTGGTCTAAGTTCAAAGGAGATTAGGGGACCGAAGTATATAGTAGAGTTTAACCTAACTGACTTAACTGGTTCTATTACTGTTAAGAGCTTTATGAAGGAAAAAGACTTCCAGGAATTTAGTGAGAATATTTCTGATGGAAGCTATATAAAGGTATCTGGAGGAATTAACTATGATGATTTCTCTAGATGTATAGTTTTGAATTTAAGAGGTTTAAATATCAAGGATAAGTATATAAGGAAAGATCTTTCCAAAGAGAAGAGGGTAGAGTTGCATCTTCACAGTCAGATGAGTTCGATGGATGGGGTTACTCCCTTTAAGGAGCTTGCCCAAAGAGCTAAGGACTGGGGCCATAAGGCCATAGCCATAACAGACCATGGTATAGTTCAAAGCTTTCCTGAGGCTATGTATGCAAGGGATTCCCTGGGTATAAAAATACTCTATGGATTAGAAGGTTATCTTTTAGATGATAGTAAGAAAATAGTTGAGGGCTTAGATAGTTCTAAGGACTATGAGAGCTATGTTGTCTTTGATATAGAAACTACAGGTCTATCACCAAAAAATGATGGTGTTACAGAGATTGGTGCTGTTAAGGTAGTTAATGGTCAGGTGGTTGAAGAATACAACCAATTGATAAATCCAGAGAAGCCTATACCAGATAAAATTGTAGAATTAACGGGAATTACAGATGATATGGTCAGGGATCAGCCTAAGATAAGTGAGGTTATAGGTGACTTTAAAGATTTTTGTGAGGGTTCTATTTTAGTGGCCCATAATGCAGGATTTGACGTAGGTTTTATGAGGGAGCAGTATCTTAGGAATAATCTTAGCTTGGACAACCCTGTATTGGATACATTGGAGCTTACTAGAGCCATGTTTCCTGACTTCAAAAACCATAAACTAAATGTTATAGCTAAAAATCTTGGTGTCAGCTTGGAAAATCACCATAGGGCAGTAGATGATGCTAGGGCTACAGCTCAGATTTTTATAAAGTGTATGGAAGAAAACAAGAGAAGTGGAATTGAATCTATTCATCAGGTTAATAACTTGATAGATAACAAGAACCTTCTAAAGGAAAGGCCTTATCATGTAATAATTCTTGTAAAAAATCTTACTGGGCTTAAGAACCTATATAAACTAGTTTCAGAAGCTCACTTAAACTACTTTTATAGGCAGCCGAGAATACCAAGAACTGTCTTGGAAAAATATAGGGAGGGCCTTATTGTTGGAAGTGCCTGTGAGGCAGGCGAGTTATTTAGTGCAATTCTTTCCAACAAAAGCGATGAAGAGATAAGGATGATAGCCAAGTACTATGATTTTTTAGAGATCCAACCAGTTGGAAACAATGAACATTTAGTAAGAAGAGGCCTGGTGGAAAACTTTTTAGAGATCCAGGACATTAATCGTAAAATTGTTAATCTGGGAGAGACTTTAAATAAGCCTGTAGTGGCTACTGGAGATGTACACTTCCTGGATAAGGAGGATGAGGTTTTCAGGAGAATCCTTATGAGTGGTCAAGGTTTTTCTGACGCAGATAATCAGCCACCTCTTTACCTAAAGACAACAGATGAAATGCTGGAGGAGTTTTCCTATTTAGGTGAGGAGAAGTCCTATGAGGTTGTAGTTGAAAATACCAACATGATTGCTGACTCTATAGAGGATATTAAGCCTATTCCAGATGGAACCTATTCACCAGTTATAGAAGGATCGGATGAAGAGCTAAGAGAGATAACCTATGGAAGGGCTAGGGAAATTTACGGAGAGGATATTCCTGAAATTGTAGAGGAAAGGTTGGAAAGAGAATTAGGTTCTATTATAAAGAACGGTTATGCTGTAATGTATATAATTGCCCAGAAACTAGTTTGGAAGTCCAATGATGATGGATATTTAGTAGGATCAAGAGGTTCTGTTGGGTCATCTTTTGCTGCTACTATGAGTGGAATAACAGAGGTCAACCCTCTAGTCCCTCACTATGTTTGTCCCAAGTGTAAATATAGCGAGTTTATAGAGGATGGATCAGTAGGATCAGGTATAGATTTACCGGAGAAGGATTGCCCTAAGTGTGGACATGATTTAAATAGGGATGGCCATGATATACCATTTGAAGTATTCTTAGGTTTTGAGGGGGACAAGGAACCTGATATCGACTTAAACTTTGCTGGAGAGTATCAGCCAAGGGCCCATAAATATACTGAAGATTTATTTGGTGAGGGCTATGTATTTAGGGCTGGAACTATAGGTACTGTTGCAGAGAAAACAGCCTATGGTTTCGTTAAGAAATATCATGAGGAAAGAGGTATTTCTGTTCATCCTGCAGAAATAGATAGGCTGGTTAGAGGGTGTACTGGCATAAAAAGAACTTCGGGTCAGCATCCAGGGGGAGTAATGGTTGTTCCCAACTATAAGGATATATATGATTTTACTCCTATACAGTATCCTGCAGATGACAAAACTTCAGGAGTAATAACCACACACTTTGATTATAATGCTATAAGTGGTAGGATTTTAAAACTGGATATATTAGGGCATGATGTACCTAGTATTATAAGGATGCTGGAGGATATTACTGGTATTACTGCTACGGATATAGCTCTTAATGATCCGGAGACTATGTCAATATTTACAGGAGTTGAGGCCTTAAACTTTAAAGAGGATGTGGGTATTAAAATAGGAACTTTGGGTATACCAGAGTTTGGTACTAAGTTTGTAAGGCAGATGCTTGAGGATACTCAACCTTCTACTTTTGGAGAGTTAGTTAGAATCAGTGGACTTTCCCATGGTACAGATGTTTGGCTTAATAATGCTCAAGATCTGGTTAGGGGCAATGTAGCTACTCTTAAGGAAGTAATTTCCACAAGAGATGACATTATGCTATATTTAATATATTCGGGCTTAGATAAGAAACTTTCCTTTAAGATAATGGAAAAAGTTAGAAAGGGCAAGGGTATAACAGAAGAGGAAGAAGCTGCTATGAGGGCCTTAAAGGTTCCAGAGTGGTATATAGATTCCTGTAAAAAAATTAAGTATATGTTCCCTAAGGCCCATGCAGCTGCCTATGTTATGATGTCTTTCAGGATAGCTTATTTCAAGGTTCATTACCCACAGGCTTTCTACGCTACTTACTTTACAACCAAGGCTCAGGACTTTGATTCTGGTCTTGTTTTAAAGGGACTTAAGGCTGTAGAAACTAGGATCAAAGATATAGAGAGCTTGGGCATGGACTGTACTACCAAGGAAAAAAACCTTTTGACTGTACTTGAGGTTGTTATGGAAATGTATGGTAGGGGCTTTGAATTTATGCCGGTTGATCTTTATAAGTCCCACAGTGATGTGTTTTTAATTGAAGATGGGAAGATTTTACCTCCCCTAAAGAGCTTGGATGGAGTTGGAGAAAATGCAGCTAGAAACCTTGCCAAGGCTAGAGAGGATGGGGAGTTCTTATCTAAAGATGAGTTGGCCAAGAGAGCTAAGGTTGGTAGAGTTGTTCTAGAGGCTTTGGAAGAACACGGATGTTTAAGGGGAATGCCTGAAAGCAACCAGTTAAGTTTGTTTTAAGTTTTGATTTTTCATATAATTGTGATATAATTAGGTTGATATATGAAGACAGAAATTTAGCGAGAGTGGGTTGCCCCACTCTCAATTTATTTTAATAGAGTAATATGGAGGTGTTTTTTATGGCTAATATAAGGCTTATTAAAGAAGAGTGTGAACCATTAGTGGAAAGTTTAGGTTATGATTTAGTTGATGTTGAGTACAAGAAAGAGAGTGGTAGTAACTTTTTAAGATTCTTTGTTGGAAAAAGAGGTGGAGTTACTATTGATGATTGTCAGAAGGTAAGTGAGCTTGTAGGTGAAAAACTTGATGAACTAGATCCTATCAGTGATAGTTACTATCTAGAGGTATCATCTCCAGGGTTGGATAGACCTTTAAAAACTGATAAGGACCTTAAGAGAAATTTAGGTTATGATGTAGAAATAGGACTTTATAAACCAATGGATGGAAAGAAAAAACATATTGGAAATTTAAAGGAGTTTGATGAGGAAACTTTAACATTAGATTCTAATGGTACAGAATTAGTATTTAACAGAAGTGATATATCTATTGTTAAGATATATCTAGATTTTTAAGGAGGGTTTAGTTTAATGAATGCAGATTTTATAGATGCCCTTGAAGAGATTGAGCAGGAAAAAGGTATTGGTAAGGAAATTATATTTGATGCGTTAGAGTCTGCTTTAATTTCCAGTTATAAGAAAAACTTTGGGTCATCACAAAATGTAATTGTGGAAATGAATAGGGAGAGTGGCAAAATAGGAGTTTATGCTCAAAAAGAGGTTGTTGAAGAGGTAGAGGATGAACTTTTAGAAATATCTAAGGAAGATGCTTTAGATATAAATCCAGCTTTTGAGATTGGAGACTTGGTTAATATAGAGATAACTCCAAAGAACTTTGGTAGGATTGCAGCTCAAACAGCTAAGCAAGTAGTTATTCAGAGAATCAAGGATGCCGAGAGAGATGTTATCTATGATGAGTTTATAGATAGGGAGCATGAGTTGATTACAGGAACTGTTCAGAGAATCAATAGGGGAAACATATATATTGATCTAGGTAAAATTGAAGGTATATTACCTCCTAATGAGCAGATCGAATCAGAAGAATATGAGCAGGGAGATAGGGTGAAACTCTATATTCTTGAAGTTAAAAAGACTACTAAAGGGCCACAAATAGTTCTTTCCAGATCTCATCCAGGTTTGGTTAAAAGGTTATTTGAGCTGGAGGTGCCTGAGATTCAAGAGGGCATAGTAGATGTATACGCTATATCTAGAGAGGCTGGCTCAAGAACTAAGATAGCTGTTTTCTCAAAGGATCCTGAGGTTGATCCAGTGGGAGCTTGCGTTGGCTTAAATGGAAGCAGGGTTAAGGCCATAGTAGATGAGCTTCATGGGGAAAAGGTAGATATTGTTATATGGGAGCCAGAAGTTGATAGGTTTATAGCTAATAGCTTAAGTCCATCAAAGGTTGTTAAGGTAGATACAAATGAAGCTGAAAGATCAGCTACAGTTGTGGTACCAGATTATCAGCTTTCCTTGGCAATTGGTAAGGAAGGACAGAATGCAAGATTGGCAGCTAAGTTAACAAACTGGAAGATAGATATAAAAAGTGAGTCACAATATATGGAAGAAAATGGACCAGAGTCCATAGTTAATAATCAAGCTAGTGTTATAGAAGAGTTTGAAATTTTAGAAGAAGATATAGATAACTAGAGGTGATTCTAATGAACAAGAAAATTCCACTAAGAAAGTGTACAGGTTGTCGAGAGAATAAGCCTAAGAATGAGTTAATTAGAATTGTTAAAAACAAGGAAAAAGGTGTAATGATTGATACAACAGGGAAGCTAAATGGAAGAGGGGCTTATGTATGTAAAGATCAAGGCTGTTTTGAAAATATAGTAAAGACTAGGGCTCTGGATAGGGCTTTAGGGACTAAATTATCGGAGGAATTTTATGATGAAGTAGAAGACATTATAAAAGGAAATATGTAACAGCCGTAAAAAGACGGAGGTGCGTAATTTGAAAAAAATTAGAGTATATGAATTAGCAAAAGATTTAGGAATTAGCAGTAAGGAGCTTATAGATCATATGGAGGACTTAGGCTTAGAAGTAGGTAGCCATATGTCAACTATAGAGGCAGAAGAAGCAGAGATTATAAATGAATTCTTTAAGGATATGGAAGAAGTAGAAGATGGTCAGGAGAAAGACTATATCGAAATAGGTGATAGTATAGTTGTTAGAGATTTTGCGGAAGCTATAGATCTTACACCATCAGAACTTATTATGGAGCTTATATCTATGGGCATGATGGTTACACAAAATCAAGAAATTGACTTTGAGGTAGCTGAAAGATTAGGGGAAAAATTTGGCCATGATATAAGGGCTAAAAAAGTTACGGAAGAAGATATAGAAGCTAGTCTAGAACAAGAGTTTGAGCTTGACTATGAAGATGATCCAAAGAACTTAAAACATAGACCACCAGTTGTTACTGTTATGGGTCATGTTGACCATGGTAAAACTTCACTTCTAGATGCTATTAGAGATAGTGATGTTACAGGAGGAGAGGCTGGAGGAATAACTCAGCATATAGGAGCTTCTGTAGTTAAGGTTGGAGGAAAGGATATAGTATTCTTGGATACTCCAGGTCACGAGGCCTTTACAGCTATGAGAGCTAGGGGTACACAGGTTACAGATATAGCTATACTTGTAGTAGCAGCAGATGATGGTATAATGCCACAAACAATTGAGGCTATAAACCATGCTAAAGCAGCTGGAGTTCCAATAATTATTGCTATAAATAAGATGGACAAACCAGAAGCTAATGAGGATAGGATAAAGCAAGAACTTACAGAACATGGCCTAATGCCTGAAGACTGGGGTGGAGATACTATAACTATGCCAGTTTCAGCTTTGAAGAAAGATGGTATCCAGGAGCTTTTAGAAATGGTGCTTTTAGTAGCTGAAATGAAGGAGTTAAAGGCCGATCCAAAGAGAAGAGCTATAGGTACAATAATAGAGGCTCAGTTAGACAAGGGTAGAGGACCAGTTGCTACTGTTCTTGTAAAGAAAGGTACCTTAAGACAGGGAGATATGGTTGTTTCAGGTGTAGCTAATGGTAGAATAAGAGCTATGTTTAATGATAAGGGTGAGCCAATTAAATCAGCAGGCCCATCTATGCCAGCTGTTATATTAGGGTTATCAGAAGTTCCTGATGCTGGAGATTTAATATATGCTGTTAAGGATGAGAAGACAGCAAGAACTATAGCTGATAGGAAAAAATTATTCTTACGTGAAGAGCAGATGAAACTAAGCAAGAAGATCTCTCTTGATGATTTATTTGATCAAATCCAAACTGGAGAGGTTAAGGATTTGAATATTATAGTTAAGACTGACGTTAGGGGTACAATTGATGCAGTTAGTCAATCACTTGAAAAATTAGCTCACGAAGAAGTTAATGTTAATATAATCCACGGCGGAGTTGGTGGAGTAACTGAAAGTGACGTTATGCTTGCTTCTGCTTCAAATGCTATAATAATAGGCTTTAATGTTAGACCAACACTAAATGCTATTAGTATGGCCAAGGAAGAAAATGTAGATATTAGAACTTATAGAGTTATCTATGAGGCTATAGAGGATATAAAGGCAGCTATAACAGGTATGCTAGAGCCAGAATATGTGGAAGATACTATTGGCCGTGCTGAAGTAAGGGCAACTTTCAAAGTTCCTGGAATAGGTATGGTAGCTGGTATATATGTTCAAAATGGTAAGATAACTAGAAATAGTTCTATAAGAGTCTTGAGAAATGATATAGTTGTTTTTGAAGGAAAAATTTCTTCTTTAAAGAGATTTAAGGATGATGTTAAAGAAATCGCAACAGGTTACGAGGGCGGTTTGGGCTTGGAAAACTACAATGATATAAAAGAAGGAGACGCTCTTGAGGCTTATGTAATGAAAGAGATTAAGAGAAGTTAACAAAGGAGTGGATCTTAGTGAACGATAAAAGATTAAATAGAATAGCGGAAGAAATAAAGAAGGTAATATCAACTCTTATTGTAAATGGTTTAAAGGACCCTAGAGTAGATCCTATAACTACAATTACAGATGTGGAGATCACTGGAGATTTAAAGTATGCTACAGTTTACGTTTCCGTTTTAGGTGATGATAAGAAGAAGCGTGATACTTTAAAGGGACTTGATAGTGCCAAGGGATTTTTAAGAACTGAAATAGGAAAAAGTGTTAAGATTAGATATGTTCCGGAACTTAAGTTTAGCTTGGATGAGTCTATTGAGAAGGGAATTTATATGTCTAAGCTAATAGAAGAAGTTACAAAATCAGACAATGACAAGAAGAGGGATTCTGATGATTAAGCTAGATTTAAATCAGGTTAGTCAGGCTAAGAAGCTTATAGATAGTTCAGAGAAGATCTTTCTTGCCTCACATATAAGTCCAGATGGAGACAATTTAGGTTCTTTATTGTCTCTGTCCATGGGGCTTATAAACAATGGCCATAAGGTCAAGGTTCTTAAGGTTGATGATCTACCGGATATGTATAGATTTTTACCTGGAGTAGACCTATTGGAAGAATGGGATGAGGATGAGGAAGTAGATTTATTTATAGCTCTTGACTGTGGTGATGTTCATAGGTTAGGCCAAGCTGAAACCTTGTTTAACAGAGCTAAAAATACTATAAACATTGACCATCATCTAAGCAATACTGGCTATGGTGATGTTAATATAGTTCATTCCAATGCAAGTTCTACAGGAGAGATTGTGTTTGAGTTACTCAGCCAATGGGGAGTGGATATAGATAGGGACATGGCGACTTGTTTATATACAGCCTTGAGTACAGATACAGGATCTTTTATATATTCTAGTACTAGCGCTAGGACTTATGAGATAGCTTCGATTTTAATGGATAGGGGTATTGATTTAAATGAAATAGCTATAAATCTTTATCAAAGCAATAGCATTGAAAGCAGAAAATTATTTATAGCTGCTATGAATACCCTGGAGTTTCATATGTCAAACAGAGTTTCCCTTATATATGTAGATCAATCTATGTTGGATGAAAACAAGGCTCAGTGGCAGGACACTGAGGGTTTTATTGAGTTTATAAGAAATATAGATGGAGTTGAGCTTGCAATATTCCTAAAAGAATATGAAGAGGACTTGGTAAAGGTTAGTCTTAGAAGCAAGGAGTATGTAAATGCTTCAGAGCTTTGTAAGCTTGTTGGTGGCGGAGGTCACAAGAGGGCAGCAGGTGCTACAGTAGAAGCTTCTCTATCCAAGGTTAAAAAGACCTTGTTAGATGAAATTGAAAAGATCATGGGTGATTAAATGGATGGAATTATAAGTATTTATAAGACTAAAGGGATGACTTCCCATGGGGTTGTTTCCCGACTTAGAAGAATATTAAATATGAAGAAAATTGGTCATACAGGAACCCTTGACCCAGATGTTACAGGTGTAATACCTATTTGTGTTGGAAAAGCTACTAGGGTCAGTGAATATATACTAGAGGGAGATAAGGAGTATATAGGTGAATTGACCCTGGGAATGAAGACAGATTCTCAGGATTATAGTGGCAAGGTATTAGCCTCTAGTAACTTAAGGGCGTCTGAGGAGGATATCTTTAGAGCTTTTAACAGCTACATAGGTGAAATTAAACAGCTTCCACCTATGTATTCAGCTGTTAGGCATAAGGGTAAAAAGCTTTATGAATTGGCCAGAGAGGGTATAACTGTAGAAAGAAAGCCAAGACAGGCTTTTATTTATGATCTTAAGATAATGAAGATAGATTCAGGAAAAATTCTATTCTATGTTCACTGTTCCAAGGGAACATATATAAGAACCCTTTGTAATGATATAGGTGATGATTTAGGTACTTATGGATACATGTCATTTCTTACCAGAATAGCTGTAGAGGATTTTAAATCTGAAGACAGCTACTCTCTAGATGTGATAGAGTCTATGGTGGATCAAGGGGACTATAGTTTTTTACAACCTATTGATAGGGGGGTAAGAAAGCTAGATAGTCTAGAAGTAGATGGCAAGCTTTACAGCCAAGTTATAAATGGTATGAAAATTCCAGTAAATCTACCAGAGAGCAAGAGTGTCCTAAGAATTTATTGTAAGGGAGACTTTTTAGGATTGGGAAGGATACTTTCTTCTGAAAGTGGAAACTTCCTAAAAATGGATAAGGTCTTGATATAGGTGATTGGATGAAGGTTATAGATTTAAATAAGGATAGTTATATTAAGGAGCCAGTGGCCATAGCCCTGGGAAATTTTGATGGTTTACACTTAGGTCACAAAAGACTTTTGGAGAGTATGATTAATAGTTCAGAGTCAAAAGGCCTAAAAAAATCTGTCTTGCTTTTTAATAAGCATACTAAGGATGTAATAAATAGGGTAGCCAACAATGGAAGAAAGATGGAACTCCTAATATCTTTTAATAATAAAATTAAAGTTCTAGAAGAAATGGGCATAGAAAGAGTCTTTATGATAGACTTTAATCAAGAGTTAATGTCTAGGTCTGGAGAAGATTTTGTAAGCTTAATATTGAGGGAAAAATTAGATGCTAGATTTGTTACAGTAGGCTTTGACTACAAATTTGGCTTTAAGGCTTCCTGTGATAGTAAAGATCTAGTAGAGCTTGGCAATCTATATGGCTTTAAGACCAATGTGGTTCAGCCCATATATGTAGATGGTATCTTGATGAGCAGCACTGTTATTAGAGATTCTATAAAAAAAGGAGATCTAGAGAAGGCTAATAAACTGCTTGGCAGAAAGTATAGGATTGAAGGGCAGGTAGTTGGCGGGGCAGGTAGAGGCCATACCCTAGGTTTTCCCACTGCCAACTTAAGGGTTGGAATTCACTATGTGAAACCTAAGAATGGTGTTTATAAGACCTACACTTATCTAGATGGCAAGCGCTATCTAAGTGTTACCAATATAGGAGTAAACCCTACCTTTGAAAATGAAGATTTAAAGATAGAAACTTATATACTTGATTTTTCAGAGGATATATATGGCAGGTTTATAGAGGTGGAGTTTCTTGAATTTATGAGAGATGATATAAAATTTGATGGACCTAAGCCCTTAATAGAACAAATTCAAGCTGATGTTGATTATGTAAGAAATAATTAATTTACATTTCTAATATTATATGATAACATTAATATGTTAGATGACCCTATGCTTTGTTTTAACGTTCCTCGGCGTATTACAAGGCTTATGGATTAATAAAATTTAAGGAGGAAATTGCTATGACAATTACTAAAGAAGAAAAAGCAAGAATTATTGAAGAATACAAAATGCACGAAGGAGATACAGGTTCTCCAGAAGTACAAATAGCTATTTTATCACACAGAATAACTTCATTAACTGAGCACTTAAAGACACACAAGAAAGATCACCACTCAAGAAGAGGTTTATTCCAAATGATAGGTAAAAGAAGAGGTCTTTTAAGATACTTAAAAGACAATGACATCGAAAGATATCGTGATATAATTAGCAAAACTGGAATAAGAGGATAATTAGAGCGGGTTTTCCCGCTCTATTGATTTATTTAAGGAAATATAAAGGAGGTAAAGACTTGGAAAGAGAATTTATTTATAATCTTGCTGGTAGGGATCTTAAGATTACTACAGGTAAGGTAGCAGGACAGGCCAGTGGTGCTTGCCTTGTAGAATATGGAGAGACAGTAGTATTAGTTACAGCAGTAGCATCTTCAGCTCCAAGAGATGGTATAGACTTTTTCCCCTTAAGTGTAAACTTTGAGGAAAGATTGTATTCAGTTGGTAAAATTCCTGGAGGATTTATAAAAAGAGAAGGAAAACCAAGTGATAAGGCTGTTTTAACATCAAGACTTATAGACAGACCACTAAGACCATTATTCCCAGAAGGTTACAGAAATGATGTACAGGTTCTAGCAACAGTACTATCTGTAGACCATGATAACACACCAGACATTGTTTCAATGATAGGATCATCAATAGCACTTACAATTTCAGATATTCCATTTATGGGACCAACAGGTTCTGTTGCAGTAGGTAGAGTTGATGGAGAGTTTGTTATAAACCCTAAGGAAGAGGATAGACTTAAGTCAGACCTAAACCTAGTTGTAGCAGGAACTAAAGATGCAATAATGATGGTTGAAGCAGGTGCAGAAGAGCTTTCAGAAGAAGTTATACTTGAAGCAATTCTTTTAGCCCATGAAGAAATCAAGGGTATATGCGAGTTTATAGAGGGAATACAAAAGGAAATAGGTAAAGAAAAGTCTGAATATACTGTTTTCGAACCAGCGAAAGAGTTGGAAGAGAGAATAGAAGCTATGGCTCATGACAAGATCTGTAAGGCTGTAAGCAATACAAGCAAGCTAGATAGAATAGCAGAGTTAGATGCAGCAACTGAGTTTATTATAGAAGAGCTTGGTGATGACTACGAAGCTAATAAAGATGAGGTACATGCTGTTATAGACAATATAATGAAGGCTGAAACCAGGAGATTAATTCTTGAAGAGGGTATTCGTCCTGACAATAGAAAATGTACAGAAATCAGACCAATAAGTGCTGAAGTTGGGCTACTTCCAAGAACTCATGGATCAGGCTTATTCACAAGAGGAGAAACTCAAGCCTTAACAGTAGCAACACTTGGAGCTTCAAGTGATGTTCAAATTATAGATGGTTTAGGCAAGGAAGAGTCAAAAAGATACATGCATCACTATAACTTCCCACCATTTAGTGTAGGAGATACAAGACCTGTAAGAGGTCCAGGAAGAAGAGAAATAGGTCATGGTGCTTTGGGAGAGAAAGCATTAGAGCCAGTTATTCCTTCAGAGGATGTATTCCCTTATACAATAAGATTAGTATCAGAGGTACTAAGCTCAAATGGATCAAGTTCACAGGCTAGTATATGTGGTAGTACCTTAGCTTTACTGGATGCAGGAGTACCTATAAAGTCACCAGTAGCAGGTATAGCTATGGGTCTTATTAAATCAGGAGATACTACTGTTATATTAACAGATATTCAAGGTCTAGAAGATCACCTAGGTGATATGGACTTTAAGGTAGCTGGTACTAAAGATGGTATTACTGCTATGCAGATGGATATCAAGATAACAGGTATAGACAGGGCTATATTAGAGACAGCCTTAGATAGGGCTAAAGATGGAAGATTCTTTATCTTGGATAAGATGAATGAGGTTATTTCAGAACCAAGACCAGACCTATCAAAATATGCTCCTAGAATATTAACTATGCAGGTAGATCCAGATAAGATTAGAGATATTATAGGACCAGGTGGAAAGGTAATCAATAAGATCATAGATGAAACTAATGTTAAAATCGATATAGAAGATGATGGAAGCGTTTCTATTGCAGCTGAAAACATTGAAGATGGAAACAGGGCTATGCAGATTATAGAAAACATTGTTAAAGAAGTAGAACCTGGAGAGGTATATCTAGGTAAAGTTACTAAAATTTTACCATTTGGTGCTTTTGTAGAAGTATTAAATGGAAAAGAAGGACTGGTACACATATCCAACCTAGCTCATGAGAGAGTTAATAAGGTAGAGGACGTTCTAAATGTAGGAGATGAGGTATTAGTTAAGGTAACAGAAATAGATAAGCAGGGCCGTATCAACTTATCTAGAAAGGCAATGATTCCAAAAGAAGAAAAAGAAAAATAGCATGAACCAGAACATGGGTTCATGTTTTTTTGAGCTGCATATCATAATAAACCTTATCATAAATGATACTGATTAAATTTTTAATGAATAATATTCTAATAAATAATATATAGCTTAAAAATTGAGGTATAATAGTATATGACTCAATAAATATAAAAAGGGTGAGAATATGACTATTATTGTTCAAAAGTTTGGAGGAACTTCTGTAGCTACAGAAGATAGTAGAAAAAGAGTTATAGATAAGATAGTAGAAAGAAAAGAAGAAGGCTATGATATTGTAGTAGTAGTTTCAGCTATAGGAAGGTCAGGGGATCCCTATGCTACTGATACATTAAAGTCTATAGTGGATGAGGATGCTATAAGTAAGGCTGAGCTAGACCTACTCATATCTTGTGGAGAGGTAATATCATCTATTGTTTTAAGTAATGAGCTAAAGCTTAAGGGCTTAGAAACAGTGGTTCTAACAGGAGCTAATATCGGAATCATTACTGATAATAATTATGGAAGTAGCAATATAATAGATTTTGATAAAACAAATATAGAGTCTGGCTTAAATAAGGGTAAGGTTGTAGTAGTAGCTGGTTTTCAAGGTTCTACCCTAGATGGGAATATTACTACCTTGGGTAGAGGTGGCAGTGATATATCTGCTTCTGTTATAGGTGGCTACCTTGCTGCTGACTTTGTTGAAATCTATACTGATGTAGATGGGGTTATGACAGCAGATCCAAGAATAGTTAAGGATGCCAGGGTTATAGATACCATGTGCTACTCTGAGGTGTCCCAGTTAGCTGAAGATGGGGCTAAGGTAATCCATCCTAAGGCTATAGATATAGCTCAAAGGTTTGATGTCCCTATATTAATAAGAAATACATATAGTGATAGCCAGGGTACCTATATAGAAGAGATAAATATGGATTACCTGTCTAATAGGTTAAAGCTTTCTAGCGATAAGATCATGTCGGCTATTACCTATAAGAAGGGGAGAGTTCAAGTTAATTTAAAACTAGAAGATTCCAAGGTTATGAATAAGCTTATGAAAGATTTTGTAAGAAATGACATTAGTCTTGATTTAATTAACTTTTTTAAGGAATCAAAGGTATTTACTATAGATGAGGACAAACTTTCTATTACTAAGGGGATTTTAGATAGGTATCAGTTAAAATATGAAATTCTAGAAAAATGTTGTAAGATTAGCTGCATTGGCTATAAAATGCGAGGGGTTCCAGGAGTTATGGCAGATATATTTGAAGCCTTAATGGTTCAGGATATAGATATACTTCAGTCTTCAGACTCACATAATACAATATGGTGCTTGATAGAAGAAAAAAATCTTAACAAGGCCTTACAGTCCCTTCACACTAGATTTAGACTACATGAGTAAAAATGAATTTTAGAATAGGGGTGATGCTTTGAAATCTAACAAAAAAAAGAAGAAAGTTAAGAAGACTGGCTATGATAATCTAGGGCCTATACTTATGATGTTTTTAGGTACAATATCTTTTATTAGCCTTATAAGTTCTAAGATGGGTTTATTGGGGGAGGCTCTCAAGAAAAGCTTGTTTTTTGCTGCTGGTTTTGGTGCCTATATTTTGCCAATCCTACTTATATATATTGGTATTAAAAAATTCAAGGGGAAAAGTGAATTTAAATCTATAGTTTATTTGCTGGTATTATTTATTTGTTTTTTACTATTAGTAGATATTAGTAACAATAAGGTTATGGATAGTTTCAGGGAAAGAGTTTTAAAAAGTCTAGAATATTCAAAGGATGGCTTGGGTGCTGGACTTATAGGATCTTCTTTAGCCTATTTAAGTTTAAAGTTATTTGGTTCCATAGGAAGCTATATCCTTATATTTACTACTACCCTAATAGGAGTCCTTCACTTAACAGAAATAGATTTAAAATCTGGCTTGATATCTTTTAAAGACAAGCTGGTAACTTATATTAAGAAGCTTAAAGAAAGTTCGTCTAAGCTAGGATCTAAACTCTCATCAGAAAAGCCTAAAAAAGAAAAGGTAAAAAAAGAGAAGAAGGCTACGAGAAATGACCTAGAGGTTATAGACTATAAGTCAGAGAATCCTAAAAAAGAAGATAGGTTAGAAGATATAATCATAAGTGATTATTCAGAAAGAGAAATAAAAAAGAACTTAAGGGAGAAACCCGAAGAATCCAGAAAGCCTGAAGATCAAGAAAAAGCAGAATATGTTTTTCCTGACCTCGATCTTTTGAAAGACCGAGAAAAAGAGTATAAGAAAGACATGGAAAGTTCAATGGTCAAGGCTAGTTCTATAAATGAAACCATGGATAACTTTGGTATAGATGCTCAGGTTAAAAAAATTAATAGGGGGCCTAGCATTACCTGTTATGAGTTAGAACCAGCTCCAGGAGTTAAGGTTAGTAAAATTTTAAGTTTGACTGATGATTTGGCACTGGCGTTGGCTACTTCTGATATTCGTATAGAAGCTCCTATTCCAGGAAAAGCAGCTATAGGTATAGAAGTACCAAATGATATTCAGGAGGCTGTTTATTTAAAGGAGCTGCTTCAAAGCAAAGACTATGGAGACTATGAAGGGGATCTACCTCTTGTTTTAGGTAAGGATATATCAGGCAAGCCTTTAATATCTTCTATAGATAAGATGCCCCACCTTTTAATAGCAGGAGCTACTGGTTCGGGAAAGTCTGTCTGCATTAACTCAATAATAATAAGTATACTCTATAAGGCCAAGCCCAAGGATGTAAGACTGCTTCTTATTGACCCTAAGGTAGTTGAACTTAGTGTCTACAATGGCATACCCCATCTTCTACTGCCGGTGGTATCTAAAGCAAAAGATGCTACATTTGCCTTGAAGTGGGCTGTAGATGAGATGGAAAAAAGATATGAAGCTTTTGCAGAAAAGGGAGTTAGGGATATAAAGTCATTTAACAAGTGGGCCCTAGACAACAATGAGGAAACAATGGAGAAAATAGTTATAATCATTGATGAGTTGGCTGACCTTATGATGGTTGCAGCTCAAGAAATAGAGGATTATATATGCAGACTAGCACAGATGGCTAGGGCTGCAGGTATGCATCTTATAGTAGCAACTCAAAGGCCTTCAGTTGATGTTATAACAGGTACAATTAAGGCCAATATACCTTCTAGGATTTCTTTTTCAGTTTCATCACAAATAGATTCAAGAACCATACTAGATATGGCTGGAGCAGAGAAACTTTTAGGCAGGGGAGACATGCTCTTCTATCCATCAAGTTACTCAAAGCCTAAGAGAATTCAGGGAGCCTTTATAGATGATGATGAGGTTTATGATGTAGTGGAGTTCCTTAAGAGTCAAAATAAGAGCTCCTATAATAAAGAAGTTTTAGAAGAAATAGAAGAAAAAAGATCAATGGAAACAGATGAGTCTAAAGATGAGCTTTACAATCCAGCCTTAAGATTAGTTGTGGAGGAAAACCAGGCCTCGATCTCCTTCCTGCAAAGAAAACTTAGCATAGGCTACAATAGGGCTGCTAGGATTATTGATCAGCTAGAAGCAGCTGGTATAGTAGGAGGTCATGAAGGAAATAAGGCTAGGAACATATTAATAAGTCCTAGTGATATAGAAAATTATTTAAATTAGAATGGAGAGATTTTATGAATTTACCAAACAAGATAACTATTGGTAGGATCCTTATGATACCAATATTTATGTTTACATTTTTATCAGATAAGGTTCCTTATGGCCAAACCATAGGGGCAGTTATATTTGCAATAGCTGCCTTCACTGATGGCCTAGATGGACATATAGCAAGAAGTAGAAATCAAATTACAACTTTTGGAAAGTTTATGGATCCGCTTGCAGATAAGTTATTGACATCAGCAGCCTTTATATCTCTAGTTGAGGTAGGTAAGGTAAAGGCTTGGGTAGTAATACTTATTTTAGCCAGAGAGTTTTTTATAACAGGCTTTAGGACTCTTGCGGTTTCAGAAGGAATAACTATAGCAGCATCTAAACTTGGAAAAATAAAAACAGTTACACAAATATTAGCTATAATCTTACTTATGACAGATGGCTTGTTTTTTAGTTTTCCCATAGATCAGATCATGCTTTATTTAGCTCTTTTCTTTACCTTGGTATCAGGATTTGATTATATATATAAAAACAAAGCAGTTTTTAAAAATGAATTTTAATAGTAGGTGAAAAAATGAATAGTGAAATTATAACAACAGGATCAGAATTAATGAATGGTTCAACCTTAGATACAAATAGCAACTATATAATGACGGGACTATACAGGGTTGGAATAGAAACTGACTATAGTATATCTATACCTGATGACCTTGAGATAATGAAGAAAACCATTAGAGATTCAATATCAAGGGCTAGGTATGTTTATATTATAGGTGGCCTAGGGCCAACAGATGATGATATGACTGAGGAAATTGTTAGGGCTGTTATTGAAGAAAATTTTAGTGAGGACCTAAAAGAAGAAAACTTTTTTAGTATAAAAAATCATTTGGGCACAGCAGATGGAGTGAGAATAAGTTCTGAAAACAAGGATGTGTTTTTGTTGCCAGGACCTCCTAGAGAGATGAAGCCTATGTTTGATGAAAGTTTGGATTATATAAAAACAAAACTAGATGTAGAAATGGTTATAGAGACTATTAACTGTATAGGTTTAGGAGAGTCCTATATAGAACCCGTACTAAAGGAGATCAGTAGGGAGGGTGTGGAACTTTTAACCTATCCAAAGGATTTAAGGGTTGATGTTCAAGTAAAGTATAAAAAAAGCTTGCCTAAAGAAGAGGTGGAGTCCCTATACAATGACTTTAATGCTAAACTAGGCCATATAGTTTATGGTTATAATCATAAGAATCTTGAGAGTATCTTGGTTCAAGAACTGATTACTAGGAATGAGACAGTTTCTATAGCTGAATCTTGCACAGGTGGTTTGGTTGCAGATAAGATTACAGATATAGCAGGAGCTAGTAATGTTTTAAAGGAATCTTATATTACCTATAGTAAGGAGGCTAAGTCTAAAATATTAAATATAGACAGTAGTTTAATCCAAGAGTTTGGAGTTGTTAGTAGGGAAACTGCTGAAGCTATGGTTAAGGGACTTAGTAATCTTAGTGAAAGTCATCTGTGCCTATCTATTACAGGAGTGGCTGGACCTGGCCAGGATGGAGATGGCAATCCTGAAGGTTTAGTTTATATTGGGGTTAAGTATAGAGACAAGCTATATGTTTTAGAGAAGACATTTAAAGGAAATAGGAAGACTATAAAAAGTCTGGCAAGTAAGCAAGCTTTAATTGAAGCAATTAAAACTTTAAGAAGCTATAGTTAAGAATTTAATTATATGATATAATATAATTAAATAAAAGAACATATGTTTACTGAAAGGTGGTGGCCCTTAAGGGGATGAGATGAGTGATTATGAAGAAAGAAAAAAAGTTTTAGATATAGCTATCAATCAAATTGAGAAGCAGTTTGGAAAGGGTTCAATTATGGTATTAGGGGATCAGGATATACAGGATATAGAGATTATACCTACAGGTTCCTTGGGATTAGATATAGCTTTAGGTATTGGTGGACTTCCTAGAGGAAGAATAGTTGAAATATATGGTCCAGAATCATCTGGTAAGACTACAGTTGCCTTACATGTAGTGGCTGAGGCTCAGAAAAAAGGTGGTATAGCTGCCTTTATAGACGCAGAACATGCTTTGGATCCTATATATGCAAAGAGATTAGGAGTTGACACTGATAATCTAATTGTATCTCAACCAGATACAGGAGAGCAGGGCTTGGAAATAACAGAAGCGCTGGTTAGAAGTGGTGCTGTTGATATTGTTGTAGTAGACTCTGTAGCAGCTTTAGTACCTAAGGCTGAGATTGAGGGGGAAATGGGAGATAGCCATGTTGGTTTACAGGCTAGGTTAATGTCTCAGGCTTTAAGAAAATTAGCAGGTGCTATAAATAAATCCAATGCTACTGTTATATTTATTAACCAATTAAGAGAAAAGGTTGGAATCATGTTTGGAAATCCAGAAACAACCACTGGTGGTAGGGCTCTTAAGTTTTATTCTAGTGTTAGACTTGATGTAAGACGAATAGAGACTATAAAACAAGGGGATAATATGATTGGTAATAGAACTAGGGTTAAGGTTGTGAAAAATAAGGTTGCACCTCCATTCAAACAGGCTGAATTTGATATAATGTATGGAGAAGGTATATCTAGAGCTGGAAATATACTAGATACAGCTGCTGATGCTGATATTATAAATAAGTCAGGTTCTTGGTATAGCTATGGTGAACATAAGCTTGGACAGGGACGTGAAAATGCTAAGAACTTCTTAACAGATAATCCAGAAATTATGGAAGAGGTTGAACTTAAGGTAAGAGAAGAGTATGGATTGGTTAAGTCTAATAAAGAAGAAACTGAAGAAGAATAGAAAATAATTCTCCAATTTTATATTGGAGAATTATTTTATAAGGAGAATATTATGAAAATACTATATTTTACAGATACTCACATAAGGGGTAGCTCACCTAAAAATAGACTGGATGATTTTACCGAAAGCTTGGAAGCTAAATTTCTTGAAGTATTTGATATAGCTAGATCTAGAGATGTTGACTATATTTTTCATGGTGGGGATTTATTTGATAGGCCAGATGTGTCTGTTTCAATAGTTTCTAAGTTTGCAGAACTTTTAAATGAAGTTAATATACCTATATATGCCATCTGTGGTAACCATGATGTCTTTGGCTATAATCCAAAGACATCTAATAGGAGCATGATTGGTCTTTTGGATTCTGTAAGACTTCTTTCTATTATTGATGAAGGGGAAAAAGTTATTCTGGAAAAAAATGGGGTTAAGATTCAACTAACGGGCCAGCCCTATGTATATGGTATGGATAGCTTCAATCAAAATAAATATATAGTTAAGGATAGAGATGAAGATGTTAACTTTGCCATTCATCTAGTCCATGGAATGCTTTTAGATAAACCCTTTATAGATGGAGTTGATTATAGTTTGATAGAGGATATAGCAGGGGAGACTTTGGCAGATGTAACCTTATGTGGACACTATCACCTAGGTTATAATACAGTAGAGTTAAATAATAAGTACTTTATAAATCCTGGCAGTCTAGTTAGGCTAACTAACTCTATTCATGAGTTAAAGAGAAGGCCCAAGATTATTATCTTGGATCTTGATGACAAGCTGTCAATAGAGGAGATCTATTTAAAATCTGCTAAATTAGGGGAAAAAGTTTTGAATAAAAAAGACCTAACCTCAATAGAAGTTTTAGAGGCCCAAATCTATGAGTTTAAGCAGACCATTAGTAATTCTATAAATTTTGATAAGATGGATGTAAATGATATTTTAATTGAAATTGCTTCAGCAGAAGCAGTTGATGATAAGGTAAAAGAAGAAGCCTTAAGAAGAATTAGCAAGGTTCAAATGTCTAGGAGTGATTACCATGAAATATATTAAAACCATAGAAATAGAGAATTTCCAGTCTCATAAGGATAGCCTTATAGAGCTAGATCCCTACTTAAATGTTATAGTAGGTCCATCAGACAGTGGAAAAACCTCTATAATAAGGGCTATCAAATGGGTTCTATACAATGAACCTAGTGGTAGCAGCTTTGTAAGAGAAGGAGAGGATCTTACTAGGGTAAGTTTGGTTTTCAATGACAGCACTAGAGTGGAAAGAGAGAGAAATAAAACAAAAAATATATATAGGATATTTTATCCCAATGGTAGGGATTTAGAATTAAGTGGCTTTGGCCTAAGTGTTCCTAAAGAAGTGGAAGCTGCTAGTGGAGTAAGAAAAGTAAAGTTAGATAAGGATTTTACCAAGAGCATAAATATAGCAGAACAGCTAGATGGTCCCTTTCTGTTGTCAGAGAAAAACTCTACTAAGGCTGGTGTTATTGGGGGACTGGTTGGTGTTGATATTATTGATGAGTCAGTTGTAGATGTTTTAAGGGATCTAAGAAATCTAGGTTTGGAAGAAAAGTCAAATCAGGACGAAATAGATCAGCTAAATGAAAAACTTGAAGAGTTTACAGACTTAGATAATCAGCTTAAAAAACTAGAAAGATTAAAAGAAAACTATAGGGATATAGAGAGTAAGATTGAAAAGAAAAAGCTTCTAGAAAAATATAAGAAAAACTTAGAGGTCTATGGCCTAGAAGAGCTGGAGCTAGTAAAACTCTTAAAGAGCTTAGAGGGACTTGATAGATCCAAGGATATAGAAAGAAGCTTAAGTGAAGATATTAGAAACTATAGGCACTACCTTGATCTGAAGTTAAAATCTCAAAGAAATGAGGCTAATATTGAAGAAGGTCTAATGATAATGTATAAACTTAAGAAACTAAGTTATTTGAAGCTTAAAGAAGAAGAGTTAGATAGTAAGATCAAGAGTCTACTTGAGCTTAGGGCTATAGAGAAAGAAAGACAAGATAATGATAGGGATATAAAGAGTTTGCTGCCTATTGTCAATAGCCTGGCTAAGATAGAAGCTCTTAAAGTTATGGAAAATGATTTGTTTTTACTTATTGGAAGACTAGACTACCTATCATCCCTTAAACTAAGATTAGATGATATAAATAAGCGTTTAGATTTAGGCCAAAACTACAGTAGTCATTTTGAAAACCTAAACTCCATAGATCTAGCCTCTATAGAGTTAACTATGGCTAGCTATGAGAAGGTCTATGAATATAAGAAAGTTCTTGATAAACTTAGCTTAGATCAGCTAGAGATTAAGGATAAACTTGAAGCTATTAACAGGGGGCTAAAGGAGCATCTGGAGACCTATAGTAGCATATTAAATGATAGGAAGATCTGCCCCTATTGCCTTAGTAATATAGATAAGGAACAAATAAGGAAGATTGAAGAAAATTTTTCTATGACTAGTAAATAATGGGAGGTTTTATGGGTATGAATTATGAAGAGAAACTAAATATATTGAAAAAAGACTTAGATAAGGCTACTAATTTAAAATATAAGGCTGAGGCTAGGCTTGAGCAGCTAAATAATCAAAAACGTGAAATAATAGAGGAGTTAAGTAAGCTCAATATAAGTCCAGATAATTTAGAAGAAGAAATTTCATCCTTGGAGAATGAGATAAATAAACTATTTGAAGAGGCTGATAGCCTACTTCCTAAGGATATACTATAGGTGGTCTACATGGAATTAAATGATTTGAAAAACAAGATAGATTTTCTAGAAAGAAAACTTATAGAGGGGGCTAGTAAGAAGGCTACTCTTGAGGAGAGAAGAGATGAGTATATTGAAAAAAACAAGCTTATAGCCCAGGAAAAAGAACTGCTAAATTCTGTTAAAATTCTTCTTCAAAAAACCTCAGACTTTGCCAGGGAGCAAGCCAAGAATCAAATAGAAGACTTAACTAGCAATTGTTTATCCTATATATTTGCTGGTGACAGTAGATTTGAAATAGAGCTTTCTGAAGCCTATGGTAAAACTAGTGCTGAATTTTATATAGTTGATAATATAGATGGTATTGAGAATAAAACCAAGCCTATAGAGTCAAGGGGTGGAGGCTTGGTAGATATTATATCTATTGCTCTCAGAATATCCTTTATAGAGCTTATGAAGCCTAAGATTGAAGGGCCTCTTATACTAGATGAGCCAGCCAAGCATGTTTCAGAGGAATATATATTTAATTTCGCAGGATTTTTAAAGCAGACTTCAGAGATGTTTGACAGGCAAATAATAATGATTACCCACAATAGTCATCTGGCTGCACTTTCTACTAAGTCATATAGGGTTAATAAA
>JASLIL010000116.1 GCA_030152145.1 Tissierellales bacterium
CTCATTTATGGTAATATGTTTATAGCTCATAACAATCTCCTTTCGTGGTGTTTTTGTCGTTATTAACATTTTACACGAAAATTGATCTGTTATGAGTTTTTTATTTTTTAGGTGTCGCACTTAATTATACAATCTAACATAGTATTAAATAGTTGGACCTATGGAGAGAAAGTAACTTGCCTTAAGACCCAATCTAATATATACCTTAATGGAGAAGAGCTTGAGTTTGACTCCTATAATATAGGGGGCAACAATTACTTTCAGCTTAGGGAATTGGCCAGTGTTACAAAGGATACATCCAAGAAATTTGATGTGGCTTGGGATGGCCAAAACGAGGGAGTAACTATAGTAAAGGGCAAGTCCTACAGTGGAGAAGATCAGGGGAAAAATTTAAATGTTGGGAAAACCACTTGTCAGGAAAGTAAGTCATCAGTATATATGGAGGGTAGGAAGCTTAATTTAAAGGCCTATCTAATAAATGGCAACAACTATTTTAAGCTAAGGGATTTGGCCAAGGAAATAGATATGGAGGTAGTTTGGAATCCAGATCTTAAGGCCATAGAACTGGCTACAGAGGGAGGCTATGAGGAAGTTCATAGTGACCTTTCTACAGATGTAAAACATCTAGACCACAGCATTGAATACATTATGGGTAACGAAGCAACAGCCAGCCTAGATAGAAATACAGAAGAAGAGGAGCTTGAAGAAGCTATAATCCTATACATTAATAGGGAAAGAAAAAAGGCAGGTTTAAAGGACCTAAGTTTTGACAGTGACTTGAAAAGACTTACAGATATAAAAAATCAGGATATGATAGACAATAACTACTTTGAACATAAGTCACCAAGATATGGTCGTTCCTATGACATGATGGACAAGGAAGGAATAGCCTATAAATGTGCTGGGGAAAACCTTGCCAGAGGTCAGAAGAAGTCTGAAGATGTAGTAAGAGATTGGATGAACTCCAAGGGCCACAGGGATAATATTATGAATGAAAAATACAGTTCAGCAGCAGTAACTTATGGAAAGAATAAGGAGGGGCAAACTTACTGGACTATAATGTTTAGAGGATAACGGGGGGAGACCCCGTTTTTTTATGTCTAAATTTTTGGATTAAGAAAATCCCCCTAGTCCATCTTGGGATTAGGGGGATTTTTTAAGTATCTATTTTTTGGACTTGTGCTGCTGGTATTTTTCTTCTAGAAAGACTACCAGGCTGTTTAGGCTTTTAAAGGAGTTCTTGCTTAGAAATATTAGTGGCAGATAGAAAAAGACATTTCTTGTAAAGAGGCTTTCAAAGTTAAAGAAGTCTCCAAGAACTATAAAGGATCCTAAAAAGCCTAGAATTAGTAGGCCTATCATAAGGTTTTTCTTCCAGTTTAAAGGTTTTGACAGCTTTATTAGGAGGAGAAAACCTACTACACCTGTTAGCAGAACAGACATGGTTGATGTTTCAGAGTAGTCTAGCTGAAACCACTTGCCTGCTAATTGTATTATTAGTATATTTAAGATTACTGTTAGAGCTGCAGGTACTGCATTCTCTAAGACATTAGATAGAAATTTTCCCTCAGGCTTCCTATAGTTTGGTTCCAGGGCCAAAAAGAAGGAGGGTAGACCTACTGTTAGGCTATTTATAGGTCCCATTTGCAGGGGACTGAAGGGGTAGGCAAAGGGTAGGTAGATAAAAAGTAGAGAAAGTATGGTTGAGTATATGGTTTTTATTAGATATAAACTGGATACATTCTCTATATTATTTATAACCCTTCTGCCTTCCTTTAAGACCTCTACCATAGAGGAAAAGTCATGGTCCAGTAGGAGAAAGTCGGCTACAGATCTGGCTGCATCACTACCCTTGGCCATGGCTACTCCACAGTCAGCCTCCTTTAGGGCCAGGACATCATTTACTCCGTCTCCTGTCATACAAACTGTCTTATTATCTTCTTTCAAGGCCCTAACCAGCTCACGTTTCTGGTAGGGGGAGACTCTTCCAAAGACAACATAGTCCCTAACAAGTTGACCAAAGTCTTGGTCATCTTCTATCTTAGACATGTCTACATATCTTTGACTGCCAGGAATGGAGGCTTGACTGGCTATGTTTGAAACAGTTAGGGGACTGTCTCCAGATATAACCTTTAGCTCTACTCCCTCTTCTACAAAGAAGTTAAAGGTTTCCTTGGCATTGGGCCTTAGGTTATCCTCTAGAACTACAAGACCTATAAGCTTTAGATCCTTGGGTATTTCCTTATTGGCTAGGATCTCTTTCCCATGTCCGAGAGCCAAGACTCTTAGGCCCTTTTCACTGTAGCTTTCAATTTCCCTAAGGTCAGCTTCTGGCAGCTTCTCAAAGAGAAACTCAGGAGAGCCTAAAAGATAGCTTCCCCTAGATTGGAAGCTGGCTCCACTCCACTTCCTATCTGAAGAAAAGGCAACCTTGTCAAGGGTCTGCCACTGGGACTTGGGCCTTGGAAGTTTCTTTAGGGCCTGGGCTGTTGGATTATTATCATCTAGGGCCAAGATTACTTGGGCAATAGCCTCCTCCATATTTCCCTTCCAGCCCTCTTCTAAAAGCTTAAGCTCCTTAAGGCTGAGATTACCATCTGTTATGGTACCAGTCTTGTCCAGGCAAAGGACATCTACTCTTGCCAGGGTTTCTATAGATGGTAGGGACTGAACTAGGGTCTTGTATTTAGCAAGATTCATGGCCCCTACTGCAAAGGTAACACTGGTTAGGAGTATAAGTCCTTCAGGAATCATGCCCAGCATAGCAGCTGTGGCAGATAGAACTGAGGTTCTAAAATCTATTCCCTGGGAGTAGGAGCTGTAGAAAAGCAGTAGACCTATGGGAACTATGGTAAAGGTTAAAATTCTTATTATCTTGTCTAGAGTTTTCATGAGCTTTGATTTCTTGTTCTTTTCCTCCTTGGCCTCAAGAGCTAATTTATTGGCATAGTTGTCTAATCCTACAGATTCAACTCTTATGTAGGCCTGGCCAGATGTTACAAAGCTACCAGAAAGAACTGGATCAGATTTTTTCTTAGGTATGTGATCAGCCTCTCCAGTCAGTAGGGATTCGTCAACTTCTATGCCCTGGCTTTTAATAATGGATCCATCAGCTGGTATTTGCCCACCCTGGTCTACTATGTAGATATCATCTAGGACCAGTTGGTTCTGGCTCAGGTAGACCTCCCTGCCAGATCTTATAACCTTAATCTTACTTTCTGCCAGGATAGATAGTTGGTCTATGGTCTTTTTAAATTTTAACTCCTGATATATACCTATGAGAGTATTGGCTATAGCCACTCCTATAAAAAGAGCATTTTTCCAGTCTCCCATAAGAAGAATTATAGTGGCCAGTACTAGGTTTAAGATGTTAAAAAGAGTGAAGACATTGGACTTAACTATATCCTCTACTGACCTTGTAAACTTTTTAGGGCTCTTGTTAACCAAGCCCTTTTCAAGTCTTGAGTCTACCTCTTCCTGGGAGAGACCATAGATCTGTACCAGGTCTTCTTGGTAGTCAAGTTGGTTTAAAGTCTTATCAAAATCATTCAATATTATCCCTCATTTTCAATGTGATTATATATATATCTTAACACTTATTGGCCCTTAAATTAAATATATAGTTTTTAAAGCCCCTCTAATGAAAGAAGGACTGCTTCAGATAGAGAAGCAGTCCCTTTTTACATTACCAAATCATCTAGTTTTATATCTAAGGCCAAGGCAATAGCCAGAACCTTATTAAAGGATGGGTTAGACTTGTCACCTCTTTCAAGTTCTTCAATGTAGGATTTTGATATTTTGGTGATATTTGAAATGTCCATAGTTGTATAGCCCTTGTTGTTTCTTACTTCCCTTAACAATTGACCATTTAACATATTAAAGCCCCCTTTTCCTTTATTATAAAATTTCCATGTAAAATTCAGGTTAAGAAAAAGAGACTTTTTAGTTAAATTATATGATTTTCTATAAGTTCTACCTGGAAGCGCCAGGTGTCTATGAATTTTTTATCTGAGGAATCTATTAGAAGTATAACTCCTAGACCATTAAAACTAGCCATTATCAGTGAGGCCAGGGCCTCAACTTCCTCTTTCTCCAAATCCCTTTTCTTAAAGTAATCTAGGGCATCTATAAGAACATGGTAGAGATCTTCTATAATAACTATGTGAAGATCCTTTAGAACATCTTCTAGATACATGCTTTGGTAGGCAAAGCTAAAGATAACCTTTAGGTAGAGAATCTTTTCCTTTGAAGACAAGAGGCCTTCTATGGAGGAATTTAAATAGTGACTGATGCTTTTGTAGAGATGAAAGTCACTTCCTAGAATAGGGGATACTCCCTCTATGGACTTCAGAAGAGCCTTTAAAAGCACCTGATCTATAGTTTCAAAGTAGTAGAAGATATTGCTTTTTGTAAAGCCGCCAACCTTACTTATATTACCAGCTGTTGCATTTTGTAGGCCAGCTTCTCCAATTAATTCTATGGTAGTTAGTATAATTTTATCTTTTGTGCTAATGTTTTCTTTCTTCAATATGGGGACCTCTTTTCTTATTTAATATAGTCATTATAATAGTAATTGACCGTTCGGTCAAATTGTGATAATCTTAGATTAAATTATTTGAATAGCGAGAGGAGAACTTATGAATAAATTTGATATAGTTTCAGATTCATCCCATGACCTAGAGGAAGATTATACGGAAAAACACCATATAAGATCAGCATATTTTTATATAAGATTAGATGAGGACAACTATTTAAGGGACATAGTTGACCTACCAAGAGAGGAACTTTACAAGCACCTAAGAGAAAATCCAGATTTTTATCCTAAGACCAGTTTGCCATCTGTAGATGACTACAGAAATATTTTTAGAAAAAGCTTGGAAGAGGGGAGAGACATTCTTTGCTTTACAGTATCCAGTACACTTAGTGGATCCTTCCAATCAGCCAATGTAGCGGCCAATATGATGATGGAGGAATACGAGGATAGAAAGATCTATGTAGTAGATAGTCAGTCAGCATCTTCAGGGGTAGGGCTTTTAATAAAAAAGGCTGTAGATTTAAGGGAGGAAGGCCTAGGCCTAGACCAGGTAAAGGCTATAGTAGAGGACTATGCCAATGCTACGGAAATATATATACTTTTAGACAGTTTATCCTATCTTGAAAAGGGTGGTAGGATTAGCAAGACCAAGGCTATAGCAGGAAATCTTTTAAAGATAAAACCCATAGCTTCCTTTAAGGGCAATAGCCTAAACAAGGAAGGGGCTTTTAGGGGTAGAAAGAAGGAGTTACAGGCAGGTATAGACCTTTTAGACAAGAGTATAGGAGATTCTATTGAGGATTATCAGGTATTTCTTATTCATGGAGATGCTATGGATTTTGCCCTAGAGGCCAAGAAGAAAATAGAGGAAAAGTATAATATAGAAGTTTATGACCATATACCCCTAGTATCTTCAGCAGTTATAGCCCATATAGGACCAGGTGCCATAGGTATAGGTTGTTTTAAAAAGTAGGCTTGTCCTACTTTTTTGTTTTGCCAAGTTTTGGAAAAATCCTTAAACTATAGGCCCCATATGTTATATAATAGGATATTATTAGTCTAGGCCATTAAAAATAGGAAAGATGACAGATGTCCTTTTAATCTAGGGGCAGACAAGATATACTTTTTAGGAAGATGGTGATTGTTATAAAAAGAGTGATGGATAAAGAGTTAATAGAAAGTTACTTAGAAAAATTTGAATTAAAAGATGCCTTTAGCCAAAGAGTTGTAGAGAATATGAGCCTTCACTACTTTAATAAAAATGAATTGGTTTGTAGAAAGGATCAGGAGATGGACAGTTTCTACATTCTTTTAGAGGGAAAGATAAAGATCTATACCCTTCATTCTGACGGCAAGTCTTTACTCTTAAGATTTAGTCAGCCTGCCAGTATTCTAGGAGATGTAGAGTTAATGACAGGCTACAAGCCTCTTTGCAATGTAGAGTGTGTTATAGATTCTGTTTTTATAGCCATAGATATGGATCTGCTTAGGGAGGAGGCCAACTATAGCTTCTTAAAGTATTTGATAGTCAACCTATCTGACAAGCTTTATAGCACTACAGATGTTATATCTATAAGTCTACTTTATCCCTTGGAAACTAGACTTGCTAGCTATATTTTAGCAACTCTAGACGGAGAGACTTGCTGCCTGCCAAAGTTAATAGAATTGGCCTCTCTCTTGGGGACTAGCTATAGGCATTTAAATAGGGTTATAGGGAAGTTTGAAGATCATGGTTTTATAGATAGAGAGGGCAAGAGTCTTAGGGTTTTAGACAGGCAGGCTCTGGAGGTCTTGTCTAAGGGTAATGTTTATGAGGGAGTTTAGGAGGTAGAAAATGGGAGTATTATTTTCAATATTGGCAGGTATATTTATAACCCTGCAGGCAGTTTTCAATGCCAATGTTTCCAGTAAGATTGGTGATATGGAAACTAATGTTTTAGTTCATGGAGTAGGTTTTATTTTTGCTTTTTTTGCAATGTTATTTTTAGGTAAGGGTAGTTTCAAGGCTATAGGTGAGGTTAAGCCCATATATTTATTTGGAGGGCTTATAGGTGTAGGTATAATCTATACAGTTAACAAGGGCATAACCCTACTAGGAGCAACCTATGCCTCCTCTATATTTCTAGTAAGTCAGATTTTGCTTTCTGTTATTATAGACTACAAGGGTTTATTTGGTATGGAGAGGCTAGAATTTAACTCCATGAATATAGTAGGTCTAGTAGTAATGCTTCTGGGTTTACTTATATTTAAACTAGCCTAGAAAAATTCTATAATTAATGAAATTATAATGGATACTTGGAGAGAGTCTAGGTTTATGATAAACTTAAAGCAAATGTATATTTAGGAGGATTTGCAGATGTTTTTTGAAAGTCAAAGTAATAAAAACAAGGAGCTATACATGGAGTTACTTAAAGTTACTGCTTCTTTATCTAACTTGTTTTCTGAAAGTAAAAATCCTTTTCTGTATTATAGAGCTATGGAGAATATATTTTGTAAAAGCTTTGATGCTGAAAATTTATCAAGAAGTGATGTATCAGCAGATGCATCTAAGGCATCTATAGGAATAGGTTTAAAAACATTTTTACATGAAAATGGTAAAACTTATCAAAAAATAGCAGAATTTAATAGTGAATCATATCTGATAAGAGATTTAAAGGAAAAAGATACTGTATACAAGGTAGCAGAAATGAGGAATAAGCGAATAGATGTAACTAAAGATATTTGCAATCTAGATGATATGATTTATCATGTAATAACTAGAGAAAATAGTAAACTAAATATATATGAAGAACATATGGATTATATAGATATAAATAATTTGAGGATAAAAGACACTGGAGGAAAGAATAACATACATTTTGTAGATGGGGAAAATGAATATAATTTTTCTTTGTCGAAAAACACTTTGTTTAAAAGGTTTGATACAAGCAATATAGAGCTAGTGAAAGAGTTGAAAGTAAAAATACTTGAAGATCCATTTGAATACTTATTAAATCAAACTAATATACTAATTGATGGGGAATATGAAGATGAATCTAATAAAATTATAGATTATATAATTTTACCATTATATAGTCCAACAAGTAATAGAGTTGAGAGAAAATCGGGGCTTAATAGCTGGAATGCAGGTGGAAGACAAAGGCATAGCGATGAAGTATATATCCCTATACCATCTTGGATTCATAAATACAAAGAAGATTTCTTTGAATATATTACAGAAGATAATAGAACAGATTCTTTTGATGTTATTCTTCCAAATAAAAAAACTTTATCCATGAAAGTTGTTCAACAAGGTGGGAAAGCCTTACAGTCAAATCCGAATAAAGCTCTGGGTAGCTGGATTCTAAGAGACGTATTAAAAATAAAAAAAGATACTGTTGTTACTAAGGCAGACTTAGATGAAAAGGGTATTGATAGTATAAAGTTGAGCAAGGATGAAGAGGGAGTATATTATATGGACTTTTTAAAGGTAGGTAGTTTTGAAGAATATAAAAATAGAATGTTATATATATAATATTAATTTGTAAATAAGGATTATATTAGGGAGGTATATCAATGAAAGCAATTAGTCTATTTGCGGGTGTAGGTGGAATTGACTTAGGGTTTGCTCAAGCAGGTGTAAATACTATTTGGGCTAACGAAATAGATGAAAAGGCATCAGAAACATATAGGCTAAATCATGAAAATAAGTTAGTTGTTGGTGATATTGAGAATATAAATAGTCAAGATATACCTAATGCAGAAGTATTATTAGCAGGTTTCCCTTGTCAGGCGTTTTCGATAGCGGGATATCAAAAAGGTTTTGAGGATGAGAGAGGTAATGTTTTTTTTCAATTAGCTAGGGTTATTAGAGACAAGAAGCCAAGAATAATTTTTTTAGAAAATGTTAAAAATTTACTTAGTCACGATAAGGGTAATACCTATAAAGTAATTAAATCAACTTTGGAAAACTATGGTTACCATATATGGGCAGGAGTATTAAATTCTTCAGAGTATGGAAACATACCACAAAATAGAGAAAGAATATATATAGTTGGGTTTCAAAACCATGATGATTTTATGAGATTTATACCACCTGAACCTGTAGAGTTAACAAGGAGCATTAGCGACATAGTAGATTACAATAAAAAGGTTGATGATAAATATTACTATACAAGTGAAAAAAATAAATTCTATGATAAGTTAGAGGAAAGTATAGTTAAAAAAGATACTCTGTACCAATGGCGAAGAGTTTATGTTAGGGAAAATAAGTCTAATTTATGTCCTACATTAACAGCTAATATGGGGACTGGTGGACATAATGTTCCTTTAGTTTTAACAAAACATGGTATTAGGAAATTAACACCATATGAAACCTTTATGTTTCAAGGATATCCTAAGGACTTTAAACTACCTGATCAAGCTCAATCTCATTTATATAAGCAGGCAGGAAACTCTGTAGTTGTACCAGTGATTAAACGACTTGCAGATGCTATAGTTAAATCTATGATTTAAGATAATTAATGAAATTAAAGGCAGTCATAACTATAATGGTTATGGCTGCTTTTTTAGCATATAATAAGTTCAAGGAGGAGATTATATGGGGATGACCATTGTAGTGTCTTTTGATGGCTTGTCATCTAGGGACTTTGATTATATAAGTGAGTTGGATAATTTTAAGGAATTTATAGGCCAGGCAAGCTATAGTAAGAATGTAAGAAGTGTTTACCTACCCCTGCCATGCTAGCATAGTTACAGGTAAGTATCCTAGAAATCATGGTATAGTTAACAACAGTCTTTTAGATCCTAAAAGAAAGAGTCCAGACTGGTATTGGCAGAGAGATTACCTTAAGTCTACTACTATCTTTGATTTGGCTATAGATAGGGGAGATAGGGTTATGTCCTTGAGTTGGCCAGTTACTGCTAGGTCTAGAATCCAGCTAAATATGCCAGAAATATTTCCCAATAGGCCCTGGCAAAGCCAGGTTTTAGTATCGGCCTTAAATGGATCCCCCTTATTTCAGTATAAGTTAAATAGGAGATTTGGCCATATTAGGAGGGGAATAGATGAGCCCAACCTAAGCGACTTTATCCAGGAGAGTCTCTTGTATGGACTAAAGACCTATAGGCCAGATTTGAGCCTGGTCCACTTTATAGATTTGGATTGGACTAGACATAAATATGGCTTCTATTCTAGAGAGGCTAGACAGGCTCTTAAGAGGCATGATAAGAGGTTGGGAGAAATAGTTGATAGGCTTAAGGATATGGGGCTTTATGAGTCCTGTAATTTGGTGGTTTTAGGAGATCATAGCTCCTTGGATGCGGAAAAAATTATATTTTTAAATAATATATTTCTAAAAGAGGGTCTTATTACTGTAAAAAATCAAAAAATAGTCGACTATAAGGTTATAGGGAAAACTTGTGACGGCTCTTCCTATGTTTACATAAAAGATAGGACCTGTCTTCCTAGGGTTAGGGAAATCCTATATGGCCTTAAGGATAAGGGCATGGGTCTTGAGAGAATTTATGAGGGAGAGGAACTTCTTGGTCTAGGAGTGGATCAGAGGGCAGATTTTATTTTGGAGGCTAGGGAGGGCTATTACTTTATGGATGATTTTCATAGGGGGCCAGTTCTAGAGGTAGATTCTAGGGAGGACATTAGAAACGCCCATGGCTATAGTCCAGATAAGCCTGACTATGATACAGTCTTTATGATCAAGGGGCCAGGAATTAAGGAGGGTTTCAATATAGGACCTATGGAGCTGGCCTAGTTTGGCAGAGCTTTTAAAGCTGGATTTAGGTCCCTGTGATGGCAGCTGCCTAGGGGAGATTTTTTCAAAAGTTAGATTGTATAATTAAGTGCGACACCTAAAAAATAAAAAACTCATAAC
>JASLIL010000012.1 GCA_030152145.1 Tissierellales bacterium
GTGACTTAGTTTTATATGATTATAGCTAGTTTACTAGAGGAGGTTTAAGGATGGATGGGAATAGATTGTTTTTTAGTCTGGTATTTTTGCTGTCATTGGCCTATATTGTTTTCTATCTTTTAAGGGCCTTTAGGCTTAGGAAAAGACTTGCTAGGGTTGAGGCTGAGATAGTCCAATTGACTTTGGCTGTGGATCTGGGCTTATATCATATAAATTCTCAGAGGGCTGTACTTGAGTATATGGTTGATGGAAGACTTGTAAGGTCTAGTAATAGTCTTAGTGTAGCTTCAAGTGCTGGGCTAGGGGATAGGAAAAATATATGGTACTTTTTAGATAGTCCGGATTTAGTTTTTCAAGATAGGGCCTACTATGGCCTTGCTGCCCTAGTGGCCTTTGTAACTAGTATTTTGTTTCTTGGCTTTTATTAATTTTAGAGTTTTATGTTAGAATAGATTTTTAATATATAGTAGAAAGGGTTTTAGAATGGTAGAGAGAGGAAAATTTACCCATCTTCATGTGCATACAGAGTATAGCCTGCTGGATGGTTTAAATAAGATAGAGGATTTACTGGATAGGGTTGTGGAGCTGGATATGGATTCTATAGCTATAACAGATCATGGTTCTATGTTTGGAGTGGTTCATTTTTACAAGGAGGCTAGGAAGAGGGGGATAAATCCTATTCTGGGTTCTGAAGTTTATATTGCAAAAAATAACTACAGGGATAAGGGCCCAGAGGATAAGTATAGCTATCATCTGATACTTTTGGCTGAGAACAATGAGGGCTATTCCAATCTTACTAAGATAGTTTCAGAGGGCTATGTTAATGGATTTTACTATAAGCCTAGGGTGGATAAGGAAATCTTGAGAAAATATAGTAGGGGGATTATATGTACTTCTGCCTGCCTGGGAGGAGAGGTTCAAAGAAAGCTTCTTAACAATGACTATGAGGGGGCCAAGGATACTGCCCTTGAATATGAGGATATATTTGGGTCTGGCAACTACTTTCTAGAGTTACAGGACCATGGTATGAGCGACCAGAAGCTGGTTAATGATGGCCTTATAAGGATTTCTAAAGAGACGGGTATTCCTCTTATAGCTTCTAATGATGCCCACTATCTAAGAAGGAAGGACCATATAGTTCATGATGTTTTACTTTGTATTCAGACTGGTAGGACTGTGGATGAGACTGATAGGATGAAGTTTCCTTCTGAGGAATTTTACATAAAATCCTATGATGAAATGTATGAGCTTTTTAGCCATGTTCCTGAGGCCTTGGAAAATACAGTTAAGATTGCCAATAGATGTGATGTTAGGCTGGATTTTGATAGTCTTCATCTGCCTCGCTATGATGTGCCTGAGGGCTATACTAATGTTGACTATTTAAGGGAGCTTAGTTTAAGCGGCCTGGAGGAAAGGTATGGTAGCCTTAGTCAGGAGATTAGTGAGAGGTTTGACTTTGAGTTTGATACTATAGTTTCCATGGGCTATGTAGATTATTTTCTTATAGTTTGGGATTTTATAAGGTTTGCTAGGGAAAATGGTATAGAGGTAGGTCCTGGTCGTGGTTCTGCTGCTGGCAGTATAGTTTCCTATGCCCTGGGGATTATAGATATAGATCCCCTAAAGTATGACCTGCTTTTTGAGAGGTTTTTAAATCCAGAGAGAGTTAGTATGCCAGATATAGATATTGACTTTTGCTATGAGCGTAGGGAGGAAGTTATAGACTATGTTATAGATAAGTATGGGGAGGATAGGGTGGCCCAGATAGTTACCTTTGGTACTATGGCTGCTCGTGGTGCCATAAGGGATGTGGGTCGTGCCATAAATATGCCCTATAGCAGTGTGGATAAGATAGCCAAGGAGATTCCTACAGAGCTGGGTATGACTATTGGAAAGGCTCTGGAGGTCAATAAGAACCTAAGGTCTATTTATGACTCTGATAGGGAGGTAAGAAATCTTATAGATTTGGCCCTGGCTGTAGAAGGCCTACCTAGGCATACTTCCACCCATGCGGCAGGGGTGGTTATAGCCAAGGAGCCTATTACAAACTATGTTCCTCTTTCCAGAAATAAGGATGCTATAACTACTCAGTTTGACATGATAGAGCTAGAGGAGTTGGGCCTTTTAAAGATGGACTTTTTAGGGCTGAGGACTCTGACAGTTATTAGGGATGCTGTGGATCTGATTAGGGAGAATCATGGAGTGGATATAGATTTTAACCTGATAGACTACAATGATCCTAAGGTTTTAGAGATGTTTCAAAGGGGGGAGACCTTGGGTATTTTCCAGTTTGAAAGTCCTGGTATGAGGCAGTTCCTTAAGGATTTAAAGCCTAATATGTTTGAGAACTTGATAGCTGCCAACTCTCTTTATAGGCCAGGTCCTATGGATCAGATTCCCCAGTATATAAGGAATAAGAACAATCCAGAGGATATAGAGTATATAGACGAGTCCCTAAGGCCTATACTTGATGTTACCTATGGAATTATAGTTTATCAGGAGCAGGTTATGCAGATAGTTAGGGACCTAGGTGGCTTTACCCTAGGTGGAGCTGACCTTTTACGTCGTGCCATGGGTAAGAAGAAGATGGATGTTATGGAAAAGGAGAGGCAGAGATTTCTTTATGGAGAGCTAGATGACCAGGGAGAGATTATAGTTTCTGGTGCCATTAGAAATGGTGTGGACGAGGCTTCAGCCAATAAAATATATGATTTAATGATAGATTTTGCCAAGTATGCCTTTAACAAATCCCACTCTGCAGCCTATGCCCTGGTGGCCTATAGGACTGCCTATTTAAAGCACTACTATCCAGTGGAATTTATGGCGGCCTTGATTAGTAGCGTTATGGGGGTTACCAACTCAGTTTCCCTTTATATAGAGGAGTGTAAGAGGTTGGGTATAGAGATTCTTCCTCCAGATATAAACCAATCTTTTAAGAAATTTACGGTGGTAGATGGTAGGATTAGATTTGGTCTTATGGCTGTTAAAAACGTGGGAGAAAACTTTATAGAGGCTATAGTTGAGGCTAGAAATAGGGCTGGTTCCTTTGATAGTTTGACAGATTTTTGCGAGAGAATAGAGACTGTGGATCCTAATGTTATGAATAAAAGGGCTGTAGAGTCTCTTATAAAGTGTGGTGCTATGGATGGGCTGAAGGGCAATAGGGCCCAGTATTTGGCTATATTTGATAAGACTATAGATGGAATTCACTCTGATAGGAGGAGAAATATAAAGGGCCAGGCCTCTATGTTTGATATTATTGATGAGGATGAGGATATAGATAATCTGCCAGAGGTTAGGGAACTTTCTGAGAGAAATAGGCTTCATATGGAGAAGGAGATGCTGGGTATATATGTTACGGGCCATCCTCTTAAGGAGTATGAGGATAGGTTAAAGACCTTGACTAGCCACACCAGTGCAGAGATTTTAGAGGACTATGGCCACCAGTTGACAGGCCTTGATAGGATGGATGGCAAGAGGGTTACTATGGCTGGTATTGTCCAGTCTAGGAAGACTATGATTACTAGAAATAACCATATGATGGCCTTTATAACCCTGGAGGATCTAATGGGCACTATAGAGGGTATAGTTTTCCCAACTAGCTATGATAAGTATCAGGATCTTATTCTTGAGGATAGCCTGATTCTAGTTAAGGGCAAGCTTTCTGTTAATGAAGAGGAGGAGCCTAAGCTTATTTGTGAGAATATATATAGGCTGGATGAATATGATTCAAGGAAGCTTTATATACAGCTGGAAGAGTCTAGACTTAAGGTCTTGATGCCTAGGTTAAACCAGATCTTCCTAAGATATAGCGGAAAAACTCCTGTGGTTATATATTTAAAGGATAGAAATAAGGCCTTGCAGGGTAAGAGAAATTTATGGGTAGATATAGAAGAGGAGAGACTTTTTAAGGAATTAAGGGAAATATTAGGAGATGAAAACGTTAAGCTTAATTAGAGGCCTATTTTATGGGATTTATTGTGGTATAATACATTTATATTTAGAAAAGGAATTAGGAGGGACGTTATGAAGAAGATTGGTATAATAACAAGTGGAGGAGATGCCCCAGGTATGAATGCTGCCATAAGGGCTATAGTTAGGACTTGTGTTTACAATGACATAGAGGTTTATGGTATAAAGCAGGGCTACTTCGGACTTTTAAAGGGCGAGATAGAACAGATGGATATAGCATCTGTGGCTGATATAATCCAAAAGGGCGGTACTATGTTGCGTTCTGCTAGGTGTGAGGAGTTTACTACAGAAGAGGGCTTTAAGAAGGGTATAAATGTATTGGAGATGTTTGATCTAGATGGCTTGGTGGTTCTTGGTGGAGATGGTACCTTTAAGGGAGCAGAAAAGATTAGCAAGGCTGGCATTCCTGTTATAGGAATTCCCTGTACTATAGACAATGATATGGGCTATACAGACTATACAGTTGGTTTCTATACTGCCATTGGCACAGTTATAGATGCTATTGGTAAGATTAGAGATACTTCTACCAGCCATGGCAGGGCTAATGTAGTGGAGGTTATGGGTAGAAACTGTGGAGATATAGCTCTTTATTCAGGTGTAGCTGGTGGGGCTGAGAGTATTATAGTTCCAGAGGTTGAGTATAATATTTCCGAGGTTTGCAAGAGAGTTATTCAGGGTAGAAATAGAGGTAAGCTTCACCACATAATAGTTTTGGCTGAGGGTGTTGGCAATGCCTATGAAGTGGCTGAGGAGATAGAAAGTAAGACAGATACAGAAACTCGTGTTACAGTCTTAGGCCACATACAAAGAGGTGGATCACCAGTAGCTTTTGATAGGATTATGGCTAGTGAGATGGGTCATAAGGCTGTAAATCTTTTAATGGAGGGCAAGAGTGGTAGGGCCTTGGGCATAAAGTGTGACCAGATATTTGATATGGACATTACTGAGGCTGTTGAGACTAAGAGAGTTTTCAATAAGGATATGTATGAGATGGCTAAGGTTCTTTCAATATAATTAGGGGTGATTAGATGAAAAAGACAAAGATAGTTTGTACTATTGGTCCTGCTTCAGAGTCAGAGGAGATTCTAGAGGAGCTTTTCAAGTCTGGCTTAAATGTTACCAGGCTTAACTTCTCCCATGGAAATCATGAGGAGCATAAACTGAGGATAGATGCTATAAAGAAAATCAGAGAAAAGCTTAATCTTCCTATAGCTATAATGCTTGATACCAAGGGACCAGAAATAAGGCTGGGAGATTTTTCTCTAGATGAGGTTGTTTTAGAGACTGGTGACAGCTATATACTTACTTCAGAGGATATAGTGGCAGATGAAAATAGGGCTTCTGTTTCCTATAAGAATCTACCAAATGATGTAGTAGAGGGCAACAGGATTTTAATAGATGATGGTTTAGTAGAGCTTTCTGTTATTAGGGTTGAGGGAAATGACATTTATTGTAAGGTTTTAAATGGTGGGACTATAAAGGGCCATAAAGGGGTAAATGTACCTAATATTGAAATAAATTTACCGGCTATAACAGACAAGGATGTTGAGGATATTAAGTTTGGTATAGAAAATGGTGTGGATTTTATAGCAGCTTCCTTTATAAGGAAGGAGGCAGATGTCTTTGCTATTAGGGAGATTTTGGAAAAAAACGGTGGAGATGATATACACATTATTTCCAAGATAGAAAATAGGGAAGGCGTAGACAATATAGATTCTATTATAGAGGCTTCTGATGGAATAATGGTGGCTCGTGGAGATCTGGGTGTAGAAATTGAGACAGAGCTTATACCTATAATACAAAAGAGGATTATAAGCAAGTGTAACCATGCTGGGAAACCAGTTATTACAGCTACTCAAATGTTGGATTCTATGATGAGAAATCCAAGACCTACTAGAGCTGAAGTTACAGATGTAGCCAATGCTATTTTAGATGGCTCCGATGCCATAATGCTATCAGGTGAGACAGCTGCTGGAAAGTATCCAGTGGAGGCTGTAAAGACCATGTATAATATAGCCTATACTACAGAAGAGTCAAAAGAATATAGGGATAGGCTGGATAGGAGAACTTTTGAGAAGAGTATAACTACTACCAATGCTATTAGCCGTGCTACCTGCCAGGCTGCTAGGGAGCTAGATGCTAGTGCTATTATTACAGCGACCTCCAGTGGTTACACCTCCCGAGCAGTTTCAAAGTTTAGACCAGATGCTACTATAATAGCAGCTACAAACAGGGATGATGTTATGAGAAAGCTATCCTTGGTTTGGGGTGTAACTCCAGTTAGGGCCTTGGAAAGTGAAGACACTGACGAGGTTATAGAAAAGTCAATTCAGGTTTCCATGGAAGAAGGCCTGGTAAATGAAGGAGACCTAGTAGTTATAACTGCAGGAATCCCAGTTGGTGTAGCTGGAACTACCAACCTTTTAAAGGTTCATACTATAGGCAAGGTTCTGGTTAAGGGTACAGGCCTTGGCAAGCACTCAGTGTCTGCTAGAGCAGTGGTAGCCAGTACAGGAGAGGAACTAGAAGAGAAGTTTAGGGATGGAGATATAATAGTTAGTAAATATACTAGTAGAGATGTTACTCCCTATATGGAGAGGGCTTCTGCCATAGTAGTAGAGGAAGGTGGCCTAACCTCCCATGCAGCCATAGTTGGTGTTACCCTAGGTATACCTACTATAGTTGGAGCAAGTAATGTAACGGATCATATAAAAGATGGGGATACTATAACAGTAGATCCTCAAGCTGGCCTAGTCTACGAAGGAGAGGCTAGGGTATTATAGATATTTAGGACTGCCTAGGCTGGCAGTCTTTTTTTCTGCTTTTTTAAATTTCTATATAAATTGGGACTATAGGGGTATATAGGCCATAGGGGACAATTATATATTTTTTAAAGAAAAGGGGGAAAAAACAATGAATAAGGATAAGATTCTAGGTAGTTTACAGAAACTTGGTAAGGCCTTAATGTTACCAGTAGCTGTGCTACCAGCAGCAGGTCTATTGCTTAGATTTGGGCAAGATGACCTTTTAAATCTACCTTTTATGTCAGCAGCAGGAGATGCTATATTGGGGAATTTAGCAATTCTTTTTGCTATAGGGGTAGCAGTAGGATTGGCTTTTGATGAGTCAGGTTCAGCAGGTTTGGCAGGTGCTATAGGTTACTTTGTTATAACCAAGGGTGCAGCAGCCATAAATGAAGATATAAACATGGGGGTACTAGCAGGTATTATAGCAGGGGTATTGGCAGGAAACCTCTACAATAAATATCATGATATAGAACTTCCAGATTGGTTAGCCTTCTTTGGAGGCAGAAGATTTGTCCCTATAGTAACAGCGGCAGTATCAATTCTATTGGCCTTAATATTCGGTTACATCTGGCCACCAATTCAGACAGTTATAGACTCAATAGGTAATTGGACCATAGCTTCAGGCGCTATTGGAGTATTTATGTTTGCATTTTTAAATAGACTTTTAATTCCACTAGGCCTTCACCATATACTAAACAATATAGTTTGGTTTGTCTTTGGGGAATACAATGGAGCCCAAGGAGACATAGCTAGGTACTTTGCAGGAGACCCAACAGCTGGTATATTCCAGGCAGGTTTCTATCCTATAATGATGTTTGGTTTGGTAGGAGCAGCTCTAGCCATGTATTCAACAGCCAAGGAAGAAAACAAGCCAGCAGCCAAGGGACTACTGTTTTCAGTAGCCTTTACAGCCTTCCTAACAGGTATAACAGAACCTATAGAATTTATGTTTATGTTCCTAGCGCCATCACTTTACCTAGTCCATGCCCTACTATCAGGACTATCAATGGCCATAGTATATAAACTAGGAATAAGACATGGATTCTACTTTTCAGCAGGAGCCCTAGACTACTTCCTAAATATGAAGTTTGCAACCAAGGGCTGGCTACTAATACCTATAGGTCTAGTATTTGGACTGATCTACTTCCTTATATTTAGGGCAGTTATAGTTAAGAGAAATCTACCAACTCCAGGCAGGGAAGATGACTTTGAAAGCAAGGGCCTAGATATGGCTATAAAGGAAAAGGGAGAAGATGGTCTGGCCCTAGCCTATATAGAAGCCCTAGGTGGAAGGGAGAACATTGAAACCGTAGGAAACTGCATAACCAGACTAAGAATGACCGTAAAAGATGGTAGCAAGGTAGACGACGGAAAGCTTAAGTCACTGGGCGCTTCAGGAGTTCTAAGGCCAAGTGATAAAAACGTACAGGTAGTTATAGGTACAAAGGCAGAATTCCTAGCAGATAAGATAAAGAGAAATATCTAGAGAAAAGCCTACTTTTTGTAGGCTTTTTTTCATAGGAGGGATAGGATGAAGAGAATATTTGATCTTAATAGATCAGATCTAGACCATATGACCAAGGAGGAAAAGCTCTTAAGTATGGCCCTGGCAGAGGGAAGAACCCTGGTAACAGAGGTTATAAGCTCTGTCAGACCAACACTTTGGGACATTAGTAACCCAGAGCTAGCCAAGGCCTTTGGGTCAGATTTTATACTTTTAAACACCTACAATCTAGACAGACCCTATATAGAAGGATTGGACAAGGAGGAGGGTCTATCACCTATAGACAAGGTTAAGAAATACACAGGCCTAATGGTGGGAATAAACCTGGAACCTGTGGATCTAGAGGCTGGTGATGTAATAAATAGGCTGGATATAGATAGGGGAAGATGGGCCAGCAGGGAAAATGTAAAAAAGGCCATAGACCAGGGGGCAGACCTGGTCCTCCTAACAGGTAATCCAGCAACAGGAGTTAAAAGCCAGAAGATAGTAGAGGCAGTAGATATGATAGCCAGGGAATTTAAGGATCAGATAATAATAGCAGCAGGGAAGATGCACGGATCAGGTAGCCTCCTTGAGTCTGGGGAAAATATAGTAAAGAAGGAAAATGTAGATGAGTTTATAGAGACTGGTGCAGACATAATCCTCCTGCCCTGTCCAGGAACTGTACCAGGTATAGGAATAGACTATCTAAGGGAGCTGGTAGGCCATATTCACAAGAGGGGAAGGCTAGCCATGACCTCTATAGGAACCAGCCAGGAAGGGGCAGATGAAGAAACCATAAGGAGGCTGGCTATCTACGCCAAGATGACAGGAACAGACCTTCACCACATAGGTGACTGTGGTATGCCACCAGGTATGGCCAGTCTTGAAAATATCCTGGCCTACTCTATAGCCATAAGAGGCAAGAGACATAGCTACAGGAGAATGGCCAGATCCATAGAAAGATAGGGTAATAGCTATATTTTTTCTTGGGACTCTTGTGGAAAGAAGTGGCCTCTTTCTATATAATAGGTATATAAAGAAGATTAGGAAGTGAACAGATGAATTTGATAACATTGGAAAATATATCTAAGGCCTATGGGCAAAAAGTACTCCTAGATAGAGTGGATTTAAGTATAAATGAAAGGGACAAGATAGGTCTTATAGGCTTAAATGGCAGTGGTAAGACCACCCTCTTAAAGATAATAGCAGGCATAAAAGAGCCAGACAGTGGCCAGCTAGTGGAAAATGGCAGGCCCAGCATAGAGTATCTGCCCCAGGTAACAGACTTTAAAGATGACCTAACAGTTATAGAACAGGTATTTAGGGGAAACTCAGAAAATATAAGGCTGGTTAGACGCTATGAGGAGGCCCTAAACAGGGATAAGCCAGATTCAGAAGAAATTTTAAGGCTAACCGAAGAAATGGACAAGGCCAATGCCTGGGAACTGGAAGCCGAGGCAAAGACTATCCTAACAAAGCTAGGCATAAGGGATTTTAAGGCTAAAATAGGCAGCCTATCAGGAGGGCAAAAGAGAAGAATATCTCTAGCATCCAGCCTTATAAACCCTTCAGACCTACTAATACTAGATGAGCCTACTAACCACATAGATGACCTGACCATAGAGTGGCTAGAGGAATACCTAAAGGCTAGAAAGTCTGCAATCTTGATGATTACCCATGACAGATACTTTCTAGACAAGGTAACAGACAGGATATTTGAGCTAGACAGAGGCAAGATCTATAGCTACGAGGGAAACTACAACTACTACCTAGAAAAGAAGGTGGAAAGAGAGGAATCCCTAATAGCCAGTGAAAGAAAGAGAAAGTCTCTCTACAGACAGGAGTTGGCCTGGGTTAAAAGAGGCGTTAGGGCCAGGGGAACCAAGCAGAAGGCCAGACTTGAGAGATTTGAAGAACTTAAGGAATCAAAGCTAGGCCCAGAAAGAGAGGAACTGGACATATCTATATCAGGCCAGAGGCTGGGAAAAAAGATTATAGAACTAGATAAGATATCCAAATCCTTTGGGAACAAGAAGATCATAGACAGCTTTAGCTACACCCTCTTAAGAGATGACAGAATAGGAATCTTAGGCAAGAATGGAGCTGGGAAATCCACCCTCTTAAACATAATTGGAGGAAGAATAGAGCCAGACTCTGGAAGCATAGACCTAGGGGAAACTGTAAGAATAGGCTACTTTTCTCAGGAAACAGACCATATGGACAAGGATATGAGAGCCATAGAGTATGTAGAGGAATCCCAGGAGTGGATAGAAACCTCAGACGGAACCAGGATAACAGCAGCCAAGATGATGGAGCGTTTTCTCTTTACAAAAGATGAGCAGTGGATTAGGATAGCTGACCTATCTGGTGGGGAAAAAAGAAGATTAAATCTATTGAAAATGTTAATGACAGGACCAAATGTTCTTCTACTAGACGAGCCTACCAACGACCTTGACATAAAGACTCTGGCAGTCCTAGAAGAATATATAGATGAGTTTACAGGACCAGTTCTAATAGTATCCCATGACAGATATTTACTAGATAAGATAGCAGACAAGGTGTTTGTATTTGAAGGTCAGGGAAAAATAGAGGAGTATACAGGAAACTACTCTTTCTTTAGGGAGAAATACGGTAAGTATGAAGAAGACAAGAAAGTAGTCAAGAAGGCCAAACCCAAAGAAAAGCCAAGAAATAGAAAGTTAAAGCTATCCTACAAGGAAGAAAAAGAATGGGAGACCATAGATGAAGATATAGCTAGGCTTGAAGAAGGTATAAAAGACCTGGAAGAAGCCATGCTAGAATGGGCAACAGACTATGTAAAGCTTCAGGAACTGGGGGAAAAGAAGGAGGACCTAGAAGGTCAGCTAGAAGATAAAATGGACAGATGGCTATACTTGTCAGAGCTTCTTGAAAAAATAGAAAATCAATAGGAGTGATAGGATGGAATCAAGATCACTTATAAAGACTAGATACAATGAAACAGATCAGATGGGTATAATCTACCATGGAAATTACTTTAACTGGTTTGATATAGGAAGAATGGACTTTCTGGAGAAGATAGGCATAGACTATAAAAGTCTAGAGGAAAGACAGATTTTAATACCAATAATAGACGTCTACTGCCAGTACCTGAAGCCTGTAAAATATCCCTATGAAATAAGTATAGTAACAAGACTTGAGAAACTAAAGGGCATAAGGGTATTTTTCAGCTACGAAATCTACTACAAGGAAGAGCTTCTAGCCAAGGGAAAGACCACCAACTCCTTTATAGATGAGAAACTAGAACCTATAAATATGAGAAGGAAGCACCCAGATCTTTGGGAGAAACTAGAAAAATCCCTAGCCCTATAAAGTAAAAATGCTGGCAACTAGCCAGCATTTTTACTTTGTCTTATATACTTAAACTTAGATTTTCTAAGCTCCTCATCTCCACCATCCAGGGAAAACTCCAGAAGTTCCCTTAGGACATCCTTCTGCCTACTATAGTCATAGGCATTTCCAAAGGTCTTACCTAAGGGGGCGATCATATGAAGCATCCTAGGAGGCCTAACCCTTTCAGCCACCTTGGGAAGGTGCATGATGGAAGCCGTTCTAATCCCTCTTTTCTCAGCTTCTTTCTGTATCAATCCTACAGATTGATGACAGATATATCAGCCAGGTGAAAGCAGCAATATATCCACTCCATCCTCCAAAAGCATATCCATCATCTGAGGTATGGACCTATTTACAAGTAAATCAACTCTCGGAATATAGCCCATAAGGCCAAAGTGTCTAGGGGCCAGTTCAGCTATAAAACCCTCTGACTCCAGGTCCCTTAAGATCTCCAGAGGGAAAACACAATTTATATCCTTAAGGGCATCAGCCTTATCATAGTGGTCATGACTAATAGTTAGGTCACTATTAAGACTATCCCTGGGAATAAGTCTAAAACTATGGTCCCCCTTAAGATTAAAGGGCCTATCAGACCTTAAGTGGACACCAGAGGTACTTATAAAAGCCACCCTAGACTCAGAAAGTGGCTTTTTAACCTTAGCTATTGAAGGTGGACTATCATTTTTTTTAACCATATATTCAGCAATTTTGCCTATTATTCTTTGCTTTAAAGCTAGAGACATAAAATCAATCTCCTTTCATCTTACTCTTATATATAATACCCAAAGGATATGACATATACAAGAAAATTTATAAAATATGGCCCTCATATGTTACAATTTACTTAAGAGGTGATCTTATGGACGGTGTAGAAAAAGGCCAGGTAAGACTGGAGGAGTATAGGGAAGAATGGAAGGAAGTCTTTCTTAAGGAAAGGCAGAAGCTAGAAAAAATAGAAGGCATAGGATCTATAGAGCACATAGGCAGCACCAATATAGAAGGCTTGATTTCTAAGCCAATAGTAGACATAGCTTTCCTCATAGAAGAAGAGGAAAAACTAATAGAAGATCTTCAAAAGCTTGGCTATGAGTACAGAGGAGACGGGGGAGTGGAAGCTAGGTTTTTCTTTCTTAAAAGCCAGGAGGAAAAAAGCATAGTTCATCTACATGGCTACAGGAAAGGAGACCAAAACTACCTAGACCAGCTAAGATTCAGAGACTATTTAAGACAGTCAGAGGAGGCAAGGCTAGAATACGAGAAATTAAAATTAAAACTCTATGCCCGCTTCAAAGATGACAGGAAAATGTATACTTTAGGAAAGGCTTTTTTTATAAAGTTAATATTAAACAAGGCCAGAAGGCTGGAAAGCCTTAAGGGTCCAGAAGAAAAGGAGATTAAGGAGATAGACATGAAACCAGTGGAAAAAAACCAACTAGTTAGAGGAAAAGTAGTAGATATAAGCCATGAAGGCAAGGCAGTAGTTAAAATAGATGGCTATACCGTATTTACAGATGGGGGAATACCTGGAGATACAGTAGACCTTAGAATAAAAAAGGCCAAGAAGAACTTTGGCCTAGGAAAGACAGAAAAAATAGTCTTTAAATCAGACCAGAGGATAAGGTCTAATTGCAGCTACTCAGACAGATGTGGAGGCTGTCAGCTTCAGGAAATGGACTACCAGGCCCAACTAGACTATAAAAAGGCAAAGATAGAATCAGACCTATATAAATTTGCAGAAATACTACACCCACAGATAGAAGACACCATAGGCATGGAAGAACCCTTTAACTACAGAAACAATGTTCAAATACCTGTAGGAGACTTTGAAGGAAAGCCAATAATTGGCTACTTTAAGAAGGGAAGCAACTCTATAGTAGACATAGACAAGTGTGTAATTGGGGATAGACTGGCAGATCAGGTTATAGAAGTAGTTAGGGACTTTATGGAAAGATATTCTATAAGAGGCTACAACCCAAGGCAGCACAAGGGTATCATAAGGCACATTGTCGTAAGAACCAACTACAAAAAGGAAGCTATGGTAGTTATAGTAACAAATAGTAAGAAGTTAGAAAAGGCAGAAGTTCTTCTAGAAATGCTAAAGGAAAGAGTAGAGGGACTGGTAAGCCTAGTTCATAATATAAATATGGAAAAAACCAACCTAACTCTAGGATCTAAAAACATAGTTCTCTATGGAAAAGGAAAGCTAGAAGACAAGATAGGCGAATTAAAGTTTGAAATTTCACCAGAATCCTTCTTCCAAGTAAACAGAATTCAAACTGAGAAAATGTACTCTAAGGTAAAAGAATACCTGGATTTAAAGGGAAATGAAACAGTAGTAGACCTTTACTGCGGCATAGGAACAATAGGCATGTACCTGGCAGACAGGGCCCAAAAGATTATAGGAATAGAGCTAGTGAAAGAGTCAATATTAGATGGCAGAAGAAATATGGCCCTAAACAATATAGGCAATATGACCTTTATAGAAGGCTATGCAGAAGCAGTATTTCCAGAACTAGTAAAAGACTCTATAGAAGTAGACGCCCTAGTAGTAGACCCACCAAGGAAAGGCATGGACCAAGATCTAATAGAAGCTATAAAAGATCTAGCACCTAAAAAACTAGTTTACGTCTCCTGTAACCCAGCAACCCTAGCCAGAGACCTAAAAGATTTAAAATCAGTCTACAAAATAGACAAAATCCAACCCATAGACATGTTCCCCCACACAATCCATGTGGAG
>JASLIL010000021.1 GCA_030152145.1 Tissierellales bacterium
CTTATCTACCCAACCACCAAAATAACCTGAAATACCTCCTATAAGAGTTCCTAGGATTCCAGATATAAAGGCAGCTGTTATCCCTACCTTTAGGGAGGTTCTAGTCCCCATTATAACCATGCTGAAAACATCTCTACCCATGCCATCTGTTCCCAGTATATATTCTCTACTTGGTGGATGTAAAAGATCATCATTTAAGGCTCTTGGATCATGGGTTATTATTTTAGGCCCAAAGGCTGCTACCAAGATTAGGATTAGGAGTAGGACCAGCCCCACCCTTATCTCCTTGGTCTTTCTTATATTTAAAAGTAACTTCTTAAAAATCTCCAAATAATCACCTACTCAAAACGAATTCTCGGATCTACCAAGGCATAAACTATATCAGTAACTATCATAAAGAAGGTTATGGATATAGATATCAAAAGATATATGCCAGTAAGAACTGGATAGTCCCTTCCCTTTATAGCATCCATAATAACCCTTCCCATGCCTGGCCAAGCAAAAACTATCTCTATAAGAGAAACCCCTGCTATAAGAAAGGCCATAGACATACTAAAGGTAGTTATTATAGGTATAAGGGCATTTCTTAAAACATATTTATTGAAAATCTTCTTTTCACTCATACCTGTAGCCCTAAAAGTAGTTATAAAATCTTCGTTTAGGGTCTGAAGTATAGAAGACCTGGCTATCCTAAAGTAAACTGGCACCTGGATTATAACCAAAGTCATTATAGGCAGGATCATATGCTTCACCAGATCCAGAAACTTTTGAAAACCTTGGTAGTCCTCCCTCATATCATACATACCTGATGTAGGAAGTATTTTAAACTTAGTTGAAAATATTAAAATCAGTATAAGACCCAGCCAAAAACTTGGCAAAGCATCTATACCATAAGATAGGACACAGAGAAACTTGTCCAGCTTAGACCCAGCCTTCCTTCCAGAAACTAAACCTAAACTGGTGCCTATTAAAAGTGATAGTATACTGGCTGTTAGGGTCAAGGCTATAGTAGGTACTATCTTGGCCTTTAATATCTCGAGAACTGGCTTATTTTTAACATAGGAGAAGCCAAAGTCCCCCTTCATTAAATTCTTTAAGTAATTCACAAACTGTATATGTATAGGATCATTCAAACCATATTTTTCCGTTAAATGCATGACCATATCCGGATTAGGATTATCTGTACCAGCCAGAACCCTAATAGGATTGCCTGGTGCAAACCTTATTATAAAAAATGTCAGACAAAATGAAAAAACTATAGTTATTAAACCTGTTAGTATTCTATTTCTTATATATCTATTCAATCTAATCCCCCATTAAATCTTATCTATAAAGCAAAGTTATTATAACACTTAACATTTTAGAACTTAAATTGAATATATCTATTATAGTTTTCCCCTTATAAATTTAGTGAATAGACAGAATAATCACCATAGACTGACTTTTTAAAACCTGTCAAGGTCAAGGCTAGGACCAGGGAGAGTTTGACATAAAAACTAGCTTACAATTTTAAAACAGCTTGTTTTCAAGTAATTAGCTATTTTACAATAAAAAAATCCTGCCAGTTTTAACTGACAGGATTTAAACTATCCTAATATTTCTGTAATTGGTGGAACAACTTGTTTCTTTCTTGAAAGGACTCCAGGTGCACTAAAAGAACTATCTACTAGGGAAGCCTTAAAAGCCTTGGCAACCTGATCTTTTTTCTCTCCAGCCACTAAAATCTCTGAAGTCTCATTGAAAATATCTGTTAGTACTAAAACACAGGCCTGGTAGTTTCTTTCCTCCACAGTCCTATTCATAGTTTCCAAAAGTTCTTCCTTCATCTCTCTTATCTTATCAAAATCCATAGTAAAAACCTGACCTATTCCTACAAAGTTTTCCCCAAAGTTAAACTCCTTAAAGTCTTGGTTTAAAAGTTCATCACTAGTCTTACCTTCTATGGAAGTTCCTGCCTTAAACATATCATTGGCAAACTTTTCTGGATCTATATCCGCTATCTTGACCAATCTAGCCAGGATCTCCCTATCTTCCTCTGTTGAAGTAGGTGATCTAAAAAGTAAGGTATCTGATATAAGAGCACCACAAAGTAAACCTGCTATTTCCTTGCTAGGCTCCTCATCTATTTCAAAAAACTTCTTAGCCACTAGGGAAGCCGTACTACCTATAGGTTCAGTTCTAAAGTATATAGGCTTATTTGTAATAAGATCTGCTATCCTATGATGGTCTAGAATCTCCACAAGATTAAAGTCCTCTATGTTCTCAACAGACTGACCTCTCTCATTGTGATCTACCAAAACCAAATCTTCTCCACCTTCAAAGTCTATATCCCCTATAAACTTAGGACCTTCCAGCTTAAAGTAATCCAATATATATTGAGTCTCAAGGCTAATCTTACCTAGTCTCATAGCTATAGCCTCTACTCCTTCATGTCTATTTTTAAAGTCTGCATAGGCTAGTGCTGAACAGATTGAATCTGAATCAGGATTTCTATGACCTGTAACATATACTCTTTTCATTTTCATTCCTCCTAAGAATTATATCTATCTTTTCCTATTCTATCATATGCCAGGCCCTTTATAAAAGACCTTTTCCCCTAAAAAAAGCCCTATCTAGAACTAACTAGACAGGGCTAATATTTCAATTTTACTAGGATCTTAGAATAATCCTATTATTTCTCCATCTGGAAGTATATCTATCTTATCTGCTGCTGGAACCTTTGGAAGTCCTGGCATAGTCATAACATCTCCTGTTAGAGCTACTAGGAATCCTGCTCCTGCTGAAACTCTTATTTCTCTTACAGTGATCTTAAAGCCTTTAGGTCTACCTAAAAGTGTAGGATCATCTGAGAATGAGTACTGAGTTTTAGCCATACAGATAGGCATCTTATCCATTCCGATTTCTTCTATCTTCTTAATTTGCTTTTTAGCTGGTCCTGTAAAGTCTACTCCATCAGCTCCGTAAATATCCTTAGCGATTTTTTCAATCTTCTCTTGGATACTTCCTTCTACTTCATATAGAGGTTTAAAGTCTGCAGTGTTTTCTTCACAAACTCTTACAACAGCCTCAGCCATTTCTATAGCACCTTCTCCACCCTTAGCCCAAACTTCTGACATAACAGCTTCTGATCCTATAGCCTTACATTTCTCTCTAACTAGTTCAAGTTCAGCTTCTGTATCAGTTGGGAATTGGTTGATAGCTACTATTGCTGGAACACCAAATTTCTTCATGTTCTCAACATGTCCCTCTAGGTTAGCAAAACCTGCCTCTAGTGCCTCAAGGTTTTCCTCTCCTAGTGCATCTTTCTTAATTCCACCATTATATTTTAAAGCCCTAACAGTTGCAACTATAACAACTGCATCTGGTCTTAATCCACCAAATCTAGCCTTAATATCAAAGAATTTCTCAGCACCTAGGTCAGCACCGAATCCAGCTTCTGTAATAGTATAGTCTGCTACCTTTAATGCCATTTGAGTAGCTAGGATTGAGTTACATCCATGAGCTATATTAGCAAATGGTCCACCATGAATTATAGCTGGTGTGTTCTCTAAAGTTTGAACAAGGTTTGGTTGTAAAGCATCCTTCATAAGAAGAGCTGCAGCACCTTGTGCGTGAATATCTCTTGCAAACACAGGATCATTATCATAAGTGTAGGCAACTATAATATTTCCAACTCTTTCCTTAAAGTCCTCTAGGTCTTTAGCCAAGCAGAATATAGCCATTATCTCTGAAGCTACAGTAATGTCAAAGCTATCTTGTCTAGGAACTCCATCTACTCTTCTACCAAGTCCTACAACTATATTTCTTAGAGCCCTGTCGTTCATATCTATAACTCTCTTCCAAACTATTCTTCTAGGATCGATATTTAAATCATTTCCTTGATGAATATGGTTGTCCAGTAAAGCTGAAATCAAGTTATGAGCTGTAGTTATAGCATGGAAGTCTCCTGTAAAGTGTAGGTTTATATCTTCCATAGGTACAACCTGAGCATATCCTCCACCAGCTGCTCCACCCTTAATACCAAAGCTAGGTCCTAGGGAAGGTTCTCTTATAGTTGTAATAGCTGTCTTACCTATTCTATTAAGACCCATTGAAAGTCCTATATTTGTAGTAGTCTTTCCTTCTCCAGCTGGAGTTGGGTTTATAGCAGTAACTAGTACTAGCTTTCCATCTTCCTTTTCCTCCAGTTTATCAAGCACGCTTAATTTGATCTTAGCCATATGGTCACCATACTGTACTAAGTCACTTTTTTCTAATCCTATTTTCTTAGCTACCTCTTCTATAGGAAGTAGCTTAGCCTCCTGAGCTATTTGAACGTCTGTTTTCAAAATTACTCCTCCTTTGTATCAAGCTAATTTATATTTAATTAATTTAATATTAGTACCTTAAATTAGATTTTACTTTTCTCCTACGAATTCATTATAACAAGATAAATTCTAATTGAAAAGCATTCTCTTTATTTTAACAATCTCTATATTCTGATATTTGAATTTAACCAGTTGAGATATATAATCTATATATACCCAAATATTTTAAACTACACACCGAAAGGAGACTTAAATGGAAAAATTTTTACAATCGAAAAAAGGCATATTAATAGCCTCACTAATATCTACTGCCCTATGGGGTTCTGCTTTTCCAGTAGTGAAAATAGGCTACGATTTACTGGGCATAGAAACCCAAGATATTTACTCTAAGATCTATTTTGCAGGACTGAGATTTTTTATTGCAAGTATGATGGTTTTTTTAATCCATAGACTTATATACAAGAAGCCTATTAAGATGGATAGAAGCAACTTAAAACCCATACTCCTATTAGGTATTTTGCAGACAGCTGTTCAGTACTTCTTCTTCTACATAGGAGTAGCAAATACCAGTGGTATTAAATCTAGTATACTACAGTCAGGTAACACGTTTTTCACAGTTATACTGGCCCACTTTATCTTTGAAGATGATAGGTTGAATTCAAGGAAGACAATGAGTTTATTAATAGGATTTCTTGGAGTCATAGTAGTGAATTTAGGCAAGGACTTTGACCTGAATTTTAAATTTATTGGTGAGGGATTTTTAATAATTTCTGCAATTTTATCTGCTTTCGCCAACATTTTTGCCAAAAAAATATCAAGTATAGAGCCTAATCCCTTCACTGTATCTGGAGGCCAAATGCTATTTGGGTCCCTCCTTATGCTTTTAGTTGGAAAGCTTGGCCTTGCTGGAGCTGGACTGGACTTTGGCTTTAAAAGTTTCCTGCTCCTAATCTATGCAGCCTTTATATCTGCAGCTGCCTTTACCCTCTGGTATATGCTGATAAAGTATAACTCACCAGGCAAGATTAGTATCTACCGCCTATTTATTCCTATATTTGGTTCCTTCTTCTCTATTCTGGCTTTACCTGGAGAGAAGTTCACCCTAAACCTTTTTATAGGCTTAATGCTAGTAGTAGGAGGTATAATGATCTTAAACACAGACTCAAAAAAGGCATAAAACCACCTCCAAGTAGACGGTCTAATTAGACTGGCTGCTTGGAGGTATTATATTAAGGGTCTATTTTTTTATACTATCTATACTCTTCTGTCCAAGAATGTAGATCAGCTATAATTTTTTCTACTTCTTCCTTTTTAGTAAGAGGACTAACAGCACAGAATCTTAAAACTATCTTTCCCTTTAATTCCGTAGTTAAAAAGGCTGCATAGTTTTCTTCAAGGGCTCTCATTGAAAGTTTCCTATTTATCTCATCCAATTCTTCCTCGCTGTACTTTGGGCTAAAGAACCTAAAGTTAATAGCTCCCAGCTGAGCCCTAGAGATAATCTCAAAATCCTCATACTTCTTAACCTCATCCTCTATCCACTCAGCTATTCTAAAGGCCTCATCTATACCATCTCTTATGGCATCTATACCAGCAGATTGAAGGGTATACCAAAGTCTAACACCGCGGGCTGGCTTAGTTAGTTCTATTCCCATATCCCAGAAATTTATATCTTCTTCTGTAGATTCTACATCCTTTAAATACTCTGGATTAACATGGAAGGTATCCACCATTTTCTTCTTATCCTTACAGATTACAGCGGCACAGCCATAGCTTTGATAAAGCCACTTGTGGCCATCCCAACTTACAGAGTCTGACAGGTCTATACCATCAAGTATTTCCCTATGACTTGAAAGAATAGCTGAAGCACCATAGGCACCATCCACATGATACCAAAGTCCATAGTCCCTAGCTATAAGAGCCAATTCCCTTAGAGGGTCTATTGTACCCGTATTAGTAGTACCTGCTGTAGCCACTAGTAGGAAGGGCTTAAAACCATTTTCCAGGTCTTTTTCTATTGCCTCTTTTAAAACTTCTGGCTTCATTTTAAAGTCATCAGATGTTTCTATCTTTCTCACATTAGCCCTAGGTATTCCCATTATATGAATGGCCTTGGCTACAGAACTATGGGTTTGATCAGAAACATAAACTGTTCCCTTGAAAAACTCCTCCGGTTTAAGCTTTTCATCACGAGCAACTATAGCTGCAGTAAGATTAGCCATAGATCCACCAGATACAAATTGTCCACCTAGCTTCTCCCTGTCATACCCTATCTTCTCACCCATCCACTTTATGGTTTCACTTTCTATATCTGCCACTCCCTCACTAATACTAAATCCTCCACCATAGGGATTGTGCATAGAGTTTAAAAAGTCTCCAAATATTGAAAGAGGAGAAACTCCATTTGGTATAAAGCAGAAATACCTTGGATGATTAACCTTCATCCTATAGGGATATACCGACTCCAGTAGCTGCCTAGCCACTTCTTCTGGTTCCCTGGACTCCTTAGAAAATCCTATAGACTCTATTTCTTCCTTGATCTCCAAGGGCAACTTTTCTATAACCTTGTCCTCTCTCATATTTTGATTCATATCCACTAGTTCAGGTAAAAACTCCTCTACAAGGCCCTTCAACTTACCCCAATCATAAATTTTTTCATAAGATTTTTTATCCATACTTCTCTGACATAAATATCAGATCCACCACCTTTCACTATTCTTATTGACTTTCACAATTAATAATTATAACACTAAGTATTTTTTTAAACAAAGTTTGTATTTAAGAAGAATACTATATGTTTTCTTGGTCTAAAGACCTATCCTTCTATTTTCTCCATTTTATAGGCTTAAGTAGGAAAAGCTTTGCCTCTTGACAGTTTAATTGATGGACTTAATGATTTATGTTATTATTTAAAAGCATTATAATTTAACAAAGGAAGGCGATTTTATGAAAAAGACACCATTAGTTATTGCATTAAGTGCCTCTATGACATTTTCTGCTATAGCAGGAGCTGAATCTCCTAAAAATTGGTATGACACTGCCATGCACTATACTATTGATCAAGGAATATTTAATAAGGAGGTTCTTCCAAGTGATTTTATTACATATGCTGAAGTTAAGAATATAATTAAAAAACTATCACCCAGCATGGAACTAGACCTTCAAATGGAAGCTCAAGATTTGCTTAGTCGTAAGGATTCTGCTGAGATACTGGGTAAGCTGGCTTTGGAGAAAGGTTTTAAGTCCAGTGGATCAAGGATACTTATTTCCAAGCTAGAAGACTACAAGGCTGACCTGTCAGATGAAGTAGTTAGCTCTTACAATCTAGGAATCTTAAGAGGACGCAGCAAGAAAACTCTTGATCTTGATAATAATATAAGCAAGGCTGAGTTTGCCCAAACAATCTTAAATTTAAAACAGCTATCTAGCTTTAAGGCCCAAGCAAAAGGCCCTAATAAATATGGAGATTTAGTTCTTCAATTAGAATCACAAAAGCTATTTGATGCTGGTTTTAAGTACGGGGATGTTCTAAGAGTAGAATTTAAGGAAGAGTCTATTCTCGTACCCTTTGGAGAAGTTTACACAAATGTAGATAACAATAAGGATATTATAATCCCAGATAAAAAAGATCCATCCACTACTATATGTGCTGTGAAGATGGGGAGCTTTGCCAATAGGTATAACTTAAAAGAAGGAGATGAGCTAAGGATATCACTAGCTGAAAAAGAAGGTTACTTAGAAGACTTTAGTATAAGAAGATACTATAACCTAAGAAGTAATGAAAGAGATGACTACTCTAGTGACCAGGTTTTTGCCAACTTTAGAGAGATAAAGCAAGGAAACTTAAAGGAAGCTGTGCTTTTTCGATCTTCATCTCCTATAAATCCTAAGCTAGGTCGTGCACCTTTTGCTGATAAA
>JASLIL010000023.1 GCA_030152145.1 Tissierellales bacterium
ATTATCTACATACTCTTCATCCTTGATTCCAAGTAAGTTAATTGAGATATTCATTACTGAACTTTCTAGTGCTGAATATAGTAATAATGTACCAATGCCAACATCTGTTAGGGCTCCTATATTTCCATGTTCTGCAAATATATCCTGTAGTCTCATTGCTTCTAGTGACTTTTCTAGACACATATATGGCACACTTAATGCGGTCTTGTAGCCATCTTGAATAGCTTTTGATCTTGCTGCTTTTTCTTCTTCAGTTTCCTTGGGAAGTTTAAAAGCTGCCATTGCACTATCAAAAGCCTTAGTATCAGCATCTACAATGTCATTTAGGTCGTCAATTAAGATATTTAACTTTTCAAAGTTTTCATCCATCAATTGTCTCTTACTATCCTCTAGTTCATTATATGATTTCTTACCAACTGTAAGATTTCCAACCATAACTGTGAGTGCCGCTCCTAAACTGCCTACTAATCCTGCTACACTTCCTCCACCAGGAATATGATCACTTGACTTGGCCTTGTATACATAATCCTTTAAAGTTTTATCTATCATCATATTAAAACACCGCCTCTTTATATTTTGATACCACTACATCTAATAGGTACCCTATATAAAGTATATTATAGCTATATTCCTTTATCAAACTATAAATCTTTGTGAGTTTTCAGGAAGTTATTCTCGTAATCACTTAAGATTGATATAACCTCTGGCGATAAGAATAATAGGGCTATAACGTTAGGTATAACCATTATACCATTAAACAAGTCTGCTACTCTCCAAACATCATCTACCGGTACAAATGAACCTAGAATTATAAATCCAACTACTAATATTCTATATGGAAGCAATCCTTTCTTACCAAATAAATACTTGATATTGGATTCCCCAAAGTAGTACCAACCAATGATTGTTGAAAAGGCAAAGAAGAATAAACTTACAGCTATAAACTTAGTTCCGAAAGATCCTAGACCCTTACTAAATGCTAACTGAGTCATTTCTATACCTGTTAGTCCCTCAGTATAAGCTCCTGTTACTATGTTTATTAGGGCTGTTATAGTACAAACTACTAAAGTGTCAAATATTACTCCAAATATAGCTACTAAACCTTGCTCTGCTGGATGATCTACCTGTGCTACTGCATGAGCATGTGGTGTAGAACCCATACCAGCTTCATTTGAGAATAATCCTTTAGCTATACCTTCTTTTACTGCTGTCTTAACTGCTACACCCACAGCCCCACCTACTGCTGCCTGCATAGTGAATGCTGAGGTAAAGATTAGTTTGAAAGCAGGAAGTATTTCACCTCTAAAAATAAATAATATAATTGCACTTCCTAATATATAAAGAACTGCCATAAAAGGAACTACTAATTGAGTAAAGGAAGCTATTCTTCCAACTCCACCTGCAAATATTAAGGCTACTCCTATAGCTGCCAAGATTCCTCCAACTACTGGTGGTAATCCAAAAGCTGACTTTAGTGAAACTCCTATAGAGTTTGACTGTACCATATTACCTATAAATCCTAGGGCAAATATTATTGCCACTGAGAAAAATGCTGCTAAAAATTTATTCAGCTTACCTACAACAGGTTTTCCTTTCAAACCTTCACTTATGTAATAAGCTGGACCACCTACTAGCTCTCCATCCTCTTCCTTAACATATTTTTGAGCTAATACTGCCTCTCCAAATATGGTACTCATTCCGAAGAATGCACTAAACCACATCCAGAATACTGCTCCAGGTCCTCCTGTAGCAATTGCTGTTGCAACCCCTGCTAGGTTACCTGTTCCTACCTGGGCTGCAATGGCTGTTGCTAGAGCTTGGAAAGAACTCATTCCTCCCTCTTCACTTCCTTCATTGCTTAAAACCTTTCCAAAAACATACTTATGAATTCTTTTAAACTGTCTTACCTGTGGAAACTTTAGTCTTAATGAATAGTAAAGTCCTGTTCCTAATAGTAATGTTATTAGGAGCTTATTCCAAAGTATTCCATTTAACTTATCTACTATGTTCATAATTGTCATAGAAAATCCTCCCCTTGGTTTTCTTTTGGTTTGTTTTTGTTTCTCAGTTGTATTTTAGTTAGATAATTTATGGTAATTACTATGATACAGTATTTTCAGAATATTTGGAAGAGATTTTCATAAAAAAACAACTATAAAGTTTTTTGCTCTTTAAAGCAATTTACCTTATAGTTGTTATTTATACTATAAATATACATTTTTAACTTATTTAAGTAAATCTAAGATTCTGTTTAAATCATCATAGTTATAGTAACTTATTTTAATTTCTCCACATCCATTTTTATCGGATATTTTAACCTTTGTTAAATATTTATCCATTATCTCTTCCTCAATGTTTTTTATAAATATACTATTAGTATCCATAGTTTTTAATGATTTTTTATTTTTTTTCTCCGATTTATCTTTTTTTAATCTTGCCCTTTCCTCTAAGTCCCTTACCTTTAAGTCAGTTTCTACTATCTCCCTGGCTAGATCTATCCTCTCCTCCTCTGGAAAAGCCAGAAGTCCCCTGGCATGGCCCTTTGTTATCTTGCCTTCATCTACCATGTCCAAGATCTCCCTGTCTAGGTTTAAGAGTCTCATAGTATTGGCTATGTGGGATCTGCTCTTTGAGATAGTATCTGATAGCTCTTGCTGAGTCAGCTTATAGTCTGTTAAAAGCTTGTCATAGGCCTTGGCCTCCTCTACTACCGACAGGTCTTCTCTTTGTATATTTTCTATCAGGGATATCTTATCTACCTGAAAATCATCTAAATCTTTCACTATGGCAGCTACTGTATCCTTACCAGCTAGCTTGCTGGCCCTATAGCGTCTCTCACCAGCTATTATCTGGTAGTTTTTCCCCATAGGCCTAACTATTATAGGTTGGAGCAGACCATATTCCTCTATCGATCTACTAAGATCTTCCAGGGCTTCCTTTGAGAAGTTTTTCCTTGGCTGCTTCTCATTTGGAATAACCCTATCTAGGTCCAGCTCCTTTATTTCCCTAGACTCTCCCTCTATTATATTGTCTATTGACTGATTGGATAAGAGAGCCCCTAATCCTTTTCCTAAACCCTTCTTCTTACTCAAAAAAACCCCTCCTAGCTATCCTCTTCTAAGTCTAAAAACTCCTCTGCCAGATCCATATAGGCATCTGCTCCTGTAGATCTCTTATCATAGTCCAAAACCGATAGACCATGGCTGGGAGCTTCTGCCAACCTGACATTTCTAGGTATAAGTGAGGTGTAGACCTTAGATTTAAAGTATCTTTTTACCTCGTCAACTACCTGGATAGATAGGTTGGTTCTGCCATCAAACATACTTAGGACTACACCTTCTACCCTTAGGTCTGGATTTACAGCAGACTGTATAAGTTCTATGGTCTTCATAAGTTGACTGACTCCCTCTAGTGCATAGTATTCACACTGAATAGGTATTATAACAGAGTCAGAAGCCGCTAGACTATTTATACTAAGTATTCCCAGTGACGGTGGACAATCTATTAGTATGTAGTCAAAGTCCCCTCTAATTCCATCTAGAGCCTTTTTAAGTATAAGCTCCCTACCTTCAGTACTAGCTAGTTCTATTTCCGCTCCGGCTAAGTCTACAGTGGCTGGAAAGATTGAAACATTCTCTGCTGTCGTTTCCAAGACTATAGCCTCTATTTTCTCCCCCTCCAGCAAAACATCATAAATTGAAAGCTCCAGGCTATTCTTATCTATCCCTAGTCCACTTGTGGAATTCCCCTGAGGATCCAAGTCTATGATAGCTATTTTTTTACCTAGTTTTCCCAGGGCTGCCCCTAGGTTTACAACTGTTGTAGTCTTACCTACACCACCTTTTTGATTGAAAATTGATATGACCTTAGCCAAATTAAACACCCCTAATTTAATATGATTATTAACTCTAATCTTATCAGATAGGATTAAAAAAAAGAAGTTTTAGATAAAAAAAGCTAATGTTTCACATGAAACATTAGCCTCTAGCTATTCTTCTATAACTAAAAATCCACTATCTATTCTAGCCTTAACCCTTAAGACATCTTCAAAGAAGCTTAGGGGTACAAGGGTATGTCCTTCTTCTAGTATAGGACCTCTTTCCAGTTCTATATTCATTCTGGCAAAGTTATATTGATTTTTTCCTATTGTTATTAGGTGCCAGTGGGGCCCCTTATTTAACTCTACTGTTTTATCTGATCCATTCCACTTTATATCATAGGATAGCTTTTCAGCTACTGCTCTTAGGGGAACCATATCCACTCCATCTATATTTCTTATTTCTTTTTCCAGCTCTAAGATCTCCCCATTAATAGAGATCCTGTCCATGGTTTTTACCCTAGGACTATTTAGGACTATAATCCTTTCTGGATGGGTTTGTCCTGGTAGGCTGGCTGTAACTACTGTATGGAATATAGCTAGGTCCCTATTTCTTACCTTGCTAATATCTAGTTTCTTGCCCTCTCTATCAAGAACCTCAACCTCTTCATCTAGGATTAGCTTTAAATCCTTTCTGTGATTTAAATTCTCCTCATCAAATCTATCTACAGTTGGACTAGCTATATCCTCCCCATCTTCTATAACTATTAGATCTGCTACCTGCTTTGGAGGATTACTTAGCATAACTGGTGTATTTGACTTAACAAAAACCTTTACCTTAAGGCCATCCTTTAGCTGATCCTTATCTACTATATTCTTTTCCTTAGTAGATAAGATTAGGGTTTCATCAGATATTATATAGAAAATTTCTCCCTTTTCTGTATCTACTGTTGGCTTAAATAAAAATACATCTCCATCCTTGCCAAGACTTAGGTTTTCCACTAGGCCTTGTCTTTCCTGGTAAATATTGTCCACTTCTATATCCTCTGCTAAAACCCTTAAGGGCGTTATTAAAATAGCCAAAGCTATTAATAAAAGTGGTAAACTTTTAATATTCATTTAAACTCCCCCTTTTATCTATATATACCACATTTTTCAGGTTTTCACCCACCTATAATGGTTTCTTTCTAGGTTTTCCTCCACCTCTAGGGTACTTGTCCTTGGTGTTTCTTACTTTTTTTATTATAACCAAACTATGAACTATATCGCTTTCTGGTATCTTTACATATTTTATGGCCTCTAGTTGGCCTCCTAGTAGCTCTATAGCATTTTTTGCCTCTTCTACCTCATCCTCTACCTCTGGTCCCTTCATGGATATAAAGTAGCCACCTGGTTTTACAAAGGGTAGGACATATTCAGACAGAGTCCTAAGGTTGGCTACAGCACGGGAGGTTCCCAGATCAAACTGCTCCCTGTATTCCTTTTGCCTACTTAGTTCTTCAGCCCTACCATGGAGGGCCCATATCTTGTCTAGGCCAAGCTCCTCTATAACCTTATCTAAAAACCCTATTCTCTTGTTTAGGGAGTCCAGTAAAAGCACCTCAAGATCATCCCTTACTATCTTTAGGGGAAGACCTGGAAAGCCTCCACCTGTTCCTACGTCTATTACCTTCATTCCCTCACTTATTACACCAGATTCCAGGATTGAAAGACTGTCTAGAAAGTGTTTTATATCCACTTCATCATCCTCAACTATAGTGGTTATATCTATTCTTTCATTCCAATCCTTTAGTAGCTCCTTATAGGACTTGAACTTTTCAATCTCCTCTTGACTAAGCTCTAAGCCCACCTGATCAATACCCTTTTTAAAAGTCTCCATACTAGTCATTGCTATCTCCTTTTTTCAATCTTCTTTTTTGTTCTAAATATATTAAAAGTACATTTATATCTGCTGGACTAATACCTGATATTCTTGAGGCCTGGCCCACTGATTCTGGTCCAATTTCCAAGAGCTTTTCCCTGGCCTCATTGCTTAGACCCTTGGCTCCTATAAAGTCTTCTTTTTCCAAGGCCTTGTTTTCCAGCTTCTTAAACTGTTCTATCTGTTGCTGTTGCTTTTTAATATAGCCCTCATACTTAATATGAGTTTCAACATGAAGCCTAACCTCTCTTGGAAGGTCCCCTCTTTCTGGATCCAAAGGTTTTGTAGACTCATAGCTTAGCTCTGGCCTCTTAATAAGATCATAAAAACTCATAGCTGTCTTTAGGTCTGCTGAACCTAGAGATTTTAGGATCTCATTGGTCTCCTCCTTTGGGGTTAATCTTAGGGATCTTAATCTTTCTATTTCTCCATCAATCAGTTCTTTCTTTAGAAGCATTTTCTTGTATCTATCCTCTGTAGCCAGGCCTATCTCGTAGCCTCTTTCTGTTAACCTAAGGTCAGCATTGTCCTGTCTTAGGGTCAATCTATATTCACTCCTTGCGGTCATCATTCTATAGGGCTCATCAGTTCCCTTGGTTACCAAGTCATCTATTAAAACTCCTATATAGGCCTCTGACCTATCTAAAATAAAGGCTTCCTTACCATCTATGGCCTGGACTGCATTTATGCCAGCTATAAGACCTTGGGCTGCTGCCTCTTCATAGCCTGAAGATCCATTTATCTGTCCTGCAAAAAACAGTCTATTCACCTCTTTATGCTCCAAGGATCTCTTTAGGTCTGTTGGATCTATACAGTCATACTCTATACCATAGGCAGGC
>JASLIL010000024.1 GCA_030152145.1 Tissierellales bacterium
TTTTCCATAGTCAAAGGATACTGCCTTTGAATTACAAGAGGCTTTTTGAAGCTTGTCAATATTATATCTTAATTCTGGCAAATACGATTTTTCTTTATCATCTATATAGGTGATATTATGTAAATATTTTCTCATATTTAAACTTGTTGACTCCCTGATTTTTTCAATCATAGCCTTCTTTTCTTTCTCAGATATAAACCTTGCAGAATGAACAGCATCTATTAAGAGCAATAGTTCATGCATCTCAAAGGGCCTATCCTGCCTACTAAAGTATTTTTTCCCCTTATTCCCAGTGTTTTCAACCAGATCATAACCATAGTAAATAAGTGTTGCAACATCATCTTTCACTGCCTTAATTCCAACATTAGTAGAGTAATCCCTAGAATATATATCCCTTATATCCTCATAGCTTAACTCCTTCTCCTCATCTGTATAAAGCTCAAATATGTCTCTTAATACAAGTATTCTTTCCTTATTTGATATAGCCATAGAATCTTCCTTCCCTATTTATTCAATAATATTATATCAAATAAAAATCCTAATAAATAGACCAGGTCTACTTATTAGGATTTATTACTTAAACATTTCCTTTACCTGGGCCACATCCTTATCACCACGGCCAGAAAGGTTTATAATTACAATCTTGTCCTTATCCAATTTCTTGGCTAGTTCCATACCATAGGCTATGGCATGGGAGCTTTCAAGAGCTGGTATAATACCCTCTGTCTTTGAAAGCTTAAAGAAAGCATCTAGAACCTCCTTATCATCTACAGTAACATAGTCTGCCCTCTTGCTATCACTATAGAAGCTATGCTCTGGTCCTACTCCTGGATAATCCAGACCTGCAGCTATAGAATGGGTCTCTCCCTCTAAAACATAGGTTTTAAAGCCATGAATAAGGTCTACCCTTCCCCTAGCTATACTTGCTGAGTGTTGGCCCTTAGAAAGACCTCTTCCTCCTGGTTCCACTCCTATCATCTTTACCTGACTATCCTCATAAAATGGTGAAAATAAACCTATAGCATTGCTGCCGCCACCTACACAGGCAACTAGATAGTCTGGAAGCCTAGCTTCTTTCTCTAGAATTTGCCTTCTGGCTTCCTTGCCTATAACAGACTGAAAGGTCTTAACTATAGTTGGGTATGGATGGGGACCAACAGCTGACCCTAATAAGTAGAAGGTAGTTTCATAGTTCTCAACAAAATCCAAAAGCGCCTGGTCAACAGCCTCTTTTAAGCACCTTCCTCCCTCCTTAACCCTAACTACCTCTGCTCCCAGAGACTCCATCCTAAATACATTTAACTCCTGTCTTTTACAATCTTCTTCCCCCATATATACAATACATTCTAGGCCTAAAAGCGCACAGACAGTAGCTGTTGCCACTCCATGTTGACCTGCCCCTGTTTCTGCTATAATCCTTTTCTTTCCCATTCTCTTAGCCAGTAAAACCTGTCCCACTGCATTATTGATTTTATGAGCTCCTGTATGGTTTAAATCTTCTCTTTTTAAGTAAATTTTCGCTCCATCTAATTCCTCTGTAAGCCTTTCTGCAAAATAAAGAGGGGTTTCACGACCTACATACTCCCTATAGTAATAGTCTAGCTGGTCCAAAAACTCCTGATCTTCTAAGGCCCTGTAAAACTCTTCCTCCAATTGATCCAGGGCTTTTTGCATTCCTGGCTCTACATAAGATCCTCCATAATCTCCAAACATACCTTTTATCATTTTAAATCCTCCTTTTTTTACAATAAAAAAACCTTCATCCTATAATAGGACGAAGGTATATTCGCGGTACCACCTAATTTACGCAATAAAATTGCGTCTCTTGTCTAAAATACTAGCATATTTTGCCCTTATGATAACGGAAGGTCGCCGGTAGGTAGTAATTTCAAAAGATTTCCTCCTACTTCTACAAAGTCCATTCACCAATCTTCCCACTGCCAATTTCCACCAAACTTGGCTCTCTATAAGTGTTTCAACTAGTTACTTCTCTTTGTCAAAGAATTTAATCTATATTCTATGAGTTTATTATACTATATAAAGAAGCTTTGTAAATACCAATCTACAAATTTTCTGAAATATCCTTATTAAAAATATCTATACTCTTTTGAAGATAATCATCTTCTCTAGGTTTATCCTCTGATTCTGTTAATCTTAGACTCTCATTTCCCACTTAATTAAAAGAATTATAATATATTTACACTAAAGGAAAAACTTATTATATAATATATATTATCAGCTAATAAAGGAGAATGCAGATGAGCTTAAATGTTAGTATCTTAATTTGTTTATTTTTTACCCTATCAATAGTTCGTAGTAAAAAACTCAGGGACAAACTAGTAGTGGCCAGCAAAAAATCAAGGTCTGATAAGTTAACTATGGGTCTAGGTGCCCTTATACTTCTTGGCTTTGCCCTTTATTATGGAGATCAGTGGCATCATTATCTTGCTACAGCCTTTGCCATAGTAGGTTTTATAGCTATTAGATTTACTGGAGGCCTGACTCAAGAGGGGGTCCAGCTTATACACTATACCATGATAGGTCCTAGCGTAGTTCCTTATAATTGGAGACATGTTAAAGAGGTGGAGTTTAGCTACTCACCTAAATACAAGGTCATGTTTAAATTTGACGACTATCATCAGGAGATTTCCTTTGACCTTGAAGATGATGAAAAGATAAAAAACCTTCTTGTAAAACACAATGTACTTATTACCTATGACAACTAGAAAGGAGTTTTACTGTGAAAATGTTACTCGATATGCACAACCATACTATATCTAGTGGCCATGCCTACAGCACTGTAGAGGAGATTGTAAGAGAGGCTGATAGAACTGGACTTGAATATGTTGGAATAACTGACCATGGTCCTGAGATGCCTGGTGGACCCTATATTTTTCACATAGGAAATCTTAAGGTACTTCCAGAAAAAATTGGAAATGTTAATATTCTAAAGGGAGTGGAGGCCAACATTCTCACTAAGTGTGGCGAACTAGACCTACCAGAGTCTATACTTGAAAATCTTGATCTAGTTATAGCATCTCTTCATGATGTATGTATTGCACCTATGTCTAGGGAGGATAATACCAAGGCTCTTATAGAGGCTATAAAAAATCCCTATGTAGACATTATTGGCCACCCAGGCAACCCCTTGTTTCCTATTAATGAAGAAGAGTTTGTCCTGGCTGCCAAGAAAGAAAATGTTCTGGTGGAAATTAATAATAGCTCCTTTGTTTCCAGTAGGCTTGGTAGTTATGACAACTGTAAAAGAATAGCTATTCTTTGTAGGGAGCATGAAGTGCCAGTTATCATAAATAGTGATAGCCACTTCTCAATGGCTGTAGGTAAGTTTGATGAGGCCCTAGAACTCTTAAGAGAAATTAAGATGCCGGAAGACCTTATAGTAAATACAGATCCTGAAAAGTTCATAGCTATCTTAAGACAGCATGGAAAAAAGAGGTTTTTATAGAAAAACACGACTAAATCTATATTTAGTCGTGTTTTTTATTTAGTGGCCCCCACAGTCTCCACTATGCTCATGTTTATTACATACTGATTGACTTGATTTTAAATCCCCATCTAAGTACTTAAGAACAAGATCTTCTGCCTTGCCAGATCCTCCTGTTATAACCTCTATATTTTTCTCCTTAAATATATCTATGGCTCCCTTGCCCATGCCGCCTGATACTACTATATTTACTCCTAAGTCAGCTAAAAAATTAGGTAGATACCCTGGCTTATGTCCAGGATTATCAAATGATTCCTTCCCTATGATCTTTCCATCCTCTATTTGAAATATATTAAAATTACTGCAATGTCCAAAATGTTCTGCTACAAATTCACCTTCACTAGCTATTCCTATTTTCATATCTCTACCTCCATCATTTTCATTGTCTTATAAAAACTTTCCACTAGGGCATCCCTGGTTTTAGAACTAGATTCTAAGAGGCCCTTGCCATGGCTTAAAAGCTTGCCAGCATCCTCATCAAAAGGAATCATACCCAGCAAAGCTATTTTCTCTTCTTTTAAATATTCTTCTATTTTATCTCTTAACTCAAGATCCAAGTCATACTTATTTATCAAAACTCCTAACTTAAAATCAAAGGGTCTAGTCAAATTAACAATCCTTTTAAGGTCACTAAAGCCTGCCACAGATGGCTCTGCTACTAGCAAGACCATACTGGCAGTATTCATAGATGCTATAACAGGACAACCTATGCCAGGGGATCCGTCAACTATAACTAGCTGATCCTCCTCTATATTTTCCCTTAGCTTCTTCTTAACCTCTGAAACCAAAAGACCAGAATTTCCCTGACCCATCTTTAACTCTGCTGTGGAAAAAGTTCTCCCATCCCTATAAAGCTTTAGATCTCCAGCCTTATTTTCTAGCATTTTTATACTTTTACTTGGGCAGATTTCTAGGCATAGTCCGCAGGATTCACAGGCATAGGGATCCACTATATAATTTCCATCCTGGAAATCTACAGCCCCAAATTTACAGTATTCCTTACACTTTCCACAGCCTATACAGCTAGAATCTATATAGGCCTTGTCCATACCAAAGTAATCAGCTAGACTTGGCTGATTCTGAAAGTCCATAAGCAAATGGAGATTAGGTGCATCTACATCACAATCTGCAAAGGCCAGGCTCCTAGATAAGCTTATAAAACTAGAAGCTATACTGGTCTTTCCCGTTCCACCCTTGCCACTAAGAATCACCAACTCTTTCATAATAGTCCTCCCTTAAGTCATCTCTTATGCCTTCAAATAAGGCCCTATAATCTTGATTTTCCCTAGCTGCTATCCTTCCCCTTGAATTCAGGAGACCTATTTCCCTGTCTAGGCCTATATCAGCTATAATCTTGATTTCTTTTTCTCTACAGTAATCATAAATAAGCCCTGAACCATGGCCTGACTTATTTACAAGGACTGAAAAAGGCTTTTTAAATAGCCTTAGTAGCTCCTCTAGCATCTTAAAGTTTTCCAAGCCAAAAAGACTAGCCTCCACTACTACAAGACAATAATCTGCCTTCTTTAAACTATCCATGGTATTACAGGCCGTACCAGGAGGACCATCTATAATATTAGTCCCAGATGAATCTAAAAGATTATTTAAACATGATATAAGGGCACCAGAACTTATCTCACCAGTATTTAAGACTCCTCTATAAACCTTAGTTCCTAGAGATTGTCCAATATATACTTTTCCCACTGTCTTAGGAATATTTTCTATAGCTCCTGAACTACATAGAACTCTGCAACCATCACAAGAATGACAGAAATTATCAAAAACCTTTACCTTTCCAGAAATATATAAAAGGGCATTAAACTTACAAAAGTCTACACATGTTCTACAGGATGAGCAAAGATTGTGATTAACTCTTGGTACATCAAGCTCAACATCTAAAACTTCATCTATATCTGGCTTAAAAAATAAGTGGCCATTAGGCTCTTCCACATCATAGTCAAAATAGCTGGCTCCTTCAAAAACTTCTGCCAAATTTACAGCAATAAAGGTTTTTCCAGCCCCTCCCTTTCCACTTAAAACTACAATATTCATATCTATCTACCTGAATGCCCTTCCAAAATTCTCTCTAGCTTATTTTCCTTAAATGCCTCTAGATTCTCCCTAATACTTAAGTCCAAGGTCCTATAAGCTTCTATACCTCCAGCCTCTAAAATCTCTAAAATATTCTTGCCTAACTTTTCTGCTAAAACCAGATCTGCCTCAAGATCTAAAATCACTTGTCCAACCTTAAGTCCTGCTCCAGAAGGACTATTCTTATTTTCGTTTAAAATATAGCTTTCTGACTCTAGGTCTGTATCATATATAAGGAAATAAGTAGATCTAGCAAAACCATCTGCTGGCTTTAAATCAAGACTTTTCCCCTCTGTAGCTACTATTATTTTCATAAAACTCCTCCTCACTTCTCTTGCTGCAAGTTCTTCTACCACAAGTTTGGCCCTGGCCATTGCAAAGCCTATAGTTTCCCCCACATATTTTAATTGGAAGACCTTCTATAAGACCTCTGGCTATCTTTTTCCTAGCATCACTATAGATTCCTTGGACAGTTGTCCTAGCCACATGCATGCTGTCAGAGCATTCCTCCTGGGTAAATCCCTCATAATCTATCAATCTTATAGTCTCATACTCCTCCACTGTCATATGGATAAACTCCCTCGCCTTTAAACACTCATCTATAGGTCCGAATTTATTGGTCTTAGGAAGACCACACACCTTCTTTTCCTTAACTGGCCTAGCCATAATAAGCACCTCCATAAATAACATATGTCATTTACTAATTCTAGTGTAACTCTATAAAAGTCATATGTCAATTATTTTTCTTTTTAAATATATTTATCATCCTTAACAAAAAATCTATAAAACTTATCTTTGCCTTCTTTAGCATAGTCTATACCAATCCTTTTACTTCTAGATACTTCATGTTCTGTATAAAATCTATAGTCTTCTATATATAGTTTATCACTATTTACCAAATCTTTTCCATATAATTCTTTACTTATATTTAAGGCTTTAGTAAGTTTACCTGGACCATTACTTAAGTTTATCCTAGATTTTCTATCCAGTTGACTATAGCTTTTACCATATCTATTTAAGGACATAGAATCCAAACCTGATATAGGCTCTACAGCTCTAATTAAAACACATCCCAATCTACCAGCCGGCTCCGTAACTATATTAAACATATAATGTACTCCATATATTAAATATACATATACCAGTCCACCAGATCCTTCTACAACATTTGTCCTAGGGCTTAATCCCTTAAAAAAATGAGCTGCATCATCCTTTTCTAAATAAGCCTCAGTTTCAACTATTATTGCCTCATAAACATCACCTTCTCTTTTATAAACTAACTTTTTGCCCAGAAGTTCTCTGGCTACTACAAGGGTATCTCTTTCATAAAAATCTCTAGTAAGTTTCATTTTCTACCTCCTTTAAAACAAAAAAGGCGAAATATATTCGCCTTCCTCTAATTAAACTCATCTTTTAATTGTAGTAAAGCCTCTATTGCCTCATCAGGTAATTTATCTCTTCCCTTGTCTTCTAGCTTTTTAGAAGTTAAAAATTCAATTCTATAGTTTAGGGTCTGCTTTAACATATCCCTGTATTCTTCACTCTTAAAGTTTGGCTCATAACCATCTATAGCTATATACTCCACTAAAGATGACTCTCCAAAGTCCTTAAAGCTAGCTTTCTTAGTTACTATTTCCTCTAGCATAGCCAGGGTTATATCCTTAGGTATATCCTTGCCTAGATAATTTCCTGTATTGAATATATAGCAGTCAACATCTTTCTTTTCAAATAGTTCCTTGAATTTACTGTAGTCATCCTCTAGAGGGTAGGTTCTAAAAGGATTTGCATAAGGCTCTATTACCAGGGCATTTAGATCCTGATCCTTTGATAGCCTCTCTGCTGTAGATCTTTTAGTAGCTAAGGTTCCTCCTAGGACAGATGCCAAAACTGGGTCATTAATCTTTAAAACTGGTGGCAGGGCACTGTCCTTCATAAGCCAAACTATTGCATCTACTGGCTCAGCTATTTTATTAACCCTATTTTCAGTCCAAAGTTTTGATTTTACAGCCCTACCATTACCATTTCTTATATCTTCTGTTACTATTACCTTCTTGCCATCTTGATCAAGAGTAACAGCACAGTTTTGTACAGTTAGAAGATATTTATTCTCTTCACTTTCAAGTGGATAGTCCTGGGTCTTATCGAAATATGATGGTTCCAAGGCTACTGATGAACTATTTTCTGTTGATATAACATAGGCATCATCATGCAGTATGGTAATATCATACTTATCTCCATGTCTTTCATGGGTAAGAGTAGATTTACCAGATCCTGACAAACCGAAAACTCCTATGGTAAAGTTATCTCCATTGTCAAAGCCATATCTTTTCATACCACCATGGCACGACGCATAACCATTTCTATTAGCTATTCCCCAAGCAAGTGTAAGAGTACCCTTCTTGTGCTCACCAAAATATCTCATACCTAGTATCATGGCACAGTTGTTTTCTGGGTCAAATAAAGCCAATCCATCTTCATGACCCTCTGCCCTATAGTCTGGATCTGAATATATGTATATGTCCCCTTCCTCTAAATCTATAGATTCTCCATACATCTCTAAATATTCCTCTGTTATGGACTGGAAGTTTAAAAGCCAATTATACATAATATTTTCATGACCCACTGGAATCATCAGGTGGGCCTTAACCATAAAATCCTTATCTAGACCAATATAGGACTCTGCATGATAGAATTCCTTGTGTCTACCATTGTAAACAGCCTCTCTAGCCAGGCCACTATACTTAGCCTCCTCTGATCTTTCCTCATCTATTATAACCCTAGCCTTAGCATATCTACCAGTAATTCTTCCATCATTAAAAAGTAACATGTTAGCATCTTCAGGTAGGCCTAAAAGCTCTGGCTTATAAACAGGCATATCCAACTCTACAGTTCCACAAGAATTCTTGGCCAATTTATAGGCCTCAGATAAATTCTCTATACTCCTTACATTATTACCATAAAAAGCTGTCTCTATAGTTGATCTTATAGGAGAAAATAATTTATTCTTCTTATTGATTTCCTCTCTTTTAAAAAACATCTTTGTTGCCAATTAAACCACTCCTTTTTAAGTTATATAGAAGTATTCTAGCATACTAATTAGCTTTTTCATACACTAATTTTGCCTATATTTTAAATTTTCATAAAATTCACCCTGTATTACTATTATATATGCCCTACTAATAAACTACAAAAAAGATAGGCCTAGGCCTATCTTTGAATTGTAAAAGCTCTGAAGTTTTCTATATTTCGTCCGATTTCATTTAACTCTTCCCTAAGATCCAACCTATCCTTAACCTTTATTCTATCTGTATCTGATATAAAATAATTGCCAAGGTAATCTCCATCTATGGCCTTAAAGAAAAAATCTACTACTGGGAAAATCCCAAGAAATTGATCATATCTGTAGGGAGCACCACCAGTGGATATACATATACCTATTTTTTTCTTTCCCCCAGGCTCCTTTAGGGCAAATTTTCTGGACCAATAAACCTGACACCTGTCAATCAATGCCTTTACCTGAGCATTTACACTATTAAAGTAAAGTGGAGCCCCTAAAACTACTATATCCGCCCTATTAATAGATTCATATATATCCTGCATCTGATCATCTATCCTACAGACTCCCCTGTGATTACAGTACTCACAGCCAATACAGGGGCTTATATCCAACTCATCTATATAGTATCTTTCTATATTGTAGTTCTCCTCATCTAAACCATCCAGTAAAAAATCCATAGCCTTGGCCGTGTTTTTTCTTCTGGGACTTCCATAAATAGCCAGTATATTTTTCATATTTCTCTCCTAAACTATATTAAACTTTCTCAATTGTTTTAGAATGCTATAGCTTATAAATGAGTTTAAGGGCACCTGCACAGCTGTATTTAATATTCTAGCTGGGACTATAGCCATAAAGCCCTTACCCAACATATTCATTAACCAGAAAGTATTTAAAAATACTGAGTTAATAATTCCTGATACAAGATACATTATAAATATATTCCTATAGCTTAACCAATCTTGATCATTTGCCAGGGCCTTCTTCCTGTAGTAAATAAAGAAAAGTCCTGGGAAAAGTCCACCTAAAAGTGCTGTTAGGGTGAAGCCTGGGTGAAAAGCACCCATAGGGTTAATTAAAACTCCTATTAGGTCTGCAGCTGTTCCTGTTAAGGCTCCAATTACTGGGCCGTAAAGAATGCCAGCAATCTTTATAGGTATACCACCAAATCCTATTCTAAGGGTCGGTAGACCTGCTATTGGTAATATAAATGAAAAAAATCTTGTTAAAACAATGGATAAGGCTGTTAAAAAACCCCCCTTAACCATAGTGTTTGTCTTCTTACTATCTTCCATAGTAAAGTTTTGCATAAAAAAACTCCCTTCTTATTTTTTGACAGTTATCTGCCAACTATAAAAAAAGAGTTGAGCAGCGGACGCGGTTAAAGAAACGCAGATTAATCTTTCGTTTAAGGGCAACTTCCCATCCCCTAACACTTAACGCTCTTTACCTACTCTGTCTAAAAACAGTATATTATATATAAAACATATGTCAACTGTATTTATTTTAACTATTGAATTGTAAATAAGCCTAAGGCCTAACTAGCTCAGAAACTTATTAGATATTTTCCCCAAGGTTTTATGGGTTAAGACCATAATAACATTAAAGAGAATTATTACTATTAGGCTATAGATAAACTGAGACATATTATCCAGTCTATCTGCAAAAATAGGTGATTCTATTAAATAGCAATAGTTGCCCTGGGTCCTAAGATTAACAGCTATCATAGCTATGTGGTAGACTGTTGTAAACCTCAGTATATTTTTAAGGCTGCTTTCTGATATGCTCTTCTCCTCTACCAAGAGAAGGTAAAGACTAGCCCAAAGTAAAAATATATGACCTATGAAAAATGAGTAAAAAGTATAGTGATCATAGCCAAAAGGATCTAGAACTGGAACCAATAGGGCCAAGATTGAACCCATAAGTCCCCAATACATGCCTATATATTTAAGTTTATCCCTACTGAAAAGCTCCCCTATAACTATAGCTATAATAGCTATCCTACAATTATATAAAGGAAGGGATTCGGATAAACTAAAGTAACCTGACTTTAAATACCATAGATAAAGAACCAGCTGTTGGACCAAAAGCGTATAGACCAATAGATTTCTAAAGCTATTTTTTTCCCTTAAGCTATCTCTCCTATCTATTATATAGAAAACACCTAAAAGAGCTATGGCTATAAAAAACCAATGTAAGCCACTAAAGGCCTTAAATTGAAAATCTGAAGGCGTCCCCCTAAAAAAATTATTTAATAAGCTCATACCACATACCTCCACCTAGTAATTAATAGCTTTTATTCTACTATAATTTTAGGCTAATTAACAGCTAAATTTTCTTAAGATTTTCTTAAATATACTATTTTACTCTTAATTATGGTATAATTACTTGAGTTTTAAGAATTTTGTAGAGAAAAGAGGTTTTTTTATGATAGAAGCAAGTAATATCAGTCTAAGATTTAGGGATAGGAAGTTATTTGAAGATGTTAATATAAAATTTACAGAGGGAAATTGCTACGGAGTAATAGGTGCCAATGGTGCAGGTAAGTCAACATTTTTAAAAATACTATCTGGCGAAATTGAACCTACTACTGGAAATATAATCACTGACCCAGATGATAGGCTTTCTATTCTAAAACAAGACCACTATGAGTATGATGAATTTCAAGTACTAGATACAGTAATAATGGGAAATAAAAGACTATATGAAATAATGAGAGAAAAGAACGCTCTATACCTAAAAGAAGATTTTTCTGAGGAAGATGGTATTAGAGCTTCTGAGCTAGAAACAGATTTTGCAGAGTTAGATGGATGGAATGCTGAAGCAGAAGCTTCCTCCCTACTCCAAGGCCTAGGTATAGCTACAGATCTTCACTATAAATTAATGCAGGACCTAAAAGGCCATGAAAAAGTAAAAGTTCTACTAGCCCAAGCCCTTTTCGGAAAACCTGACATACTAATTCTTGACGAGCCTACCAACAACCTGGACATCCAGTCTATAAACTGGCTGCAAGAATTTTTAATTCAGTTCGAAGGTACTATTATAGTAGTATCCCATGATAGACACTTTTTAAATAACGTATGTACCCATATGGCCGACGTGGACTTTGGAAAAATTAAACTATATACAGGAAACTATGATTTTTGGTATGAATCAAGTCAACTAGCCCTAAGAATGGCTAAGGAACAAAACAAGAAAAAAGAAGATAAGGTTAAGGAATTACAGGAATTTATTGCTAGATTTAGTGCCAACGCTTCTAAGTCTAAACAAGCTACCTCACGTAAGAAACTTTTAGAAAAGATTACCATCGATGACATTCAACCTTCCAGCAGAAGATACCCATATGTTGCCTTCCAACTGGATAGGGAGGTAGGTAATGACATTCTAGCTGTAGAAGGTCTTTCAAAGACTATTGATGGAGTTAAGGTTTTAAACAATGTTAGCTTTATAGTAAATAAAAATGATAAGATTGCCTTTGTTTCAGAAAATGAAATTGCCAACACAACTCTTTTTAAGATTTTAATGGGAGAAATGGAAGCTGATGAAGGTAGCTTTAAGTGGGGAGTTACTACATCCAGATCCTACTTCCCTAAGGACAATACAGAGTTTTTCAAGGATGAGAGCCTAAACTTGGTGGATTGGATGAGACAGTACTCAAAAGATCAAACCGAAACCTATATAAGAGGATTTTTAGGTAGAATGCTTTTCTCTGGTGAGGAAGCCCTAAAGGAGTCTTCTGTTTTATCAGGAGGGGAAAAGGTTAGGTGTATGCTGTCTAGAATGATGTTGACAGAAGCCAATATTTTAATTTTAGACCAACCAACCAACCACTTGGACCTAGAGTCAATTACAGCTGTAAACAACGGCTTAAAGAACTTTAAATCAAATATTCTATTTACTTCCTATGACTATGAATTTGTAAACACTATAGCCAACAGGATCATAGAAATAAAAGAAGACGGAATAATAGATGAAGCCCTAACCTATGATGAGTTTATAGAAAAACACAAGTTAGAAGACAGAGCCTTCTAAAAAAGCTGCCCAGATAATTTTGGGCAGCTTTTCTTATATATAATACAAAACTATCTCTCGGCCATTATTACCTTTACCTCATCTTCATTTAAGCCCACCATGGCCTGGCCCAGGTTCTCTGATACCTCAGCCAGTATTTTAGGATTTTTGTAGTTTTCTACAGCCCTAACTATAGCCAAGGCTCTTTTCTCTGGATCTCCTGACTTAAATATACCTGATCCAACAAAAACTCCATCTGCTCCTAATTCCATCATAAGGGCAGCATCTGCTGGAGTTGCTATACCTCCTGCTGAAAAATTAGGAACTGGCAACTGACCTTCCTCATGAATGTACTTAACCAGACCATAAGACACAGCCTCTTCCTTAGCAAATACATGTAGTTCATCTTCCCTAAGTCCTCTTATGTAGGCTATGCCCTTCCTTATTTCCCTCATATGTTTCACAGCTTGACTTACATCCCCAGTTCCAGCCTCTCCCTTAGTCCTAATCATACTCGCACCCTCTTCTATTCTCCTAAGGGCTTCAGCTATATTTCTAGCACCACAGACAAAGGGTGTTTCAAACTTATTTTTATCTATATGGTGAAGGTCATCTGCTGGAGTCAAAACTTCAGATTCATCTATATAGTCAACCTCTATGGCCTCCAAGATCCTAGCCTCTACAAAGTGGCCAATTCTAACCTTAGCCATAACAGGAAGCTTAACAGCTTCTTGAATAGATTTAATCATACTAGGATCGCTCATCCTTGAAACCCCTCCAGCCTCCCTTATATCTGCTGGAATTCTTTCCAGGGCCATAACTGCTACTGCACCAGCCTTTTCAGCTATTAAAGCCTGCTCCTTGTTTGTAACATCCATTATTACACCATAGCTAAGTGATTTAGTCATATCCATAAACTTATTATTATACATCTCCCTACCTCCTCTTGTAATTTTCCTTAAATATAGTATAAGATATAACTGATACTATCATAAGTATCAAAACAACTATAATTTATGGTACCAGAGGTGATCTATTATGCTTAGTCCAAACCTAGATACTAGGGATGAAAGCCCCCTATACTATCAACTATATAACTATATAAAAGAAGAAATTAAGACAGGAAATCTTAAGGCCAAAGATAAGTTACCATCTAAAAGAAACCTAAGTAGCCACCTGGATATTTCTATAAACACGGTAGGAAATGCCTATAATCTTCTTATAGATGAGGGCTATATTTACTCCCTAGAAAGAGTAGGCTACTTTGTATCAAATATAGATAATCTAGCCACTATAAAAACTGAGATAAGGCCTAGAGAGAAGCTAGACATGTTGGAAAATACTATTAAATATAATTTTAAGTTCAATACTACTGACACTGAAAATTTCCCACTTTATAATTTTAGAAAAATAAGTAAAGACATACTCTCAAGGAATGACTGGTTAATTGAAAAGGATCCCCAGGGAATCTCTGACCTAAGAAAATGTATCAAAGATTATCTAAGGGAATCCAGAGCCCTCTACACCAGTGAAGACAATATTATAATAAGCTCAGGAATAGAATATCTTTTTCAAATTCTCTTCTATATTCTCCCTAAGGGTTCTATTTATGCCTTTGAAAACCCTGGCTATAGGATATTCAAGGACCTTTTTGAAAATAACGGGATAAGCTACTGTCCAATAAACTTAGATTCTAGGGGCTTATCTTACAAACTACTGAAAGAAAGCCCTGCTAACATACTCTGTATAACTCCATCCCACCAATTCCCAACTGGGCTTATTATGCCTATTAATAGGAGGTTGGAACTTTTAGAATGGGCCAATAGGAAGGGCTACTACCTTATAGAAGATGACTATGACAGTGAGTTTAAATACTATGGCAAGCCTATTCCATCCCTAAAAAGCCTAGATAAGATGGATAATGTAATCTACATTAGTAACTTTTCTAAATCTATAAGCTCTAGCCTAAGGCTTAGCTACATGGTACTTCCTGATTCCCTTTTAAAAACCTACCTAAAAGTTATGCCTTTTGTCAACTGCCCTGTATCAACCCTAAACCAAATGATTATAGCAGAGTTTATATCAAGAGGTTACTTTGAAAGGCATCTAAATAGAATGAGGAATATCTATAAAAGAAAAAGATCAAGAGTGGTCAAGCATTTGGCCTTATATGAAAATTTAAAGGTCTATGACTCTAAGGCAGGCCTCCACCTTATACTAGAAATTCGAAAGAATATAAGTGAAGAGGAACTCTTAAAAAGAGCCTATGCCAAGGGGGTTCTAGTAAGCTGTCTTTCCCACTACTACATAGACAAGGCAGCCTACAAGTATCCAAAAATTCTCCTGGGATTTGCTGCCATAGAAGAAGACCAACTAGAAGAAGCCCTAGACTATCTTATGGATATTTGGCAAATAAATAAGACGATTTAATCAAATCGTCTTATTACCTTATCTGTAAACCTAAAAAATCCATCTAGGTTTCTATTTAATTTTTTAAGCAACTTATTTTTCTCCCTAATAGCGAGATTGTACTCATACTTACTTATGATTCCTCTGCCATAGGCCTCATCAAGCTCATCTTGATCTAGAACATAAATGCTTCTATCTGGCAGAACTATAACATCCAGGTAAAGGTCATCTATAAAGGGGATTTTATCCCTAGTAAAACCTATATTTCTTATTATATCTATATACCATTGTATTATGCGGTCCTGATCATCAAGCATTATTGTCACAGAGTATTTTCTATTGTCATTGAAGTACATCTGTATCCACCTATAGCCTACATCTGCTAAAAGCAGATTTTTATCTCCTATTTTCCTATATAGTGGTTCCTTTATCTCCCTTATGGTGAACTCAGAAATATAGCCATCAAAAAGTTCCTTCTCCCTGATATAATGAAATTCACTGTCTATAATCCTCCACCAATTAAGCTTATCACCATACTTTCTTTTTATCATGCCAGTCATGCTACCACCCTCTACTAAATCTCCATATCAAAAGATATTATCCTATATACTATACCCAGTTAAACCAGCATTATTTATATTTATTGCTTTATAGTATCTATGACAAGGCCAGATATCTCTACGTCATTTTCATCCATAGTAATCACATCATAATTTGGATTCTCCGGAATTAAGAAAATAGTATTACCAGTCTTTCTAAATCTTTTCATAGTGGACTCTTCTCCCATTCTAGCTATAACTATATCGTTGTTCTCAGCAGTATTTTGATACTTAACCACTACTATATCACCTCTACAGATATCTGCATCCTCCATACTATCACCTGCTACCTTCAAACAATAATAGCCAGATTCATCTAGCTTACTATTACTATAATAATCTACATATTCCCTTATATCCTGCTCTCCAAATCTAAAAGCTCCTGCTGCCACATCACCTAGGAGAGGAAGTTTATTACAATGGCTAAATGACTGCTGATCCTTTATTTCCTTAATTCTTCCTAAAATATTATCTTTCTTGAAAGCTGGTAAATCATCTAACTCTCTTCCACTTCTATCTATAACTATCATGTCTACTCCATTTATGGCTAAGCCATATTCTACACTTGGAGCAAACTCCATATAGGATTTAAGCTGATTAAGAGCCTCCTCTATACCTACACTAGACGCCTTACATTCTACAAATATATAAGGCATAGAATTTTTAAAAATTGTTAGGTCTACAAAGCCATTTTTAGAAAAACTTTTAATGGCATATTCTATTTCCATATTACTAAGGGGATAGGCGTAAGTTTTAGTTAGCTCCCTAATAACCCACTGCCTTACTTTCTCTTCTTCTCCTAAAAAACTTAAATTATTTTGAAAAATATATTCGCTTTCCTTTAAGCTATAAAAAGGTTTCATAAGACTAGACCTTTTAAAAGTCATATTATTCATATCCAACTCTTCAATAAATTTTGATTTTTCTCCACTTGAGCTAAGATACAAAAGGTTTCTAGCCCTGGTCATGCCTACATATAAAAGTCTTCTTTCATTTGAGTCATGAACATCTTCATCTATGCCATTTCTAAGATAGGAATTTGGAATTAGTTTATGGTTAAGGTCTATTATAAAAACAACCTTAAATTCTAAGCCCTTTATTGAATGTAAGGTTGTAAATTTAACTGATTCCTCATCAAAATTAGGGTCCTTTATGTCTATTTTAGATGCCCTTATGCCCCTATCATTTAAAGTTTTAATATTATCCTGCATGCCAGTCTTAGTTCTAGAAATAATGCAAATATCTGAAAGATTAAACTCCTCTTTCAAAGCTTCAATCTCCTTACAGATAAAATCTAGCTGATCTTCTTTATTATTAAATTCTTTATATATAGGATATTCTCCAGCCCTATCCATTAATCCTGGCTTAATATAGTTCTCATCACTTTTTAAAATTTCATCATTTTCTATCAAGGCAAAGGCAGACTTTGATATTTCTGTAGTAGTTCTATAGTTCTTGGTTAGTTTCTTGCTCCTACCCGCCATATTTAAGCCAATGCTACTAAAAGTATTTCCCTTTCCAATCCAGGCATTTGGATATATACTTTGGCTAGTATCTGATGAAATAATTAGGGATGAATAATCCTTTTCATTAGATAGCTCTTTTATAAACATCAGCTGTACCTTAGTCAAATCCTGAGCCTCATCCACTATTATATGAGTATATTCTCCTTTTTTGGATCTGGCTAAGTCCAAGGCCATAAGTGCTTGATCTTCAAAAGTCGTATAACCTGCCCTCTCCATATTTTTCTTATAGGCAATTTTCAAATTATAAATAGTCTCTCTTTTTAAAGAATTCTTACCTAAAAGTTGAGGTCCTTGATCCAAGCTTCCTCTGCCCTTCCTATCAATAGTTTGATATTCCTCTAAGCTCTCTATATTACAAGAATCTATCCACTTTATTTCATCTAAAAGAAAGTTTTTATTTTCTAAAATACTCCTATCATGATTTATTTTTTTTAGGTCATTTATACTCCTATCTAAAATTTTCCTTGATTGGTTTATACTAGCTATTTTATAATCTTTAAAAGCATCATTACACTTGGCATATTCATAGGCCAGTTTACTAACATTAGTTACTTTTAAGGTCCTAGGATTCAAACCAATTCTTTCTCTATCAACTATGTGATTAATATAACTTATTAGGGTATTGGTGTAGGTTAATATTAGAACCTTATCGTCTGCTTTCCTGCAGTAATTTTTTAAAAGATATTCTGCTCTCTTGACAGATACAGTGGTCTTACCTGATCCAGCAACCCCATTTATAAGCATGTGTCCATTAGGTTGTAATTTTACTATATTTTTTTGCTCCGCATTTAGTATCATATAAGCCCTCCTTATATTAGTACTCACTAGCTATAATATATCTTCTTTAAATCCCATTTACAAGCAAATAAAAAGAGAGCCTTAGCTCTCTAGTGGTTCTATAAATTTCTTATGAGTTTTTCTTTGTAGAGCTATGCTGACTACAAAGGCTATAAATTCAGCTATAGGATAGGCTATCCAAACCAAGTTCAGGTTTATAGTTGAAAATATATAGGCTAGGGGAATTATTATAATTACCTGCCTTAAAATTGTTACCAATAAACTGTACTTCCCAACTCCCAAGGCCTGGAAGTAAACAGAGTTAACTATTATAACTGATGCTAAAACATAGCCTATTGAAATAGTTCTTAAAGCCCTTACCCCTATGTCCGTCATCTCCTGGGAATGAGAGAACTGCTCCATAATCTTTAAAGGGAAGACCTGGAAGATAAAGCTGGCTATAAGCATAATACAAATTCCTATTATTACTCCGTACTTATAGGTATCCTCTACTCTTTTCTTGTTCTTGGCTCCGTAGTTATAGCCTACCATAGGTAGAACACCCTGACCCAATCCCATAACTGGCATCATGGCAAAGGATTCAAGTTGAATGTATATTCCAAGAACAGATACTGCTACTTCAGAAACCCTGGCTAGAATTAAGTTCATTATAGTAGTTACAAAGGCTGTAACTGAATTCATCAGCATGCTTGGAAATCCTACTCTGTATATGTCCCTAACTATAGGTCTTGACCATTTAAATTTCCTCAAATCTATACGAAGTTCTGTCTTCTCCCTAAGAAGTATATAAAGTCCTATAAGAGCTCCTAGACTCTGGCCCATTATAGTGGCTATGGCAGCCCCCCTTATACCCATTTCAGGAAATCCAAATTTACCAAATATAAGAATTGGGTCCATTATAATATTGGTTACCGCTCCTGATATTTGAATTATCATAGGGTATTTCATGTTACCAGTTCCCTGTATAGTCTTCTCTATAGAGACCTGGGCTAAGACCATAAAAGAAAACATGGTTACTAGGCCTAGATATTCTTCCCCCATCTGCCTAACTATAGGATCTGTGGTAAATCTTCTAAAGAATGGCTTCATTAAAAATACTCTAAATAAGAAAAACACTATCCAGGAAAATAAAACTAGTATAGGTCCGTGCATGGCAGCATCATTAGCCATTTCCTCCCTGCCTGAGCCTAGGGCCCTGGATATATAGGAACCTATACCTATGCCTGTACCTACTCCCACTCCAATTATAATTATCTGTATTGGGAAGGAAAGTGAGGTAGCTCTTAAAGCCTTTTCACTATACTTTGCCACGAAATACGAGTCTGTAATATTATAAAGAGCTTGTATTAACATGGAAAGCATGGCTGGAAAAGACATTTTTAAAAGCAATTGAAATACATCTTCATGACCCATAGGGTTTTTGTAACTTTTTTCCATAAAATCCTCCTTCCTACAACTCTTCTATGATATCAATATTGTGAGACTTAAGCAATTCTTTTAAATATAAAAAGGGAAGTCTAAAGTAAGACTTCCTCTATTTTGCTCTCTCCTATTATTTCTATACCAAAATCCTCCAAGAGCCTACTGGTAAAACCCTTGCCCTCTATCTTTTTAGACTGGAAGCTTCCGTCATAAATTAAACCAAAGCCACAAGAAGGACTTCTCTCCTTTAGTATAGCCTTCTTGCAGTTATAAAATTTACAAAGTTTCAGGGCCTCTTTTGCACCCTTTTTAAAGTTTTCAGTAAGATCCTGCCCCTTAGAGGAAATAACCCTATCTCCAAGAATTTCTGATGGATCTCTAGGTGTAGTAAGTCCTCCCATTATTTCTGGACAGATAGGTATTAGATTATAGTTTTTCTTTAACTCCTCCACCAATTGAAAGTAGGAGTTTCCTCCATCATACCTGCAGTCCACACCCAGTAAGCAGGCACTAATCAAAATATTTTCCATCATAATCTCTCCCTTATAGTAACACTTATTAAATCTCCAGGACCTTTTTTAATAATTTTTCTTATATCCTTCCTTAAGCCTATTATATGATTTTCAGTTCCCATCTTAACCAGACTTCCATCATAGGGATAGCCATCAAAACTGGCATAAACCTTAACTCTGCCCTTGGAGAACTCCTTCCTAACATCATAGGGAAACTCTATGTAGCAAGCATCCATATCTGGATTTTTAAGAATTTCCGCTTTAAACTCATAGGTTTTCAAGCTACTCCCCCTTATAAAATATCCTGGTAGACCTTTTAAACTTTCCATCCCTGCTGGCCCTTAAACTGGCTACATGAAATAGATTATCCTCCACTTCTTCCTTAAGAATAATCCTATTTCCTTCTTTTTTATAGTCCATCAGCCTACCATCTATTATCAGGTCAAAGTCTGCATCCTCACTAAAGCTAAAGCTTACTTCCTGACTACTAGTTACTATGCTGGCCCTAGGAAAATCAGCTGCTAGTTCTATTTTAAAGTCTTCAGATTTCTCTCTTGAATCATAAACTCTCTTAAATATATTTAAAATATTCTCTCCCAAAATTTTTCTTATATCTTTCTCTGAATAGCCTCTCTTTAAAAGCTCCTCAGTTAATTTAGGTAGATCCCTAGAGTCCTTTAAATCAGCTGGCATATCTGCCCCATCAAAATCAGATCCTAGACCAACGTGGTCTATGCCCATTATCTCCACCATATGGTCTATGTGATCCACTAGGTCAGAAATCATAGCCTCCTCTGATTTATCTCTTAAAAAACTTTGACAGTAGTTAACTCCCACTAGGCCACCATTGTCCCTAATTGCCAAAAGCTGCTGGTCACTTAGGTTTCTTACATGGTCTCTCAGAGCCCCTGCACAGGAGTGGCTGGCAATAACTGGTGACTTAGACTCTCTTATAACATCCCAAAAGGTCTTCTCGTTCATATGGGAAAGATCTATTAAAAGCCCTAGTCTATTAAGTTCCTTGGTCATTCTTATTCCAAATTCAGAAAGTCCCTGGTCTACTTTTCCCTGGGTTCCCTGGCCTAAATGGTTGGGGCTGTTCCAAACATAGGCAAGTACCCTTACGCCTAAGTCCCTATACTGCCTTACTAGCTCTAGGCCAGTAGACTCATGAAAGCCATAGCAGCCTTCTATGGTGGATAGACCACAGAATTTCCCTTCTTCAGCTATCCTTATCATGTCTTTGTAGTCAAAGGCTATCTCAAAGCTGTCCTGGTTTCTAGCCTCTGTTTCATATAGGGCATTTATAAGGGCCAGACTATTGTGGTTAGATTCCAGGCTATCCTCATAGCTAGTGCCAACTAGATCTGAAAATGCGGCAAAAAAAGCCAGATCCAGTCCCCCTTCCTTGGCCTTAGATATATCTATGTCCAGGTCAGTATCTTCCCCTATATCCAACTTGAAAAATCCCCTATCATCTATTACATGCATCATAGTGTCATTATGAGCATCTACTAGTATTGAGTCAAAATGTAATTTATCCATAAGCATCCTCCTTTTAAGGTCTATATAAATATTATCACAAATTAGAGAAATCCAGTAAGTATTTTCCAGCCTATATTTAGGAAAACTCTGGTTTAAATATAGCTGGATAGGTATAAATATAGTGAGGTGATTAAATGACTAGTGTAATAAAAAAGACCCCCTTGGCCTTTAGGGAAGAGCCTGGGGATCCTTTCATAATAAGAATGTACCACCTGGATAAGTATCCTGCTGGTGACAATATGGCCATTCCCCTAGAAGAAATATCTGAGGATAGGGTCATAAGAAATGACTTTGATTTGGACAGGGACTTTCGACTCTACCATGGTGAGGACATACCAGGTTTCCCTGCCCATCCCCATCGAGGTTTTGAAACCATTACCTTTGTAATAGAGGGGACCATAGATCATTTTGACTCCCAGGGGGCTTCTGGAAGATATTCTAAGGGGGATGTTCAGTGGATGACTGCTGGAAAGGGTATTCAACATTCAGAGATGTTTCCCCTTCTTAAAGAGGATGATAATAATCCTCTAGAGCTTTTTCAGATTTGGTTGAACCTTCCAAGGGAGGATAAGTTTGTTGAACCTGAATACAAGATGCTTTGGGCTGAAGATATTCCTGTCTACAGGGATCAGGGCCTATCCCTACATCTTATAGCTGGATCCTATGGTGACTTGGTGGCTCCTGAGCCTACTAGGAACTCCTGGGCTAGAAAGAAGGATGCCAATCTTTCCATATACTATCTAGAGATGGAGGGAGATTCTAAGTTTTTCCTAAACTCTGTATCCCCCAGCCTAAATAGAAATCTCTACTTTATAGATGGGGATAGTCTTGAGATAGATGGTAAAGTTTATTCTGGCCAATTGTCTTTTAAGTTAGATGGCAACAAGGAGACAGTCATAGTCAACAGGGGAGGACCTTCTAGATTACTGCTTATGGAGGGGGAACCTATAGGAGAGCCTATGGTTAATATGGGACCCTTTGTAATGACCAATCAGGAGGAAATATTAGAGGCCAAGAAGGATTTTTGGAGGACTGAGTTTGGAGGATGGCCTTGGAGCAGTAGGGAGCCAGTTAATCCTAAAACCAGCCCTAGATTTGCCAAATACAAGTCTTAAAACTTATAAAAAAACCAGCTAGACTAAAAATCTAGCTGGTTTTTCTAACTGGTCTTAGATTTCCATATATTTAAGGTCTCCGTCATAAACTACCTTCCCTATAACCTCTTCAAAGTTCTGTGGCCTAACTAAGGCCTTGGGCTTCTTTAAGTCTATTATTTCATGTTTATTTAGGACATGGTAAACAAATTCCGAACAAAGAAATCTATCCTCTACATCTACAGATATATTGAGAAAGTTATAGATCAGGCCCAGGTAATTGTAGCCATATTTATCCCTATTCTCTGAAAACTCCCTTATGGTTTTCTTTACCATTTGATAGTCCTCATGACTTACCTCTATTTCTATAACCTTTCCTGGTAGAGTTCTGGAAAATCTATAGACTCCATTATCTAGGTCTTCCTTTCTAAATCCTCCTATAAAGGGGTTAAAGGTCCATTTTCTAGCAAAGCTATACATCTCCTTTAAATCCTTGTCTAGGGAGATTGCTGCATGGGTATATCTATCTTTTGTAAATATATGAATTAGATTTGATACTAGGGTGTTTGTTCTAGTTAGTACTATATATATTCTGTCCATCTTAGCCTCCTATAGCCTATAATATAAGAATATTTTTAACATATTCTTAAAATCTTCTTAAATTTCCCTTAATTTTTATACAAAAAAGAGATGGTTTCCCATCTCTAAAATATATCTACATATTGTCTTGTAGCTTTCCTTTGGAGTATGATTGAAACTGTAGTTGATATGACTTCAGCTATTGGGTAGGCAGCCCAAACAAAGTTTACTCCTATAAAGGATAGCAGGTAGGCTACAGGTACTATTATGACTAATTGTCTTAGACTGGTTACAATCAAGCTGTAATCTCCCTTTCCTATGGCCTGGAAATATACTGCATTTATAATTCCTATAGCTGCTAAAATAAAACCTAGAGATATAATCCTTAGGGTATAGACACCCATCTCTATCATAGCTGGATCTTCTGTAAATATTCCTATTAACTGCCTTGGAAATAGCTGGAATATTAGGGTTCCTAGAGCCATCAAGCCTAGATTTAATCTAATGCCATACCTATAGGCTTCCTTTATCCTTTCCTTGTTCCTTGCACCAAAGTTATAGCCTATAATAGGCAATACTCCCTGGCTTAAACCAAAGGAAGGCATCATAACAAATGATTCTAGCTTAAAGTATATTCCAAGAACAGATACTGCCATTTCTGATCTTGCTGCCAATATTAAGTTCATAAGTGTTGTAACAATCGCCGTAACTGTATTCATTAAGATACTAGGAAAACCTACCCTATATATATTTTTAATAATATCCCTTGACAGTTTAAAGTCCTTAAAATTTATCCTCAGGTCAGTTTTTTTCATCAGTAGGAAGTAGAGGCCAAAAAAGGCACCGAATCCCTGGCCTATAAGAGTAGCTATAGCTGCTCCTCTTATTCCCATTCTTGGAAAGCCGAAATATCCAAATATCATAATTGGATCCAATATAATGTTAATAACTGCACCTATAATCTGTATAATCATGGGCACCACCATATTGCCAGTCCCCTGAATTGTTTTTTCTATTATTATCTGAGTTATTGCAAAAATTGAAAAGCTTGTTACTAGACCCAGGTAGTCCATACCCATGGCCTTTACTTCTAGGTCTGTGGTAAATAGGTTGAAAAATCCCTCCATCATAGTAAATCTAAATACTAAGAATAAAGCCCAGCAAACTAGGGTTAGTAGAAGACCATGCATAGCCCCTTGATTGGCCACGTCTTCCCTATCTGATCCTAAAGATCTAGATATAAAGGAGTTAATACCTACTCCTGTACCAACAGCTACTCCCACTATGATTATTTGAAGTGGATAAGACAGGGATGTAGCCCTTAATGCCTTTTCGCTGATCTTAGATACAAAATAAGAGTCAACTATATTATACAAAGATTGTATCAACATAGAAAGCATAACTGGTATGCTCATCTTAACTAAGAGCGGAAGTATCTCCTCGTAGCCCATGGGATTTTTAATCTTTCTTTCCATATTAATACCTCCTCTAATATGAATTTTTTCAATACAACCTATACTACCATAAATATAATTATATAACTAGTCTATTTTCATTTTTTTGGAATAGATTATATCTATATAACAACTTGAATTTAAGTGACTTATGCATAGCCTTCTATATATTCCCTTAAACCACCATCAAGCTCTGCCTCTCTTAACTCATCTATGGTATCTATATCAAGATTTATAAGTAGATCTATCTTATCCTCCTTGTCATAGGCTACTATAGACTCTAATTCCTCTCCCTGAAAAACCCTTTCTACATATCTATATTTCAAGGTCAAAATCCTGATTATCTGCTCTTCAAATCTCTTTCTATCCTCCAAGTATTTTCTTTGATCTTCCTCTAGATCTTCAGAGCCCTTGTGCCCTCCAGAAATTTCCCTTAAGGAATACTTCTCAAATAGTTTTTCCATCCATATCACCTCTAGTAAATTATACACTAGAATTGATATATTCCTATCTTTATGTTATTCTTTAAGAGTCTTTTTATATTTAATAGGTGTTTCCTTGGTACCCACTATTTAAAAAACAAGGGTGTGATAATTATGTTAAGATATAATAGGATTACAGAAAAAAATCCTAGGGAAATTGTTCTCTTGAAATCACGCCCCTGCAATTGGGGGCGTTGTTTTTTTTGTGATTATATTGAGGACAATAGCAACAATCTAGAAGAAATGTTAAAGATCAATAGGGAATTTTTATCAAAAGTTACAGGTGAATTTAAGGCATTGGAAGTTATAAACTCTGCCAGTATTTTTGAGTTACCTAAGGAGAGCCTAGAGGATATAAAAGACATAGTAATAGAAAAGGAGATAGAGAAGCTTTACTTTGAAGCCCACTATATCTACCGACATCGACTAGGTGAAATAAGAGATTTTTTCCCAGGTATAGAAATTGTATTTAAAACAGGTATAGAAAGTTTTGACTACGACTTTAGGGAAAATTACTTGAACAAGGGAGCTCCCTTTAAGTCTTTCAAAGAGGTCCTTCCCTACTTTCAGTCCATCTGCCTAATGGTTGGCATAGAGGGGCAAACAGAGGATATGATCCGAAGGGATATGGATATAGCCCTAAATCACTTTGACAGGGCCTGTATCAATATTTATGTAGAGAACTCAAGACCGATAAAAAGAGATGAGAAGCTAATCCACTGGTTTAAGGAAGAGTATTCCTACCTTGAAGACTATGAGAATATAGAAATCCTCTGGAACAATACTGACTTCGGAGTGGGGGATTAATATGAGTATTAAAACTAAAAGACTTACCAAGCATGGCCTTGTTATGGCCCTCTATATTGTCTTAAGCCTGGCCCTACCAGAACTTGGTTATGGACCTATACAATTTAGATTATCTGAGGCTCTGACACTTTTAGCCTTTATAGATTCATCATATGTTTGGCCCCTTACTCTGGCCTGTGCTATAGTAAATATATTTAGTCCCTTTGGTATGGTTGATATGATCTTTGGTTCTTTAGCAAGCTACCTTGCCCTAAAGTCAATGACCAAGACAGACAATATCTACTTGGCCAGTACCTTTCCAGCCCTATTTTCATTTATAATTGGTCTGGAGATACTTCTATTCTCAGATCAGGCTATAAACTTCTTTTTAGTAACTGGGCAGATTATGATTTCAGAACTTATTATAGTTTCCCTTATAGGGGTTACTATTTTCAAAATAATAATGGAAAATAACTATCTTATGGAACTTATAAAATATGATGGATTAGATGCATAAAAGACTGTATCGGTTTAACCGATACAGTCTTTTTTTAAAATTCATCAAAGTATATGTGATCCTTAGGCAGTCCCTTCTCTAAAAGAACTTCTGTTATACTGGCTATCATAGCTGGATTACCACATAGATAAGCCTCTTTATTCTCACCATTTTCTAACCTATTATCTATGCAGACATTAATCCTTCCAGTATCTCCCTTCCACTTATGCTCTTCTGTTACCCTAGACAAACTTGGGATAAATTCAAAGTCCTCAAGCTTTTCTTCCATTTCCCTAAAGTAATCAACCATCATAAGGTCACTAGGAGTTCTAGCTCCAAAATACAACTTTGTTGGTCTCTTTATATTTTCAGCTTCTAGATGTCTAACTATTGACAGTAAAGGAGCTATACCTGTTCCTGCACCTGCTAAAACTATCTCCCTATCACTGTCTTCCTGGTAGTAAAAGTCACCATATGGACCAGTTATAGTCACTGGGTCCCCTACCTTTAAAAACTTGTGAACATAGGTAGATGCTATACCATCTGGAACCAGACCTATAAAAAGCTCTATATGCTCTGGATCCTCTTGACCTGATGCTATAGAGTAGGCCCTGAAGACTTCCTCATCATTACCCTCATACTCTGGTGCCAGTAGCTGTATATACTGACCTGCCTTGAAGCTTATCTTTTCGCCTTCTGGCAACCTAAGCCTTACTCTTCTAATTCTATCTGTTACATCTTCTAATTCTACAACGCTGGTTTCATATTCCTTAACATTAAAAAGTTCTTCTGGTATCTCGATTTTTATATCTTCCTTAACCTTGCATTGACAGGAAAGTCTATAATCATTTTTAAGCTCTTCATCTGTCAAAAACGGAGTTTCTGTAGCCAGTACAGGCCCTCCTCCTTCTCTTATCTGAACCTTACAATAACCACAAGTACCTCGACCTCCACAGGCAGATGGAATGAATATTTCTTCTTCTGTAAGAGTAGATAGTAGACTAGAACCACCTTTTACAGTATATTCTTTTTCATCATTGATGGTAAGTTTTACTTCACCATAATCCCCAACAGTCTTATTTGCAAGGGTTAGAATAAAGGCTAATACTGCTGATATCAAGGTAAAAGCAAGGGTTGTAACTAAAATTGATGGTGTACCCATTTCTATCCCTCCTATTGAATTTGAACTATTCCTGAAAAGCCTATAAAGGCTAAAGCCATAAGCCCAGTTATTATAAGAGTAATACCTGGTCCCTCTAAACCTTTAGGTATAGGAGCTGTGGCTATCTTTTTTCTAATTCCTGCCATAGCAACTATAGCCAAAGTCCAACCAATTCCTGATCCAAAGGCAAAAGCCACTGACTGTAAGAAGCTATAGTTTCTTATAATCATGAAAAGTGAAACTCCGAATATAGCACAGTTTACAGTTATAAGTGGTAAAAATATACCCAGTGAATAATAAAGATTTGGCATATACCTTTCCACTATCATTTCCAAAAGCTGAACAAAAGCTGCAATAGTCAAGATAAATAAGATAAACCTCAGGTATTCTAGACCCAGCGGAACCAAAACATACTTATAGACTATATAGTTTAACATAGCCGTAAAGGTTAAAACAAAGGTTACCGCTTGACCTAAGCCCAATGAAGTTGGTATCTCCTTAGAAACTGATATAAAGGAACACATACCCAAAAAGTTACTAAGAATCATATTATTAGTAAAAATTGCTGCAAAAAATATAACCATAGGATTAATATTTTCAACCATTAGTTAGTCACCTTCCCTTCTTCATCATTCCTCTTAGCTATCCACATTACAATAGCCAGTATGAAGAAAGCTCCTGGTGGCATAATCATAAGAGTCCAAGGTGTCCACCAATCTCCTAATACTTGAATTCCAAAAATACTTCCGAATCCCAATAGCTCTCTTACAAAAGCTATTATCAAAAGTATTAATGTGTAGCCAAGGCCTGATGCAATACCATCTAAGAAAGATGGTAAAGGCTCATTTTGTTGAGCAAAGGCTTCTGCCCTACCCATTATTATACAGTTGGTTATAATCAAACCTACATAGGGTCCCAAAGTCTTACTCATCTCTGGCATATAGGCCTTTAAAAATATATCAACCATTATTACATAGGCTGATATAATAAGAACCTGGACCATCATTCTAATATGATTAGGTGTGTGTTTTCTTAAAAGTGATACTGTAAAAGAAGACAGGGCTGTAACAAAGGTTAGGCCAATTCCCATTACCAGAGAGTTCTTCATAAGATTGGTTACTGCCAAAGCAGAACAAATACCTATAATCTGTCTTATAATTGGATTATCCCTTAGGATCCCGTCTAAAAAGATATTTTTAGCTTTATTCTTCTTCATTACTTCACCCCTCCCCTAAGCTTTTCCAAATCCTTGTTTAAAAAGTCTGCCACAGCCTGACTAGTTAAGGTAGCACCTGCTATAGCATCTACATTTCCTCCAGCTGCTGGTCTATATACAATAGGCTCACTAGAAGCCTTGGTCAAGTCTAGATTCCTAAACTGTTCCTTGAATGCATCTTCATCTATTCTTCCACCTAGGCCTGGAGTTTCAGACTGTTCTATAAATTCAATACCCAAGAGGGTTGAAAAATCTTCTGATATACCTGCATAGGCATCTATTGATCCCCATAGACCTGGACCACCAACTGGAAAAGCATACCCCAACACCTTCCCATCTAATTCAGCCTTGTAGATAATTTCTCCATCCTCATTTTCTTCCTCTGAAATATACTTCTTAAAGGTATTATTTATATTCTCTGGATTTTCTCCATCGTAGTCAATATCAAAAACATAGAGGATCTTCTTCTCTAATTCTATCTTCTGGTTAAACTTAACTCTATCCAAGGTTTTAGCATTTAATAGGGCTAGTACAGAAACAAACACAGCTGTTAATACAGCCATGAAGACTATAGGATATATTAATGAATCTTTTTTCTTATCCATTATGCTATCACCTCTTCCTTTTTAGCTTTTTTCTTCCTGTCTATGGCTCTAACAGCCTCATCAATAATTGGAACGAAGGAGTTCATTATAAGTATTGCAAACATCATTCCTCCTGCGAAAAGAGCGAAGCCTCTTATTATTATTGTTATGGCCCCTATCATCAAACCATAGAACCACTTCCCCTTCTTTGTCTTAGGTGCAGTTATAGGATCAGTGGCCATAAAGACCGTACCAAATAAAAAGCCCCCTATTAGCATGCCATATATAGGACTTGGTATCTGACTATTTCCCATGGCTCTCAATATAAAACTAAGGCCTGAAAAACCAATAACTGAACCTGCCATAATCTCCCAGGATGCCACCTTCTTGTAGATCAGATAGGCCCCTGCTAAAATTATAAGTATGGCTGAAGTCTCACCTATAACCCCTGCTACATTTCCTATCAAAAGGTCCTTAATAGGAAGAAGCTCTTGACTATCTCTAAACAATAGCATAGGGGTCGCTTGAGAAACTGCCTCAATCTCACTACCTAAAAACCTTGTTATTCCTCCCAGTCCCCCTGCCAGAGACTTGTTCCAGACTATGGTTAAGGGCGCTGGAAAGTTTACATAAACAAAGGCCCTTGCAGCCAAGGCTGGATTAAAGACATTTCTCCCAAATCCTCCAAAAACTTCTTTGGCAAAGATAATACCAAATATAATTCCCACTGCCCCTATCCAAAATGGTGTGGATGGTGGTAAGGTCATGGTATAAAGTAGACAGGTGACCAAGACTGCCTCGGAAATCTTACCATTCTTATTTCTCTTTTTTACAAATATTCCTTCTGTTAGTATTCCTGCTGCAAATACTACTAAATAAAGTAACAATACTCTTAAACCAAAAAAGTATATGGATGCTAAAGCTATTGGAAGTAAAGCTAATACCACAGTTTGCATCATTTTTTGGTTCATAAAATTTTTCTTGTATAGTTCCATCTAAAAACAACACCTCCCAAATTTTAATTGTAGTCTTCTACCTAAGTAATATACCCATTTAAATAGGTCATAACCTTGGTATAACATTATTATGCGATTTTTCTAAAAATTTACAATAAAAAAAGACCCTAAGGTCTTTAAAAAGGATAGTTTAAGGCTAGTAAAATAGCTCCTAGAACCAGAGATACTAGTCCCAGGATCAAACTAGGTATAGTTAAGCCTTCCCAGGCTTTTTTATTCATAAGAGCCCTTAACTTAAAGGATCCTGTTGACAATCCTGTAAATACAATACCAACTATAATTAAAATAAGTCCTAGATAAAATCCTAGATTATTCATCTAATCACCCCTCTAGCCTAATTATAGATTTTAACTTCTCTTTCTTCCATTGAAAGACCTTACAAAAACAAGCCTAGTCTTACAAAGCTGTAAGGCTAGATAAAACTTCTTCTATAAGGCCAGGACTATCAAGGTGAATCATATGATCAGAGCCCTTTGCCTCTATAAACTGGCTATCTTTTGAAAAACTTAATAGATTTAGCTGAAGCTCCCTCCATTTTTCCTCAAACTTAATAGCCTCCCAATTAGGACAATCAGACCTGATCCAGTTTTCTATAGTATGATACTTGTCCCTGGCTACTACCCTAAGAGGAATCTTGGTCCTATACTTTAATCTTCCTATTTCTCCAGCATCCTCATGCCAATGGGAAAGTTCCTCTGAAACAGTCTTATAGACTAGGGGATTGCTGAAAAAATCTACTACTTTAGGGTAGTCCTCCCCTGTTATTTCCCTGTACTTTAGATTGTTTCTCCTAGTAATTTTCTCTAGCTCCTCTCTTGAAAGACCAGATAGTTTCTCAAAGAGAAGGCTAAGATTGGCTAGGGAGTTCATTTTATTTATCTCTGGTGTGTCTAGCCTATCCAATTCCTTCAATCTATAGGATGTAGAATCCAAAAGTATAAGGCCCTTTAATCTTTCTGGATAGAGAAGGGCAAAATGCTGTAAACATAGACCTCCAAAGGAGTGGCCTATGGCTATAAACCTATCTATGGCTAAAAAGTCCACTAGCTCCCTTAGCTCATGGCTAATATTTTCTGTATTTCTAGGCTCCCTAGCTTTCTTAGACCTGCCATAGCCCCTTCTGTGGTAGAGCAAAAATCTGTATTGATCCTCTAAACTTTCTACTAGGGGATACCATTCATAGAAGGAGTTGCCTATACCTGTCTCTATAACTACAAGCTCCTCTCCCCTTCCCCTCAAGCTATAATCAAATATTTTAATCACCCTTTCTCTACCAAGGACTTTCTTCTATCTTCCTCATCAGGTCAGGATAGTCTGTTATAATCCCATCCACTCCCAACTTAAAAAGCTCCCTGGCCTTGTTTTCGTCATTTACTGTCCAAACATAAACTGGTATCTGATTTTTATGGGCAGATCTTAAAAGCCTTTTATCTACCATAGATGCCTCTATGCTGATAAAATCTACT
>JASLIL010000030.1 GCA_030152145.1 Tissierellales bacterium
AACACCTTTTCCTAAGCTTTTATTAGTTTTTAGAGCTATCTATATAGTATATTTTTTCTAAATTATCTTTTTTCATCCTTATTTCTAATATTCCTCCAGATTCTTTTCCAATCTTATAAATTTCCTGCCTGTCAGCCTTAACTATCTGATTTTTAAATTCTCGATCTAAATCAACTTTAATACCCTTTTGAAAACTTGGCTTCCTATCTAAGTTTCTAACAGTAATGATCATACCCCTATAATCACTACCATTTTCCAGCATTAATTTTTTACCCTCCAACTTAAAGCTTGGCCCAGAAGATTCTGATAACCTTAAGTTAATAACTTTTTCACTATCTAACATTTCATAACCAAAAGCTTCTTGTAAATAGGCTAGCTTTAGTGATCCATCCTTTTCCAAAGGATAGGCTAGATTATTGGCCCTAAAATATTTTTCATATATTTCTAGTTCCCCATAATTAGAAATATATTTTTTAAAACCTTTTGATTTCACTTCCTTAAATTTCAATTTATCAATCAAGGTTTTAGGCTTTACACTTAAATTATTTTCTCCTAAGTAAACTGCCTTTTTTTCTATAGGAGTGTCCACTATAACTTCTCCATATGCTACATTTCCAAATGCTAATATACCACCCATTATTAATCCTACTATTTTTTTCATAAAGTCCTCCTACTTATTATAGTTGTAGTTTTATTATACCAGACTCCTAAAAAAACCCCATAGGCTGACCAATGGGGTTTTAAGGAATAATTATATAATAAACTATCTTGGGGGGATAATTTATCTATATTACTCTTAAGATATTACTAAAATCCCCCTCTATATTAAATGTAGAATCCTACATTTAAATCCTAAATTTGTGTAGAAATTTTCATTGACAGCTTAGTATAATTCTCTCCTATTTTCCATGGCCTTTGATAGGGTTACCTCATCAAAGTACTCTAGATCTCCACCTACTGGTATTCCATGGGCTATTCTGGTTACTTTTATGTCCAGGGGCTCCAGTAGCCTAGCTATATAAAGAGCTGTAGCCTCTCCCTCTACTGTGGGATTTATAGCTAGGATAATTTCCTTGAGATTTGGATCATAGGCTCTCTTTAAGAGTTCCTTTATCTTTATAGTTTCTGGTCCCATACTCATCATGGGAGATATTACCCCGTGAAGTACATGATAAAGGCCCTTGTATTCCTTGGTTCTTTCCATGGCTATAACATCCTTAGGACCTTCTACTACACATATAGTTGACCTATCCCTTCTGTCATCCTGACATAGGTAGCAAGGGTCCATATCTGTTAGATCACAGCAGATGCTGCAGTAACTTATTTTCTCCTTCGCTTCTATTAGGGCATTGGAGAGTTTTTCCACTTCAACCTTGTCCATATCAAGTATGAAAAAAGCTAATCTTTGGGCTGTCTTTCTACCTATGCCTGGTAGCTTTGATAACTCTTCTATCAGGTTAGATATAGGTAGTGCGTAATGGTCCATTAAATCATCCTCTTTCTAAAACATTCCTGGTAGATTCATGCCACCAGTTAATTTTTCCATTCCCTTGGTCATCTTTTCTTCTGCCTTTGCCATGGCTTCGTTTACAGCTGCCAGTATTAGATCTTCTAGCATGTCTACATCTTCTGGATCTACTACTGATTCATCTATTTTGACTTCCAGCAGTTCTTTTTTTCCATTTACCCTAGCCTTTACAACTCCTCCACCTGCTGTTGCTTCTACTACTGCTTCTTCTAAATCTAGTTGCATTTTTTCCATTTCTTTTTGCATCTTCTGTACCTGTTTCATCATGTTACCCATATTTCCTTTACCCATTCCTGGGAATCCACCTCTTGCCATATAAATTCCTCCTTATTTTATGGTTAATATATCTTCACCAAAGGTATCTATTAGACTTTCCTTAAGATCATCTTCAGTATTGTCCTTTTCATCTAGCTGATCTTCCATTAAAAAGACTAGGCTTATATCCTTACCTAAAAATTCTGAGAAGACTTTTTCACATAGGACCTTGTTTTCATCTACTGATATGGCCTGCCTGTGAAAATTATACATTTGCTGGTAGACTAGGGTTAGCTTCTGGTTTTCATAGGAATATAGCTCTGCTTCTCTTAAAAAAGCAAAGAGCTTTACATCTTCTTGTCTTACCCTGTCTACTAGGTCCTTCCAGTGATTCCTTATTTCTTCTAGGCCCAGCTTGTCTCCAGCTAGCTGAGGACTTGGTTTGACTTTTTCTATAGTCTTTTCTTTCTTACTTTCTATTTTACTTTCTACCTTAGGTCTTTCACTAGTCATTTTTATAGGTTCTTCTACTTTCTTAACATTTATTGTACCAGATTTAAGTCTGTCTTCAAGATTATTTAATCTTTCTAGAAGATTTAGGTCCTGGTCTAATTTTACTAAACTAATTAGAGCCATCTCAACTACTATCCTAGGATGGGAAGCCCACTTTCCCTTATTTTCCGCTTCTGATAAAAGATCTAGGGCTCTTAGTAGAAACTCTATTGAAAACTTCTCTCCTTGTTCCTTGTAGGAGTTAAAGGCTTCCTTGTCCATATCCATAAGCTCTAGAGAGGCATTGGATGCCTTTATTAGAAGTAGGTTTCTAAAGTGAACTATCAGGTCCCTTATAAATTGATTTATATCCTTTCCATCCTTAACTATGTTTTGAATCTCCAGTAGAAGTCTATCTATGTCCTTGTCATAGATGGAGTCTACCAGTGAAAAAAGAAGGTCTGTATTGGCTATGCCTAAGATCTCCAGAGCGTCTTCATAGCTTACCTGATCTTTGTAGGCTATACACTGGTCTAAAAGTGATAGAGCATCTCTCATGGCTCCATCTGAGTTTCTGGCTATTAGCTTTAAGGCCCTACTTTCCACAGTTAGATTTTTTTCATTTAAGATTCTTTCCATATTATATACTATTTCCTCACTTGTTATCCTCTTAAAGTCAAATCTTTGACAGCGGGAAAGAATAGTTTGAGGAAGCTTTTCCATTTCTGTAGTTGCTAAAATAAATATTAAATGCTTGGGAGGTTCTTCTAAGGTTTTTAAGAGGGCATTAAAGGCTTCATTGGTCAACATATGGACCTCATCTATAATATAGATCTTATATTTTGTTTGACTTGGTGGGTATATTACCTTGTCCTTTAAGTCCCTTATATCCTCTATTTTCCTGTTGCTGGCTGCATCCATCTCAACTACATCCATAACAGTTTCATTTAATATCCCCCTGCAGTTTTCACATTGGTTACAGGGATTTCCATCCTTGCTATTTAAACAGTTTACAGCCCTGGAAAAAATTTTGGCTGTAGAGGTCTTACCTGTACCCTTGGTTCCAGCAAATAAATAGGCATGACTTACATTGCCCTTTACTATCTGATTTTTAAGGGTTGCTGTTATATGATTTTGGCCTAGGACATCGTCAAATGTCAGGGGCCTGTATTGTCTATAGAGTGCTTGATACATATTAATCATCCTCGCAATTGTTATATTACTATTATATCAGAATAGGGTCTCTTTTTAAATTACCTGAATTAAAGTCCTTTGAGAAACACTATAAATGTAGTTTTCTGAATATTTCATCTTTTGACTAAATTCAAGATAGCCTATATAATAGGGTAATCTAATTTTTTATGAAGGAGGAAATACAATGAAAAAAGATTCTAAAAAAGAGCAAAAAGGCTTTTTGAAGAAAATTGAGACAATTGGAAACGCACTTCCACATCCAACTATGATCTTTGTTATACTAAGTGTCATTATAATGATAATATCTTATTTTGCTGCAAAATCTGGAAAAACTTACCAGTACTTTGACGCTAAGGCAAATGAAGAAGTTGCTATCCAAGCTGTTTCTCTACTAAATAAAGAAGGAATTCTTTATATGTTTAACAATGCAGTTTCAAACTTTACAAGCTTCGCACCACTGGGAATAGTTTTAGTGGCTATGCTGGGAGTTGGAGTTGCTGAGTGGACTGGACTTATTGAAACATCATTAAAAAAATTACTTTCAGGTGCCAATCCAAAAATACTTACTGCCCTTGTTATTTTTGCTGGGGTTATGTCAAATATTGCATCTGATGCAGGTTATGTTGTAGTTATACCTTTAGGTGCTATAATGTTTGCAGAAGCTGGCCGTCACCCTCTAGCAGGTTTGGCTGCAGCTTTCGCCGGAGTATCAGCAGGTTTCTCTGCTAACTTGGTTATAGGTGCTACTGACCCATCTCTTTCAGGTATAACAAATGCTGCCTTAGAGAGTGCAGGAATTAGCTACCAAATCGCTCCAACAGCAAACTGGTACTTTATGATTGCTTCAACTTTCTTAATAGTTTTAGTGGGTACAATTATTACAGAAAAAGTTGTTGAAAAGAACCTAGGTGAATACCATGGTTCATATGAAAAGGACAATAGTCCTATAACTGAATTGGAGAATAAGGCTTTAAAGAGAGCTGGAGTAGTGCTACTTATTACACTTTTAGTTTTCGCTGCCCTTATGTTCCCTAAGAACGCTTTGTTTAAGACTTATGATGAAGCTTTAGATCAAGTAAATCTAAATAAATTCTTAAACAGTGGATTCCTAGTTGCTATCCTAATGTTCTTCTTATTCCCATCTATTGCCTATGGTAAGACTGTGGGAAAATTAAAGAACTCTGATGACTTAGGTGCTGCTTTTGCAAGTGGTATGGCTAGCATGGCTGGTTTCCTAGTATTGGCATTCTTTGCAGCTCAGTTTGTTAATTACTTTAACTATACTAACCTAGGTAAGATTCTTTCTATAAAGGGTGCTGAGTTCTTACAGGCTAAGAACTTTACAGGTCTTCCTTTGGTTATATCATTTGTTCTATTGGCTGCATTCCTAAACCTATTCCTAGGTTCAGCATCAGCTAAATGGGCTATTATGGCTCCTGTGTTTGTTCCTATGATGATGGAGGTTAATCTTTCACCAGAACTTACTCAGGCTGCTTATAGAATTGGAGACTCTGTAACTAACGTTATAACTCCTCTAATGAACTACTTTGCTATGATCGTAGTTTTCTCTAAGAAATATGACGAGGAAAGTGGTATTGGTACTATTATTTCAACTATGCTACCTTACTCTATGGGCTTTTTGATTACTTGGATCTTATTGCTTGTAGTGTGGTTTACTTTTAGTTGGAATCTAGGACCAAATGCACCTATATATGTTTCTATGATTATGTAGTTAGGAGTGGGATTAATTCCCACTCTTTTTTTAATAGTTGACTTATACTGACTTTTAAACTATAATATAGAAGTGTAATATTATATGGAGAGGTGTCCGAGTTGGCTGAAGGAGCCCGCCTGGAAAGCGAGTAAACCCTAATAGGGTTTCGAGGGTTCGAATCCCTCTCTCTCCGCCATATGCCATGCTAGATGGGGAGGTAGCGGTGCCCTATAACTTGCAATCCGCTGTAGCAAGGTCGAAGTCCTGGTTTAGGCGTATTTATTTCGCAGTCTGCCCTATATAAGTGGTGTTGACAGATGGGTCCTGCGCAACGGAAACCTATGAACCCCGTCAGGTCCGGGAGGAAGCAGCGGTAAGTAGATCATTTCGTGTGCCGTGGGGGTGCCTGTTTCGAGCTAACTGTATAGGTAACGTGTGGGGTATTACGTCGATGCCAGGTGCATGGTTACATAAGAATTTTAGTCTGTAGATTTCCTACAGACTTTTTTTATATCTAATTTTAAGGGTATAAATTCACAAGGAGGGATTTATATGGAAGATATTATTAGGAAGGTTTTTTTAGCTGGTATAGGTGCTGTATCTTTAAGTTATGAAAAATCCAAGGAATTGCTGGACCATCTGATTAGTGAGGGGCGACTTAGTTTAGAGGAAGGAAAGAGACTAAACCAAGAACTTAAAAGGAGTATGGATTCTAAATCAAAAGAGGAAATAGATAGGTTTAGGGAAGATTTAAATCTAGCCAGCAAGGATGACCTTGAAAAGATTCTAGAAAGATTGGATAGATTGGAAGAAAAGAATGAGTAAGGATGAATATTCTAAAAGTAGATTTAAAGAAATCCTTGATATTAGCAGAAAGCATGGTATAAGGGCTAGTATTTCTGACCCTCTTAACCTTAGGCTTTTTCTAGAAGATTTAGGGCCTAGCTTTGTAAAGCTGGGCCAACTTATGTCTACCAGGCCAGATATTCTACCAGAAGAATATATAAGAGAGCTAGAAAGGCTCCAGGACTCTGTTAGTCCTGAGGACTTTTCCAGCTTTAAGAAGGAAATAGAGGCTGAGCTTGGTCCTATAAAGTCTAATTTTTCCTATTTTAATGAAGAAGCCTTAGCCAGTGCTTCCCTGTCCCAGGTTTATAGAGCTAGACTTAAGACCGGAGAAGAGGTTGTTGTTAAGGTTCAAAGACCTTTCGCTAGAGAAAGGATGGCTTCTGATCTTAGGATTTTAAAGGGACTTGCTCCTTTTATTAATTTTGCTCCTACAGGTGAACTTATAGATTTTAGGGAAGTTGCCGATGAACTTAGTGATGCTATGGAGAAAGAGCTAAACTTTATTGAAGAAGGAAACAATATAGAAAAGTTTTTAAACTTAAATAGATCTGTAAACTATGTAGCTAGCCCCAGGGTCTATAAATCCTTAACTACTAAAAAGGTAATCGTTATGGACTATGTAGATGGCCTTAAATTAGATGATTTAGAAGGCCTTTTAAAAGCTGGCTATGATCTAGATGATTTGGCAAAAAAACTTATATATAATTATTTTAAACAGGTTTTTGAAGATGGCTTTTTTCATGCCGATCCTCATCCTGGTAATATTCTTGTAGCCAATGGAAGGCTAGTATATATTGACTTTGGACTTATGGGGAATTTAGACCCATCTAGAAAATCTCAGTTAAATAATATTTTAGAATCCTTGGTGAAAGAGGACATGAGAGCCTTGGTTAATGGCGTTTTAGAGCTTGGCATAAAAACTGGACCTGTAGATAGACAAAGACTTGAAAGGGACTTAAATCTTATTTACAGACGCTATGGCCACCAGTCTATTAAGGACTACGATGTAGAAAGAATAATGACCCAAATAATCCAGGTAGCCAGAACCAATAATTTAAAAATACCCAGGGATGTGGTTCTTCTTTCTAAGGGTATAGTCACTCTTCAAGGAATAGTATCTGGTCTTAAGCAAAATTTGTCTATTATGGATATTGCCCTACCCTATTTCAAGGACAGGGCCCTTATAAATTTCCTTAATGATTGGAAGTCGGAGAAAAATCTAATCAAATATGGTCTGTCTCTTAAAAATTTTCCTTTAAATCTAATGAATAGCTTTGACAAACTGGCCAATGATGATTTAAAGTTAAATATAGATATAGAAAGTGTTGAGGAGCCTATAAATCAATTAAATAGGATGATAAATCGACTGATATCAGCTATAATTTTAATAGGGATATTAGTTAGTTCTTCTATAGTGTTAAGATCTAATATTATAAATGAGGTCAGGGGACTTTATATATTGAGTATTTTAGGTTATTCTATTGCTTTTGTTTATAGTATCATTGTTTTAATATCCACATATAGATCTGGTAAATTCTAGATCCTAATAGTTTTGATAGGAGGAGTAATATGACTGTTGAAAATAAATTTACAAAAATTTCTTTAAATACAGAAGATAATTTGCAGCTAATAGGTCTTGACCTTGTATCCTATAGCGATAAAGTCTGCTTGGCTGCTACTGTTATAAACAATAGCCAGGATACCATTAAATCTATATCCTACGATGTAGAGTTCCTAGATGAGGATGGCAAGGCTCTTTTTAATGGTAAGTTCTTTAACTTTGAATTAAAGAATTTAAAGCTAAAACCTAAATCCCAAAAGGAACTTCCCTTTATAGAAATTGATTCTAAATTTAGGGAGGCCAAGATTTTAAATGTAAAATTAAATTCTTGGACCTTAGAAGATTCTAGCTCTGTGGCTGCTAAGAGCCCTAACTTTAACTTTAGCTCCCAGGCACTTGATATAGAAGAAAGTACTTATTTAAGGGGTAAGGTTGGCCCTAAGGCCCATAGCTTTAGTGAGCTAATCCAAGATAACTGGAGATGTGTTTGTGGTTTTGTAAATGATAAGGAGACTTCTAGCTGTAATTATTGTAATAGAAATAGGGATTTTGTTCTTAGTAATATGTCTCGCGAAAGCTATTTAAATGTAGGAAAGAGACCTAGTGTCGGCATACCTGCCAACACTCCCAAGAAAAAAAGACCCAAGGCGTCTTTTAATATTTCCAGGATTTTCCCTTTTATTGGGGGCTTTCTAGTTCTAGTAGTTCTAGCCCTTCTATTTAAAAAGGGGATCGGACCTAAGTTTAGCGAGGCCAAGGCCAATAAACTAGCTGAGGAGGGCAACTACCAAGAGGCTATTAAAAAATATGAAAGCCTTGGTAAAAAAGACTATGCTAATGAAATTGCTGAAATTAAAAATCTAATACAATTAAACGAAGAGATTGATAGGGCCTTGGAATTAAAAGAAAAAGGGGAGCTTTTAGAAGCCTTGAAGATTTTAAAGTCCATAGATGATGATAATGGTAAGGTCTCAGAAAGAGCTATGCTGGAATTTGAAGATATTGAAAACTCTCTTATAGGTAAGATTGAAAATGCTTTAGAAACTAATAATAAAAATGAAGCCAAGTCCTTAATACAAGACTTCTTAAGCTTTGACCCTGATAATCAAGAGATTCTTAAGTTAAGGGGTGAATTAGCCCAACTTGAGGAAGTTAAAACAGAAGAAAAACCTAAGGAGGAAGCCAAGAAGGATGAGGAGAAAGATGAGGCCCTAAGTCCTGAGGAGGCTAATAAAAAACTAGAGGGTATGGATGAAAATACTCCTTTAGATCAATTAGCTGAGGCACTGATTGGATCAGAACAAGTTATTCTAACTAGTATGGCTAATATGAGAACAGAAGCAAACCTAGATTCTGGTGTTGTGGCCAAGGTAAATGGACAGTCTAAGATGATTGTTTCTGAAACTATGATAGAAGACAATAAAAGAGTTTGGTGTTACGGTGAGCTTACAGACTCTAAAACAGGTCAGACCTATAGTGGATGGATTTCAACTAAGGTTTTAGGATATTAAACTTGGTCTAGGCAAAAGCCTAGACCTTCTTTGTGAATTTTTTAGTATTCTTGATATTTAATTATCTAGCTAATATAATTAATGTGAATATTAACATACTATATATAAAGGAGATAGTACAATGACCCATATAAATTGGAAGGATAATAACAACCTTACAATGCTTGCTGATTTTTATGAGTTCACCATGGCTAATGGTTTTTTTGAAAATGGTATGAACGAAAAAATAGCTTACTTTGATATGTTCTTTAGAAGCATACCGGATAATGGTGGTTATGCTATAATGGCTGGCGTAGAACAGCTTATTGAATACTTGGAAAAGCTGTCTTTTTCAGAGGAAGATATTGAATATTTTAAAGCTAAAAATATGTTTAGTGATGAATTTATCAACTATTTAAGAGATTTTAAGTTTGAATGTGATGTTTGGGCTGTTCCAGAGGGAACTCCTATATTTCCAGGAGAGCCTATTGTTATAGTTAAGGGCCCTGCTATTCAGGCACAAATAATTGAAACTATGGTTCTTCTAACAATAAATCATCAATCTCTAATTGCAACTAAAGCCAATAGGATAGTTAGAGCTGCAGAAGGTAGAGGGATTATGGAGTTTGGTTCCAGGCGTGCCCAAGGATCATCAGCTGCTATTTTAGGTGCTAGGGCTGCCTATATAGGTGGTGCTATTGGTACTGCATGCACTATAGTTGATAGAGACTTTGCTATTCCAGCTCTAGGAACCATGGCCCATAGCTGGGTACAACTTTTCCCTAGTGAACTAGATGCTTTTAGGGCCTATGCAAAGGTTTACCCTAATAGCTGCGTTTTACTGGTAGATACTTTTGATACTTTAAAGTCTGGTATTCCAAATGCCATAAAGGTATTTAATGAGGAGTTGGTGCCTAGAGGCTGTAGACCTAAGGGTATAAGGATAGATAGTGGAGACTTGGCCTACCTTTCCAAGGAGGCTAGGAAAATGTTAGATGAAGCAGGCTTTGAAGATTGTCCTATTGTTGCTTCTGGGGGATTAGATGAGTATGTAATAAGGGAACTACTTAATGAAGATGCTAAGATTGATTCTTTTGGTGTTGGAGAAAGGCTTATTACTGCTAGATCTGAATCTGTTTTTGGTGGGGTTTACAAGCTTGTTGCTGTTGAACGTGAAGGCGAAATTGTACCAAAGATTAAGATTAGTGAAAATGTAGCTAAGATAACTACCCCTGGATTTAAGAATCTATATAGACTTTATAATAAAACTAGTGGCAAGGCTATGGCTGATGTGGTAACGCTACATGAGGAGCTTATCGATGACTCTAAGGCTTATGAAATCTTTCATCCTCTTTATACATGGAAGAGAAAAACTTTAGATAATTTTAAGGCTGTTAAACTTTTAGAGAAAATTTTTGAGGATGGACAATGTATATACGAAAGTCCTTCCATAGAAGAGATTAAAAAACACTGTCAAAATCAAATTGATACTCTTTGGGAAGAGGTAAAAAGATTTGAAAATCCACATGAATATATTGTTGATCTTTCCTATGATTTGTGGAAAATTAAAAAAGATTTACTCAAACAACACGAATAAAAACCTAGAGGCAAAGCCTCTAGGTTTTTTTATTTATCTATATATGCATATTTTATGACAAACCATCCAAAGTCTGGCTTTTGTATTCCCTTAACATATTTTTGAGCAAAAGTTACCTCTATTTCATAAGCATAGGGAGCTATTGCACACTCCTTAGTAATTAATAATTCTTCAGCTTCTTTAAATTTCGAAACTCTTAGGTCCTTGTCTATACTTTGCCTTGCTTCCTGTATTAATTTATCGTATTCTGAACTGTTCCATCCTATTGGTACTATGTTGTTATTTGTAAGCCATAGGTCGAAAAAGGAAGTTGGATCATTATAGCTTCCTCCCCAAGACTTATAGCCCATTACATAGTCTAACTGTCTATTACGTTCTTGAAATACTGGCCATTCTACTAAGTCAAGTTCTATGTTAACACCAAGAACCTTCTTGTATCTTTGCTGGAGATACTCACCAAATTCCTTTCCTTCTACTGGAGTCTGCATTAAAGGTATGTTTAAATTTTCTGGATTTTCCTCTATTCCAAGCTCTCTTAAACCTTCTATTAATAGTTCCTTAGGGTCTTGTTTTTCTGCCTCTAATACCTTCAATGGTTCTTCTATGATTTCCCTATAATTTTCTCCATCTATTGATATTGGGTAAGGTATCCAACCATAAGCTGCTTTTTCTTTATTTTGAAATAAATCTTTCTCTACTTCTTCCCTATCAATTGCTAGTGAAAAAGCTTTTCTAACTTTTGGATTAGAAAATAGTTTTTCCTCATGATTAAAGAAAACATACATGGTTCTAGGAGAATTATTTTCTATTTTAGTAAGTTCTTGATTTTTATCTAATTTTTTTACAAAATCTATGCTTTCTATAGAAGCAATATCTATTACTCCATTTTCTAGTTCTCCTACCCAAGCTGATTCCTCTGTTATTATTTTTATATTTACAGAATCTAATTTTACTGATTCTGCATCCCAATATTTTTGATTTTTAACAAGCTTAATCTCGCCATTATGTACCCAGCTTTCTACTTTAAAGGGACCATTAGCTATTATTTTATTGGAATCAGTACCATATGATTCTCCAATTTCTTCTATTTTATCTTTTCTCTGAGCCTGCATCTCTCTATTAGCTGTTAGTTCTAAGAAATAAGGTACTGGATATTCTAGCTTTATCTTAAGAGTTCTATCATCTAAAGCTTTAACACCTACCTGATTCAAACCTATTTCCCCAAGGCTTGCTTTTTCGGCATTCTCTATGTGCTTTAACATATTTGATATAGGTGATGCAGTTGCAGGATCTATTACTCTTTTTATACCATATTCAAAATCATGAGCAGTTACTTTAACCCCATCTTCCCACTCTAAATCTCTTAACTTGAAAGTCCACTCCATCTGGTCATCAGATACAGACCAGCTTTCTGCTGCTCCTGGTTTTACAAGGTTTTTTCCATCCTCTTCTACTTCCACACGTGTTAAGTTTTCGTTTATCTGTTGTAATACAAAAGTTGAATAAACATCTGAGCTTCTAGCTGAATCTAATATATCTGGTTCATCTCCAATATTCAGATTTAGGACCTGCTCTTGATCTGATTTTTCATCATTTAATTTATCTTTACCTTTAGTTATACTAGTACTTTTACCACAAGCTGTTAAATTAAATAATAATACAAATGATATTAATGTGAATAAAGTTTTTTTAATTTTTACCAATTTTACTCCCCCTTATTAACTTGTAATAAATACATATATTATGATACTTCCAGTCTAAGTAAAGGTCTAATAGATTTTTATGATAAATGTATATAGCCTTATAATATATATCAATATAGACCTAGGTATAATTAAAGTACATATTGAAGAATTTTTAGTTTTAATTTACATATACTTGAAGCTGGAATTACATATCAATAAATAAGGAGAGAGAATATAAAAAGACAAACTTTGCAGTTTGCCTTTTTTAAAGTTCCTATTAAATTAATTTATTTATCATAAGATACTAATAATTCTTCTGTTGGTACTATACTTTTAGGAATAACTGCCCTGACAGTTATTTTTGGATCTACCAACTGAGATATTCTTACATCTACTACTAAGCTAGCTAGCATATAGGCTTCTTCCCATGTGATTTCCAAAGAATTTTTTATATATTTTACCGCCTCTGAACTAGCTTCATAAATAGCCTTGTCTACATTGTCTCCTGATGCCAAAATCATAGTACTTGTTTTTGTTTCAAGTAGGGGCCATTTCATCTTCGTATTTTTTATTAAGGAAAGATTTAAACTAACCTTGGCTGGTATTTCTAAGCCTGTAAAGCAAAGTTCTCCATCGCCCATTATAGCATGACAATCACCTAGGGCTAGTAAGGCTCCTTCAACATTTACCCTAAAATAAAGTCTTGATCCTTTTTTTATATCCTTTGTATCCATATTTCCACCATGTTTCCAAGGAGTATCTGTATTCCAAGTTCCTTCCTCTGGAGCTACACCAATAACACCTATCATAGGGTCTATAGGAATACTTAAATCATTAAATTTAGCCATCTGGTTTTCAATTTCTATAACTTTAACTATAGGTTTAGTAACCTGGTCACCAAGTACACCTGCCTTAGGTACTACTGCTGAGACTCCCTTATCTGCTACTTTTATATCCAGTATATCAACAGTCAGTATATCTCCTACTTCTGCACCCTTCACGTAAATAGGTCCTGTAGCCGGATTAAGTTTCTCGTGATCTATCTCCTCTAAAGTATGTTCCTCTTTAAAAACTTGCTGAAAAAAACAATCGTTAGTTTCAACTACAAAGGGAATCCCAGGCTCTACCTCATGCTTAAAATCCATCTTACTGTCAAATTTATAAATAACATTATTTCCTAAAATTTTCATTTTATCCTTCCCTTCTCTAAACCTAAAAGTCTACTCTGTCTATGTCTTTTGGAGTTAATGTTTTAAGTGCAAGTTTCTCTGGATTCTTAGCTCTATACTTATCCATTAATAGCTTACATAAAAAGCCTACTAATAAAAATATAGCTAAAGAAATGTAAACTCCCTTATCAAGTTCAGTTAAAGATCCTAATATAATTACAATACCAGATACTATACCAATTACAAAGAAACCATTTCCTCCTGGCGCCTTATATGGTCTATCCCACTCTGGATATCTTTTTCTTAATATTATAGCATCGAGACAGCAAATAATATATAAGTTTACTCTTTATGTAGACAAGTCAATTCTAATATATTTACTGAAACAACACCAATAAAAACCTAGAGGCAAGGCCTCTAGGTTTTTATTTTACTCTTAGCTCTAGTTCTCCATTTGAATCAAGTCCTACTATTAAGTCTTGATCATCTGATAGATCTCCTTTTATAAGCATCTTTGCTATGTCTGTTTCTAAATAATTTTGTAAGAACCTTTTTACTGGTCTTGCTCCATATTGAACTGAGTAGGATCTATTTAAGATTAGCTCCTTGGCTTCTTCCTCTAATTCAATTCTTATATTTCTATCTACTAATCTTCCTTGGAGTTCTTCTAGTTGCAGATCTATTATTTTAAATATTTCTTCTTTTTGAAGAGGTTTAAACATAACTATTTCATCCAGTCTATTTAAAAACTCTGGTCTAAAGTGCCTTTTTACCTCTTCTCTTACCCTTTCCTTACTGGAGTCTTCTATTGTTCCATCCGGTCTGACTCCTTCTATTAAATAGGATGAACCTAGGTTAGATGTCATTATTATAACTGTGTTTCTAAAATCTACCGTTCTTCCCTGATTATCTGTTAGTCTACCATCATCTAGTACCTGGAGTAGTATATTAAATACATCTGAATGGGCCTTTTCTATTTCATCAAATAGTATTACAGAATAGGGTTTTCTTCTTACAGCTTCAGTTAATTGGCCACCTTCATCATAGCCTACATATCCTGGTGGCGCACCTATGAGCCTTGATACTGAGTGTTTCTCCATATACTCACTCATATCTATCCTGATCATATTTCTTTCGTCATCAAATAGAGTTTCAGTTAAGGTCTTTGCTAACTCGGTTTTTCCCACTCCTGTTGGTCCTAAGAATATAAAGGACCCTACTGGCCTATTAAGAGATTTAATGCCTGCCCTAGCCCTTATAACTGCATTTACTACTGCTTGAACTGCTTCATCCTGTCCTATTACCCTTTTAGATAAAATGTCCCCTAGATTTAAGAGCTTGTCTCTTTCTGTTTCCACTAGCTTAGTTACAGGAATTCCGGTCCACTTTGAAACCACTTCTGCTATCTCTTCTTCTGTGACCTCTTCCTTTAACATTCTATCTTCTGGTTGATCCTTAGATTCAAGCTTCTTTAACTCATCTTGTAGTTGAGGAAGCTTTCCAAACTTAAGTTCTGATAGTTTCTCCAGGTTGTATTTTCTTTCTGCATCCTCTATTTCTATTTTTACTCTGTCTATTTCTTCTTTCACACTCTTAACCTTATATATTTCTTTTTTCTCTTCTTCCCATTTTACTTTTTTAAGGTCAAAGTCTTCCTTTAAATCTCTAAGCTCTAGTTCTAATTTTTCCAGTCTTCTTAAAGATGCTGAGTCACTTTCTTTTCTTAGAGCTTCTCTTTCTATCTCAAGTTGAAGAATTCTTCTTCTGACCTCGTCTATTTCTACTGGCATAGAATCTATTTCTGTCCTAATCATGGCAGATGCTTCATCCATAAGGTCTATGGCCTTATCTGGTAAGAATCTATCTGAAATATATCTATCAGATAGGCTGGCACATGCTATTACTGCATTATCTGATATTCTAATACCATGGTGAATCTCATATTTTTCTTTTATACCTCTTAGAATTGATATGGTATCTTCAAGGCTTGGTTCCTCTACTAATACCTTTTGAAACCTTCTCTCAAGAGCTGGATCTTTTTCTATATAGACCCTGTACTCGTCTAGGGTTGTAGCCCCTATAGTTAAGATTTCACCTCTGGCTAGCATGGGTTTTAAAAGATTGGAAGCATCCATAGAACCTTCTGTTCTACCTGCTCCTACTATATTGTGAATTTCATCTATAAACATTATTATTTTTCCATCAGACTCTTCTATTTCCTTTAGTACAGCCTTAAGTCTCTCTTCAAACTCTCCTCTATATTTTGCCCCTGCTATAAGAGCTCCCATGTCTAGAGCAAATATAGTTTTGTCCTTTAAGCCTTCTGGCACATCGCCATTAACTATTCTTTGGCCCAAGCCTTCTACTATAGCTGTCTTTCCTACTCCTGGTTCTCCTATTAGAACTGGGTTGTTTTTGGTCCTTCTGGAGAGAATCCTTATGGCATTTCTTATTTCTTCATCTCTACCTATAACTGGGTCTATTTTTCCTTTTCTGGCTTCCTCTGTTAGGTCTCTTCCAAATCTTTCTAAAGCTTCATAGCTGGCTTCTGGATTATCTGACGTTATAGTTTGACTGCCTCTTATTTTCTTTAGATTTTCTAGAAAATCCTGAAGATTTATATTATACCTTTTAAAAATTTTTTCAGAACCAATTCCCTTTTTCTTTAAAAGAGCTATATAAATATGTTCTACACCTATATATTGGTCTGAAAATCTCTCGGCTTCCTCTTCTGCCTTTATGAGGATTTCTGTATAGTCTCTAGATGGATACAATCCACTAGAACCTCCACTTTGCCTTGATAGTTTGTTTATTTCTTCTTCTAGATCCTTTAATATTAAGTCTGTATCTTTTTCCATATAGTTTAGAACTCTTCCTATAAGACCTTGATCTTGATTTAAGAGTCCATAGTGAAGGTGAATTTCTTCTAGTTGTGGATTTCCATTTTGAATTGCAATTTTTTGAGACTCTTCTACTGCCTCTAATGCCTTTCTAGTAAACTTATTTAAATCCATAATATCACCTCTTATTTATTGATTAATTTTTTATAAACTTCCTCTTGTTCTTCTGTTAAATTATCTGGGTTCTTTATATTTACCTTTATATATAGGTCTCCTTTTGAACCCTTCATGTCTCTAAAACCCTTAGCTGGAACTTTGATCCTATTTCCTGAAGTAAACTTCTCTGGTATCTTAAGTTTTAATTTTTTTCCAGATAGAAGTTCTATTGATTTTTCTGTTCCAAAATAGGCTTCCCAAGGATATATATATATTTCCTGTGTTAGGTCTAAACCTTCTAAAGTTCTATTCTTTTCCTTTATAAAGTTAACCTTTAAATATATGTCCCCATTAATATCAAAGTTTTTACCCTTAATTTTTATTTTTTTACCTGGACCTATGCCTTTTGGTACCTTAACATCTATAGTTTTAGATTCATTTCCTATTCTGAAACTCATTTGTTTTGTTGTTCCATTATAGGCATCTTCAAGACTTATATTAATTTCTGAATCATATCTAGGAGGCTCTGGTCTTCGAGCCTGTCTGGAGCCTGAAAATATATCACCTATATCAAAACCTCCAAATCCTCCTCCACTTCCAGAGCTTCTTCCTCCACCAAAGATAGTGTTGAAGAAGTCACTAAAGTCACCTGATGAGGAGCTATAGCTATAATTTCCACCACCAAAACCATATTGAGATGGATCAAAGTTTTGACCTTGAGAGAAGCCACCTGCCGATCCAAACATGTCATATTGCTTTTTCTTCTCTGGGTCTCCTAGTACTTCATAGGCTTCATTTATGTCCTTAAATTTATCTTGACCATCTGGATTTAAGTCTGGATGGTATTTTTTTGCAAGTTTTCTATAGGCTGATTTTATTTCCTTATCTGTAGCTGACTTATCTAAGCCTAGTATCTTATAGTAATCTTTATATTCCATGTAATCCCTCCTTTTTCTGGGACTTTGACTTTCTTTGACCTTTCCTTAATTATAATACTATTTTCTTAAAAAATCAAGATGCTAGGATAAAAATTCCCTAAGGGACTTTACCTTTCTTCCCTTTCTACCAGTTACTTTGTTAGAGTTTATTAGTGAGGATATTATTGCTTCTTCACTGGCCTCCTTAACTCCTTTAAAGCCCTTGTCTAAAGCTTTTTCCGATAAAATCTTAAGCTCTTGTATTTCTTCTTCCTGGTAGTGACTTATTATATTAGCTGTTGAAAATCCAATGACTATTTCACCGCTACCGTTACTGGTAAAACTGCCTGTTTTAGCTATACCAGTTTCTACTCTTTTTATTAGTCTTTTAAGCTGTCTATGACTTAAGGGCAAATCTGTTGCTACAATTGTTATTATAGATCCTTGATCTTCTTTTTTTAAACTGTAACTTTGACTTATCTTTTCTCCCAGGGGTTTATTGTCTACTAGAAGGTCTTCCAGTCTACCAAAATTTGTTAAACAGAGAACACCTATTGTATATTCCTCTGAACCTATCTTCACTATCCTTGAACTTGAGCCTATACCTCCCTTAAGACCATAGCATACCATGCCTGTTCCTGCCCCAACATTTCCCTCTTGGAAATTTTCTTTCAAATCTTTTAGGGCATCCTTAAAGTCTTCTTCTGATAGAAATATATCTCTTATGTCATTTAGGTAGCCATCATTACATTCACAGACCACTGGATTTACTGTAGCTGTAGTGTCTCCTATATCTTCATTAAGCTCCAGCATATGTTTTACCAAACTATGGGTCATCCTGCCTACTGCCAGAGTATTGGTTAGGACTATGGGGCTTTCTAGACTGCCCAATTCATCAATTTGTATTAGGCCCACTGACTTTCCAAAACCATTAATTACATGACTAGCTGCTATTAGTTTTTCTTTAAATATATTTTCTTTAGGATAAATTACTGTTATACCTGTCTTCCTTGATCCCTGATCATAGGTCTTATGACCTACTTTTACTCCCCTTACATCTGCTATATTATTTTTTGGTCCTCTTTTCATACTTCCTATATTAATAGAATAGTCTCCTGGTTTTTTAATCATATAATCACCTCTATCTTATTATATAATACCCTTAATGGGACAACCTATAGATAGTTAAAATTTTCCATAAAAAAACTGGATTCAAATTGAATCCAGCTTTTTATCTTATTTTCTCATATATTTTTATAGTGTCATCTATGTTCCATTGGACTGTAGTGCTGTCTCCTGGTGCTCCCATAGTTACCACAATATACTCTCTTCCATTTATTTTTCCTAAACTAGCTAGACATAATCCAGCAGATTTTGTATAACCTGTTTTTCCTCCCATAATGGGGCTGTCTTTAAATCCTGAATTACTGATATTTCTAAAAAGTCTACTGTCTATTTCCTTTGTACTTAGGATTCCATTTATAGAATAGGCTCTGTAGTTTCTACTTGTTATTACCTTTCTAAAGGCTTTATTTTCTAGGGCTTGATCTAGAAGAATAGCCATATCATAGGCTGTGCTGTAATTTTCATTACTGCTATTACCAGTTGCATTGCTAAAGTGAGTTGAACCCATGCCTAATTGGCTGGCTCTTTCATTCATAAGCTTGACAAACTCTTCTTCACTGCCTGCTATATAGTTGGCTAGGGCCAAGGTTGACTCTGCTCCAGATTCTAGAAGTGACCCATAGATAAGGTCTTTTAACTTGGGCTTATCCCCTGGCAAAAATCCTGATAGGGCTAGTCCATTTCTATTACAGTAGTTTAAAATTTCATCTGTTATTTCTACTCTATCATCTAAATTATCCAATCTTTCCAGGGCTATAAGATTGGTCATCATCTTGGTTAGACTGGCTGGGTAGGCTTTATCGTAAGCGTTTTTTCCCATTATTGCCTTGGAAGCGGACCTGTCAAAGACTATGGCTGTCTTTGATTTTATATCATCTAGTCCCTCCAACTCTTCATAGTCCCCTTTATTTTGATTTACTTTGGTAGCTAGGGATCTGGCCAAAAAATCTGCCCCTCCATTGCTTAGAAACACTACTAGTAACATAAGTAAAAATAATCTTCTAAAAAATCTAAATAATTTCTTCATTATATTCACCTTCCTAACCCTATCTAATCACAAAGCTCTTATTATATTTTAAAGTATTTCTTAAGTATTTCTTAAATTTATTTTTTATGGGCTTATATGTCATTTTTTTATACTTACGGGGTATAAATATATTATTCGTAGATAGGAGGGATATAATGGGGCTATTTGAAAAATTAACAGATCTTATGGATAGAAGGGTTCAAAAGGGCTTGGAGAGAAGTTTAAAGAGATTGGATATTGACTTGGCTGACTATAGTGAATATGAGAGAGATGTTATTGTGGAAACTTATGAGAAAATTGACTCCTATGAGAGACAGGCCTACCAATTAGGTTTAATGTCTCCTAGCTTCTCAAAGGCTGAGTACTTTAAATATAAGATAGAGTTTGCTATGGTTTTAAACCATATTGATCCCTATAGTATTGATAGTGATCTTAGGGAGGGCTTGGCCCTGGCATTTGAGGAAAAGAATGAAGATAAGGCCCTTGATATATTAAGAAAACTAGATATAAAAAGAGAAGATTTAGACAGGTTTATAGGCCTTCTCTAATCTTTTCTACATAAAAAATTCCAGACCATGGTCTGGAATTTTTCCTATTTATTATACTTTTCTAATACCTTCATAACTTCCTCTATTTTCTCCTCACCTGCATCTTCACCTTCTAGAATAGCTTCTTTAACACAGGATCTAAGATGGCCTCCCAAAATATCATTGTTGGCCTTCTTTAGAAGACCCAAAACTGCCAAGATCTGATTGGACACATCTACACAATACCTATCTTCCTCTATCATTTTTAAGATACCATCTATTTGTCCCCTAGCTGTCTTAAGCTTCTGGTGGGCTTTTTTCTTTCCCTCATTCATTCTAGATCACCAACCTATTTAATTTCAGTAACATCAAAACCAATAGCTTCTACAGCTTCCCTTAAAACTTGGTCTTCTACATTTCCCTCAACTCTGGCTTCCTTGTTCTCCAGGCTAAGCTCAACTTTTTCAACACCATCAAGGGCCTTTAGGGCTGCCTCTACTGATGATGTACAATGACCACAACTCATACCTTCTATACTTATTATTTTCATAATATCTCCTCCTATTTAAACTTCTTCAACCTAAGTGAATTGGTAACAACTGATACAGAACTAAAGGCCATGGCCGCTCCTGCTAACATAGGATCTAAGTGGCCCAGGGCCGCTATAGGAATTCCTATGCTGTTGTAGAAAAAGGCCCAGAAAAGATTTTGCCTAATGGTCTTCATGGTCCTATGGCTAAGCCTAATAGCTGTAACTATAGCCCCCAGATCTCCACGCATCAAGGTTATATCAGCAGCCTCCATGGCTACGTCTGTACCTGTACCTATGGCAAAGCCCACATCAGCAGCTGCCAAGGCTGGCGCATCATTTATTCCATCTCCAACCATTCCCACATGCCTTCCCTCAGACTTCAGAGCCTTTAACTTTTCTGCCTTATCTTCTGGAAGAACATCGGCAAATATATTCTCTATACCAACTTGTTTTCCAATGGCTCTGGCTGTTCTTTCATTATCACCTGTTATCATATATACATCAAGACCCATGGACTTTAGATCCTCTATGGCCTTCTTTGAACTTTCCTTGATCTTATCTGCTACTGCTATGATACCCTTAAACTCTCCATCTATGGCTGCATTCATAGCTGTCTTTCCCTCAGACTCAAGTCTTAGAAGTTCAGAATCATAATCCCTGTAGTCTATATTAAAGTCATCCATAAGCTTTCTGTTTCCTATTAGAACCTTTTCTTCTCCTACAAAGCCTTCTAGGCCCTTGCCTGGAATAGCCTTTCCATCCCTTACCATAAAGGGAATAAAGCCCTTTTCTTCAGCAAAGCTAACTATTGAAAGTCCCAGGGGATGTTCGCTAACCCCCTCAAGAGAAGCTGCTGTGAAAAGTAGCTGATCCTCATCTATATTAAAGGCTAGAATATCTGTAACCTCTGGTTCTCCCTTGGTTATGGTACCTGTCTTATCAAATATTATAGTATCCATCTCATGGGTTCTTTCCAGATGTTCACCAGATTTTATCAAGATTCCATTTTCTGCCCCCTTACCAGTACCTACCATAATAGCTGTAGGTGTTGCCAAACCTAGGGCACAGGGACAGGCTATAACTAGGACAGCCACAGCGTGAATCAAGCCTCCATTAAAGTCTCCCTTGAAGCTATAGGCTAAAAGAGTTACAAGAGCTATTAGAACTACAGCTGGAACAAATACTCCGGATATCTTATCGGCCAGCCTCTGAACTGGAGCCTTAGAACCCTGAGCATCTTCCACTAATCTTATGATCTGTGAAAGAACTGTATCCTTACCTACATTTGTCGCTTCAAACTTAAAGGCACCCAGCTTGTTTATAGTTGCACCAACTACCTCATCCCCCTCTTTCTTGTCAACAGGTAGGCTTTCACCTGTAATCATAGACTCATCTATAGAGGAATGTCCCTCAACTATTACTCCATCAACTGGAACCTTCTCTCCTGGTCTAACCAGTATTATATGGCCCTTTACTACCTTTTCAATAGGCAGGTCAATCTCCCTACCATTTTCTATAACTCTAGCTGTCTTAGGCTGAAGCCCCATTAACTCTTTTATAGCCTCAGAAGTTTTTCCCTTGGCTATGGCCTCAAAGGTTTTTCCTAAAAGTATAAGAGTTATTATCATGGCTGAAGACTCAAAGTAATACTCAGGCTTTCCTGTCAGCAGGTTGTATATACTGTAGAAATAGGCGGCTGAAGTACCCATGGAAATAAGAACATCCATATTGGCCCCTCCCCCTCTAAGGGAATTGTAGGCTCCCTTATAAAATCTTCTACCTATAATAAACTGAACTGGGCTGGCAAGGGCCAGTTGGAACCAACCATTCATAAGTATAGTATCCCTGCCTGCCATATGGACAAACATACCTAGAAAAAGCGGTAGACTTAGGATGGCTGAAAATATAAAGGATCTTTTAAGGGACTTTATTTCTTTCTCCCTAAGCTCCTTCTCCCTATCTATATCTCTTTCTCCCTCTATTTCTGCCTTAAAACCTGCCCTCTCAACTATGGCTATTAGATCCTGATCTTCTATTATACCTGAATAGAAGTCTATCTGGGCCCTGTTGCTAGAAAGGTTTACCCTGCCTTCTAGGATTCTCTCCTCTCTTGATAAAAGCTTCTCTATTCTACTGGAGCAGGCAGCACAGGTCATACCATCTATCAGTAGGCTCCTTCTCTCTATATCTACCTTAAAGCCAGCCTTCTCTATAAGCCCTACTATGTCATCTATAGTAAGCTTATCCTCCTGAAAGTCTATACTGGCCCTTTCCTGTATAAGGTTTACAGCTATTGAGTTAACTGCCTCATTTTTTGAAAATATCTTTTCCAACCTGCTGGAACAGGCTGCACAGGTCATGCCACTAATATTTATATTAATTTTCATCTAATCACTCCTTTCTACCCCCTCCCATAGGGGGGTGTGTCTTGAGTATATAATATTTTTAGATTTTTGTAAAGCTTTTGTCTTATTTTCTCCTAATCCATAAATTCATTGCAATATCAAGGTTTTTATACTATTATAATGATATTGATTATCATTCAAATCGTAATTATTAGTTTCTTTGAGAGAGGGGATTCTTATGAAGGAAAATTTAACTAATTTAGACAAAGGAAATACTGCTACTGTTAAGGGTATTTGTAGTGGCAAGGGTGCTAGAAGAAGACTTTATGAAATGGGTTTTAACACTGGTGCTCGTATAAAAATTTTAAAGAACGATTCAGGTCCTGTTATTGTTGGACTTTCAGGTAATAAGGTTGCTGTTGGCCGTGGACTAGCAGAAAAAATATTAATAGAGTGTTAGGAGGAATTGACTTATGGGAAAAAAGACTGTTGCCTTAGTTGGTAATCCCAATAGCGGTAAGACCACTTTTTTTAACGCTCTGACTGGTTCTAACCAAAGAGTTGGTAACTGGCCTGGAGTTACAGTAGAAAAAAAAGAAGGACTTTTTAAGTATAATGATCAGGAATATAGGGTAGTAGACCTACCTGGTACCTATAGTTTAGGGGCCTACTCTGAAGATGAGGTAGTGGCTCGTGATTTTATTTTAACTGGGGATCCAGATGTGGTTATCAATGTTGTTGATGCTACTAATATAGAGAGAAACCTCTATCTTACTAGCCAGCTGCTTGAGATGGGAAAGAATGTAGTTATTGCCCTAAATATGGTAGATGAAGCTGATAAATTAAAGATTAGATTTGATTTAAAGAAACTTTCCAAGGGCCTAAATATGCCAGTAGTTCCTACTGTTGCTGCCCATGGCAAGGGTGTTGATGAGGTTATAGCTGAGGCCGTAAAACTCATGGATAAGACTCCTATAGAAAATCCTATAGTTTATGGAGATAGGATTGAGGAGGAAAGAGGGCTTATTAGAGATAAGCTTAGATCTAAAAGCTTAAAGTATCCTTTGGATTGGATATCTTTAAAGGTTCTAGAAGGTGATGAGGATATTATATCCTACCTAGTTGAGGAAGGCTTTGGCTGGGCCAAGGACTATACTAGTGATGACTTGGATTTTGAACTGGAGCTTATAGATAAGAGATATGAATTTATGCACAGATCTATTAAGGATGGCGTACAAAGACCTATAGAGGAAGCTGTTACCCTAACAGATAAGATTGATAAGGTTGTTACTAACAAGTACTTAGGTATACCTATATTTGCTCTTATAATGTTTTTAGTATTTCAGATAACCTTCGCTGTTGGTGAGGACCTTCTAGGTGAAATGGCTGCTGGACTGGTAGAGTCTCTTGCAGAATCTGTAGCTGGTTTATTGGTCGCTATAAATGCTCCTCAATGGTTTGTGGCCTTTGTAGCTGAAGGTGTTTTTGGTGGTCTAGGTGCCGTAGTGGAATTTGTTCCTCTTATTACTGTTCTCTACCTACTTATGGGACTTTTAGAGGATAGTGGATATATGGCGAGAGCTGCCTATGTTATGGATAATCTAATGAGAAAGCTTGGCCTTCAGGGCAAGACCTTTGTTTCTATGATTGTTGGTTTCGGATGTAATGTTCCTGGTATAATGTCTACTAGGACCTTGGATAATAAAAAGGACAGGATGATTGCTCTACTTATAAATCCATTTATGTCCTGTGGTGCAAAAATACCTATTTACTCTGTATTTATTGCAGCCTTCTTCCCTAAAAATGGAGGACTTGTACTTTTCAGTATGTACTTCCTAGGGATTATAGTTGCCCTTATAATGGGTAAGGTTTTCAGCAAGACACTTTTTAAGGGTGAATCTTCCTACTTTATAATGGAGCTTCCTCCTTATAGGATACCTACTTTAAAGAATGTTTTAAGAAATATGTGGGATAATGTTTCTGGCTTCCTTAAGAGGGCTGGAACTACTATATTTATAGTTGTAACTATGTTGTGGATCTTAGCCAGAGTTCCCTTTGGTGTAGAACCATTTAGTGAAAGCAGTATCTTAGGTTCAATAGGACATTTTATATCTCCTATCTTCAAGCCTGCTGGCTTTGGAACTTGGCAGGCATCAGTAAGCTTGTTTGCAGGTATTCCTGCTAAAGAGGCTGTTATAGCTACACTTGGTATGGTATATGCTGGAGTTAGCGAGGGAGCTGCCCTTGAAAATGCCATTAGATTGCATTTTACACCACTTTCTGCAGTTTCCTACATGGTTATGACTCTTTTATACACTCCATGTGTTTCTGTACTTGCTACAGTTAAAAAGGAGACTAACTCCTATAAGTGGATGATCTTCACTGCACTTTATACCTTCTTTATAGGCTGGGTAATGGCAGTATTGGTCTTCCAAGTTGGTGGACTACTAGGCTTTAGTTAGGAGTGATCATATGTTGGAAGAGATATTAAGATATATAGAGAAGACTGGGGTAATATCTAAAACTCAAATTTCAAGAGATTTAAGTATGCCCTTGAACCTAGTAGAGCTTGGATTTACTGAGCTTACTAGAATGGGATTTTTAGAAAAGGACCAGCCTCAAAGCTGCAGTCCTTCCCTATGTGGTGGCTGTACCTTTGCCAAGTCCTGTCACAAGGATTTGGTTTCCAGCTACTCTATTACAGAAAAGGGCCAAAAATTAATAAATAATTAGCTTTCCATAGACAGACTATATAGTCTGTCTATTTTTTAATACTTTTTATTCTCTTTTAGAGATTTTTTTCTTAATTTTGCTTTTTTTCTTGTTTATGCTGAGTTATTTGGGTATAATGTATAATACATTAGATTTATATTAAATCTAGTGGGACATTTAGTCCATAGACCTAATTTTGTTTCAACCTATTCCAATAATACAACAAGAGTTTTAAAGTTTAGGTTTGAAGTTTAAGATTTAAAGTTTGAGTTTTAAAGTTTGAGGTTAGTTTTTAAGTAATAGGTTTTATCTGAAGTGAAGTTAGGAGATCGTAAGTTGAGTAAAAGAAATTTAAGTAAAGAAATAAAAGGTTGGAACAATTAGGTTCTATTTTTATGGAGAGTGAAAACTCTCCCTATTTTTTTGGCTTTTTTAGGATAATCTCAATAAAAAAAGAGACCCTAGGGTCTCCTGCCTTAATTTCTAGCTTCTATGTATGGAAAAAGACGAGATTCCTCGTCTTCTTCTATATATCTTAAGGTCTTTTAAGTTAATATTAGTCTTTAATCCGACAATATTATTCTCTTATATCATATATCAAATTAAGTATTAATACAATAGGTTTAAGAATTAATTATTAATATTATCTATAGTTCTATAGATAACTATTGATTATCTCTCTGCGTTCTTTAATTCCCAGCTTAAAACTAGCCCTATTCCTACCCTTAAAACTATTACTGCTGCCAATACCCATAGCTCATCTAGGCTTCTGACTATAACAGTTTCCAGGATTTCCGCTCCTAGTTTAAACTGTAAACTCATGGACAGTGCCTGAGTTAATTCTATACCTATTTGAGAATCTCCAAATTTAAATCCATTCTTCACAAGCTTAAAGATGGCTCTTAGTGAACCTAGAGCTATTATAACTACTCCTATTAACTCTAAAATACCTGCTATATATGGTATTATAAATTCCAAAATTCTAGTTGTTATCAATTTTTATCACCCTATTTTATTTTTATATTCAATCCTGATACTACCAAATACACCTCATCAGCCCAGTGGGCCAATTGCTGGTTAACCCTACCCTGTATATCTGTGGAAACCCTACCCATATGGTTCATTGGCGTTAGGGAAGAACCTACCTCGTTAGTTACTATTATAAGTTCCTTTCCCTCAGATCTTATTAGATCTATAAAATCCTTAAGATCTTTTAGGATTTTCTCCTCCATTTCCCTTTCCTTTTGGAAGGATACCACTTCTATATCTTGGGTATAGCGATACATTAAATTGGATATTATATCTGTTACACAGTCTAAAAGATAGTAGTCCTTCTGACCTACTAAATTCTTAAAGTTACTATCCTTTTCGTGGGTTTCCCAGTGCTTGGGCCTCCTCTTTCTTATAGCCCTTATTCTTACCTCCTTTTCCTCATCTGTTGGAAGGGCTGTAGCTATGTAGACTACATCCTTCTTTCCCTTGTAAAAGCTTTCTGCAAACTTGCTTTTACCACTTTTTAGTCCACCAGTTACAAGTCTTATCATCCTATCACCCTTCTACTTTAAAATTCTTCTGGCTTCAAAAAATCTTTGGCCTGCTGTAAAGAAAACCAGTATTCCGTATATAGATGTAGTATACACTATATACTTAGGAAAGACAGCCATAATTGAGAACATTATAAAGCCTTCTGTTCTTTCCATAAGGCCTGGTTGATAGTAGAAGGTCTTTTGGCTCTTCTTGTCTGACAGGGCTCCAACTGTTAAGAACACAGTCATAGAGCATATAATTGCTGTAGATAGGAAAAGCAGACTCAGCCTTGCCTCTGGGTACTTAAGGGCTAGAACTAGGATTATTCCTATTTCCACCAACCTGTCGAAGCTTATATCCATTAGGGTACCAAAGTCTGTGGACTCATGGTTTAGTCTAGCTATAGAACCATCCACTGCATCTAGAAATCCTGAAATCCAAAGTAGACCTACTCCCAGAAGACTGCTGTAAAAGTAGATTGTAAGACTTGCCAGGATTCCTACTAGAAAGGCTAGCTTGGTGACACTGTTGGCTGATACCTTTCTTTCTATAAAAAACTCTGCCGTTTTCTCTATAGCTGGGTTTATTAATTTTCTTCCATGACTGTCTAACACACTATCCCTCCTAAAGATATTGATTTAAAACTTTCTTCATAAAGTCTGGCCTTAAAAAAGATTCAATTACCCTAAAGGTATCCATATTTTTTATAGCCTTATTAGGATCATGGTATTCTATGTAGGCCTTTGAACACCAGCCAAAGGCTCTTATTAGAAGATAGGGTGTATAGAGTCTGACCCTTTCCTCTATAGACTTGTCCTCTGTTTTTAAGTTACTTATATAGGTCTTGAAAAAGTTCTTCCTGCCTTCCTCATCATATAAAAAATCTGTTTTCCAAAGGGTTGTAGTGGCTGCTAGAAACTGACTTAGGTCTTGACTAGGATCTGAAATAACTGGTTTTTCCCAGTCTATCAGGTAGTTCTCCCTGCCTATTATAAAGTTATTGGAATTTACCTCTGTATTATTTATAACCATCCACGGGTCCCTTAAAAAATATTCCTCCCTGTCTAGGTTCCTGTAAAGGTAGTCCAGATGCTTGTAGAATATATTCTTGGTCTCCTTGGATATTAAATCTGAATCCCAGCTGCTTTCCAGTAGCTTCTCCCCCTCCTCTATTCTGGCCTTAAAAAGCTTTTCCTCAGCTATAAAGTGGTCTTTCATAGAGTCAGTAACCTTAAGGGAGTGAATATTTGAAAAAATTTGGGCAGCAGCCTCAGAATCAGTTATGTAGTCCAGATGTCTTCCCTCTAGAAATTCCATTATTAAAAGGCCATTGGGAAAAAAATCCTTGGAATCATCAAGGTAAAGAGGCCTGGGAGTTACAAATGAACCCTTAAGGGCCTCCAAGGCTCCATACTCATAGGCTATCTGATTATCCAGGGCCAATTGACTGCCATAGTTAAGCCTAAAAACATATTTATGGGCTCCTGAAGATATTAAGAAATTTTGGTTGTATTCTCCCTGGGCCAAAAAATCTACCTTAAAATCACTTCCTAGATCAAGTTTTATCCTGTCCCTGTAAAGTTTTATGTAGTCTTCTACCTTTAATATTATATCTTTCAAACTAAAACCTCCCTAAGCTTTCTATATATTTTAATGTATGTTCAGGTCTTCTTGATCCAGAAGACAGGATGGCCTTATAGAGCTTTAGAAGGTCCCTTTTATCATCTATATCTAGATTTTTATGACCCTCCTCATAGCTTAGGCCCCTGGCCTCTATTTCATCAATAGTCGCCCTAAAAACTGATTTTTCTCCCCAGGCATAGTCTCCCATAAAAAGAAAGCTGTGATAGGTTTTCATGCCTATCATATAGTAGCCTCCATCATAGGTTGGAGATATGACTATATCCCTTCTGTCTAGGATTTCAAAGGCCTCATATATGTCCTCTTTTTGGATGCTGGGTATGTCTGTTCCTGTTAGTAGGACCTGGTCGTAGCCCAGGCTTAAAACCTCCTCTATGGCATTGCCCATCCTTAGGCCTAGGTCCTCTCCTGTCTGGGCTAGACTTGAAAAGCTATGGGGAACTAGGGGTTTTAAGATATGGTAGCCTTCCCTGGGAGTATAGCTTACAAATACATCTATATCCTTAAGGTCCTTGGCCATGGAAAACAGGTCCTTTAAGAAGGCCCTATGGATTTCTGCTGCTTCTTGGCCAGATAATACCTCCATTAATCTGGTATTGGTCCTGTCTGCTATGGGTACTCTGGTCATTAGTATATATGCTCTCTTCACTAGCGCACCTCCCTATAGATTTCTTTAAGTTTCTCTGGATCTTCTCCCCTAAGGTAGAGGTACTTGATCTTTTGCATATGTAGGAAAACCCTCAAGCTGCCTCCCTCCTTAAACCTTCTGGCAGAGCTGCCTATCTTAGTCCTTAGTTTTTTAACCCTACCAGCCTTGTGAAGTCTCAGGGAGAAATCAAAGTCCTCCATAAGTTCTATATCCTTATAGCCTCCTAGGCCATCAAATATATCCTTCCTAACAAATATGGCCTGGTCGCCAAATATCAGCTTTAAGACCCATCTTCTTAGGTTGGAGGTAAATGCTATGTAGCTAAGGACAAAGCTCTTGTAATCGTAGAAATATAGCTTGAAGCCACCTCCTATATAGCCAGCTCCTATAGCTTTTTCTATGTCCTTAAGAGAAGTTGGGGCTGGCCTGGAATCAGCATGGACAAACCATACTATATCTCCCTTGGCTAGGCTGGCTCCATAGTTCATCTGCCTTGCCCTACCTCTAGGCCCCTCCACTAGCTTTCCATATCTTCTTCCAATCTCCCGACTCCTGTCTTGGCTTCCTCCATCTACCACTATTATTTCCTTGTCCCCCTCCAGTTGGGCCAGGGCTTTTAAGCTGGCATCCAGGGCTTTTTCCTCATTTAAAACTGGTACTATTATTGAAATCATAGTCTACTCCTTAAAATATATAAATCTTTCCTCAATAAAATCTAGACCTACTTCCTGACCTAACTGGTAGTCCAGCCTAGAATCAGAAACTAATTCCAGCTCTAGCTGACCTAAGTCTAGCCTGTAGTAGCTTTTACTGCCAGCATACTTCTTGTCTAGGATTCTGGCTCTTCTTCCCCTGTCTGAAAAAACTATATCCTCTGGTCTTATCATCAAAAGATAATCTCCATCTTCTTTAGAAGAGGGAAACTCAAGGCCCTGGCCCTTAAATATAAAGTCTTCTATTCTACCCTTAATATAGTTTTTCCTACCTAGAAAATCTGCTATATCCTTGGTCTTAGGCTCTTGATAGATCTTTCTGGGGCTGTCAAACTGAACTATTCTTCCATCTAGCATAAGGGCTATCCTGTCTGACATTAGAAAGGCCTCTTCCTTGTCATGGGTTACTAGGATAGTGGTTATGGCCAGCTCCTTTTGAATCTGCCTTGTTAGCTCCCTAACTTCCTCCCTTAACTTCATATCCAGGTTGGAGAAGGGCTCATCCAGTAGTAGAACTTCTGGTTCTACTGCCAGGGCCCTGCCTAGGGCCACCCTTTGTTGCTGGCCTCCTGAAAGTTGGTTGGGATACTTACTGCCAAAGCCCTCTAGTCTTATTAGGGCCAATATTTCCCCTACCTTCCTGTCTATTTCCTGGCTAGTCTTTCCCATCATCTTTAGGCCAAATCCAATATTTTTGGCTACATTCATATGGGGAAATAGCCTGTAGTCTTGAAAGACTATTACTGTTCCTCTTTTTTCCATAGGTAGATCCAGTATTGACCTACCATCTAGAAAAACATCTCCCTTGTCAGGCCTTGTTATACCGGCTATATTTCTTAGGGTTGTAGTTTTTCCACAGCCACTAGGCCCTAGGAGGGATATAAACTCCCCTTCCTCTATGGAAAGGTTTATGTCCCTTAGGACCTCTCTGTCAAAGGTCTTTGATATATTTTTTAATTCTAATTTTGCCATTTTAATCTCCTTTAATAAAAGAATTGCCCTTCCTTGTAAAACCTTTTTATAGCCCTTTCCATTAGGAGTAGGCAGACCATACCTGTGGCTATAAATACCAGGCTATAGACTGAACCTACCATCCTGTCTCCCCCTTGGATAAAGGGGAACATTAGCATGGGAAAGGTTACTACTCGCCCACCACCTATTAAGTAGGTTAAAAAGTACTGGCTGAAAGATACTATAAAGATCATAGCTGCTGCCGAAAGAATTCCTGGTCCTACTAGGGGTAGGGTTATATAGAAAAAACTTTTAAGGGGGCCTGCCCCTAGGACTCTGGCTTGAATTTCCAGATCATCCCCTATGATTTGGAATACATTCTGTAGAATCTTCACCCCATAGGGTATGCCTGGTATTATCTGAATCAAGATTACACCTAGAGGCTTTCCTGCTAGGCCTAATCTTATAAAACTTAGGTGGATACCCATGGCTACTGCTACTGTTGGTACTATTATTGGTGCAAAGACCAGGATTTCAATTAGCTTCTTCCCCCTAAACTCATAGATTGCCAGAGCTTTGGCTGCTGGCAGGGATATTATAAGAGTTGTTAGGGTTACTACTAAGGATAGACCTATGCTTTTTACTAAGATCTTTAAGGACTTGCTTCTAGGGTTAAAAAAATGCTTCCAGCCCCTTAGACCAAGATCTCCTGGCAAAAGCTTGGGCCAGGGCCAGTTCTTGCTAAAACTCCAGATTACTACTACCAGAAGAGGTAGGATTAGAAAGACTAGAAACAAGGCCAGTATAAATCTATAGAATATTTTTTTCTCCTTCACCTTATCACCCCTTATATTTTATTATTAGGTCATAGCTCTTCCTGTAAAGGTAGACCAATAGGAAGGAGGAGCCTGCTAGAATCATATTTATTACCATGGCATAGGGCCTGTTTTTCAAGTCTGGATTATTGTATTCCACATAGGCTTTTACTGGCAGAGCCTTGGGATATGTAGGCCCTAGTAAAAAGGGTAGCTCGTAGGCTCCAAAGGAGAAGGCAAATATAATGATAAAAGATGATAGGATGGTTGGTGCTATTAGAGGTAGGGTTACATGGAAGAAAACCTGCCTCTTCTTGGCCCCTAAATTTAGGGCAACCTCCCCTAGCCTGTCATTAATATTTTTTAGTATGCTGTAGCTTGTCATAGCTATAAAGGGTATTTCCTTCCACATGTAGGCTACTATAATGCCTATGCCGTTTTTCTCATAGAGAAGGGAGGGAAAGGATTCCCATCTGTCTATAAGTCCTAGATTATATAAGATTCTTGCTAAAATTCCATTTTGTGTAAGTATATTTTGAACCAATAAAACTGCTACTATATGGGGAACTATAATGGGCAGCCTGTAAAGCTTCTCCCCTAGACCAGATCCTCCTAGCCTTAAAAGACTAAGGGCTAAAAGAACTCCCAGTACCACTGATATTACAGAAGATGTTAGGGAGGTGTAGAGACTAAACTTAAAGGATTCTAGAAATTCAGGCATCTTTAAAAGCTCCCTATAGTATCTTAGGCTTATTTCCTCTAGACCCACTGCCTTAAAGTAGCCCAGACTTTGCAGTAGGCCCATAAGTAGGCCTACTACGAAAATCCCTAGTATAAAGATTAGTACTGGTGTTAAAAGCAGGTAGGGCTTCAATTTTTCCTTCACTAATTAGACTCTCCCGGCACTGCTTCCATCCATATTTTTTCTATAATTGGTACTAGCTTAGCTGGCATTTCAGGAATTCTATGGTCCAGTAGAATATCTTGAGCCAGTGTAGCTTCTCCAAGCTCTACCTGGTCTAATACTTCCTTTTCTTCCTTGGAAATCTTATTGTTATCTATAACTGGCAGGTCTCCCCAGTTGCTTGGAACATACTTGGATGCTTGAACCTCAACTTCCAGTATATGGTTTATTAAAGCCAGTCCAGCCTCCCTATTTGATGCGTTAAAAGGCATGGCTACAAAGTGAGTATTTCCTACAGTTCCCTTGTCAAAGATAAAGGTTCTAGTAGTGTCCTTAAATTCCCCTGTATCTATCTTTCCTGATGCAGAGTTTGGATTGTAGGACATGGTCATAAGAATTTCACCATCAGCATACATATTGTCAAGTAATTGTGATTCAGCAGGATAGGTAACCCCTTCCTTCCAAAGATAAGGTTTTAATTCTAGAAGATAGTCTATGGCTGGTTGTATAGCCTCTCTTACCACTTCCTCATCTGCCTCCATATCCATAAACTGCTCATAGCCTACTATATCCGATATAATATTTCTAACAAAAACTGAACCTGTAAAGTCTGGTAGGGCAGGATAGGTAAACTTTCCTGGATTCTCCTTGGCCCATTCCAATAATTCCTTGTGATCCCTTGGTGGATTATCTATTTTTTCGCTATCATAGGTAAATATAAATTGAGCCTTTCCGTAAGGAGACTCATAGCCCTCTGTTGGGTAGCCAAAGTCAAACTTTACATCATCAGAGTCACCATCTACATTTTTAGCAAAGTTTGGTAGCTTATCTGTAATAGGGCCAAAAAGTAGGTCATTTTCCTTGGCTGTAAAAAAGTTCTCCCCATTAATCCAAACAACATCTATGTCTCCATCTTCCTTATTTACCTGTTTCTCATTTAAAAGCTTATTTAAAATTTCATCAATATCCATTCCTACTCTGTTTAAAGTTATATCATATTTTTCCTTAAGGGAATCTGCTAGGTAGCCATCCACCCAATCATTGTACTGCTGGCTTCCACCCCAGCCATAAAAATTAACTGTTGTTCCCTTAGCATCTTCAAGAATAGTTTCCCATTCCTTATCTAATACTGACACTTGGTCTTCAGCCTTGTCCCCTGTCTTAGACCCTCCATTATTGCCACAAGCCACTGTTGATAGCATAAGTATTCCTATCAACAAAAATAAAATAGATTTTTTACTTCTTAATTTCTTCATCTGCATTTTTTATTTTTCCTCCTAATCCTTTTTTCTCAAATATTTTTTTAAATATCAAGGAGCCTAGTAAAAGTGCCACTAGTAATCCAAGAGCTATATAAAAATCTCTGGATCCTATGTCTGTAGTCTTATCTCCCAGGTTGGTGTAAACAATTATTCCTGGAAAGGCCCCTATTAAGGTTGCCAGTCCAAAATCCCTATAGCTTACATTGGAAATTCCAGCACTGTAGCTAACTACCTTAAAGGGAAATAAGGGTATCAGCCTTAGAAGTAGGGTTATATTAAAACCTTCCTCCCTGGTCTTACTGTCAAAGGCTACTATATCCTTCTTTATAAACTTTTTTACAACTTCCTTTCCAAGTTTTCTGGCCATAAAAAACTCAATGCTGGCACCTATAAATGAACCTATAGATGTTAATATGGTTCCCTTTACCAAACCAAACACCATTCCACCTGCCATAACAACTACAGCATCTGGAAATACCACTACAGCTAGAAGGGCCATTATAAGTAAATATATAATAGGGGCCCAAACCCCATAGGACTGAACATATTCCTTGATTTCATTGGCATCCACATTCTTTAGGACACCTGATCTGTGAACTATAAGGGCAAAGACTGCCACAAGCACCAGACCTATCAAGGAGCTTATAAATTTTCTATTATCTTCCCTAGTATTTTCCATTTCATCACCTAATATCTATTAAATTTAATCCTACCTTTAAATCTATTTGACCACTTTAATAGAAGAGTCATATCCTCTTGATTAAAAGACTTATATATTTCATCATTAAAAAGTAGATCCAATATATGAATAGCCTTCTTGCCACCAGCCTTCATAGATTCAACACATTCTTCACAGTAGGTAACTATAACTTCCTCTGGTTTTTCCTCAGCCCTAGCCCTTCTTCTCCTATTGGCTAAGTCTGGCCTTGAAATTCCAACCATACCTCCTGAACCACAGCAAAGGGTCCTCCTTCTATTAAAGTTCATCTCAGAATACTTAAAGCCCATATCCTCCAGGGCCCTTCTAGCCCCTTGATGAACTCTATCTATATCCCTAGTAGGGCAGGGGTCGTGAAGCAGCAGCTCAAAATTATAGTCCCTAGCAATCCCCTTCCTAGCCTCAGGGATTCCCTCTTGTAAAACCAACTCCCAAATAGTCTTTACCTTTAGGTAGCTTGTATTTTCCTTTATGGTCTTATAGCAGTTTAGGCAGGCCACTATAACTGTATCCACTCCCTTACTGGAAAA
>JASLIL010000087.1 GCA_030152145.1 Tissierellales bacterium
TCTAAATAGAGGAAGATGGCCAGATTACTTGGTAATGATAATCGCGATTTTAGGTATATCAATACCTAATTTTGTTTTAGCTTCTTTGCTACAATATTTCTTTGCTATAAAAAAAGGTTATCTACCCATAACAGGATGGAGCGGATTTAAGTACACAATACTACCTACTCTAGCCCTATCCTTTAATTCAGTAGCTAAATACGCTAGATACATGAGGGCAAACTGCTTGGACGTAATAAATCAAGACTACATCCTAACAGCAGAAGCCAAGGGTGCATCAAGATTTAGAATAGTAAGAAGTCACATATTCAGAAATGCTATACTGCCAATTATAACTTTAATAGGACCTCAGATAGCATTGATATTTGGTGGTTCATTTGTAATAGAGAAAATTTTTGCAGTTCCAGGCCTAGGATCTTATTTTGTTACAGCAGTAAATTCAAGAGATTACACAATGATAATGGGCCAGACAATATTTATATCATCACTATATATTTTTTCACTAGTAATAGTGGATATAGTCTATGGTCTAGTAGATCCGAGAATTAGAGTTTCTAAAAGATAGGAGGATTTTATGGAAATATTAAAAGAGGATTTCTTATTTATAGATAGCAGTGAAAAGAAGAAAAGTGACTTTTCAAGGCCCAGCATAACCTACTGGCAAGATGCAAAAAGAAGGTTAAAGAAAAACAAGATAGCAATAATATCTCTATTTGTACTTTTAGGCCTAGTCTTAATGTGTATAATTGGTCCAAGCCTAACGCCATGGGAATATGAAGTTGGAGATTTGGCTAAAAAAAATCAACCACCTTCCAAAGAGCACTGGTTTGGCACAGACAAGCTAGGAAGAGACATATTCACCAGGATTTGGGTAGGAGGGAGGGTCTCTCTTTTTATAGGTTTGGTAGGAGCTTTTATAGATATAGTAATAGGAGTTATATACGGAGGTATAGCAGGATACTTTGGAGGAAAAGTAGATGATATAATGATGAGAATAATAGAGATTTTATCTAGTATTCCCTATCTAGTCCTAGTAGTCCTAGTATCTTTAATAATTGGTAAGGGCATGCTATCGCTTATAGTTGCAATGACCTTAACCGGCTGGTGCTTTATGGCAAGACTGGTTAGAGGTCAAATACTTCAAATAAAATCCCAAGACTATATACTAGCTTCTCAGGCACTAGGGACTAGTCCATGGAAGATAATAAGAAAGCATCTAATACCAAATACAATAGGCATAGTTATAGTATCAGTCACTTTTGACATACCATCCTTTATATTTGGAGAAGCCTTTCTATCATATATAGGCCTAGGCATTCAATCACCAATGACAAGCTGGGGAGCCTTAGCATCAGATGCCCAGCAAAATATGGCCTTCTATCCCTATCAACTATTTTTTCCAGCCCTAATGATAAGTTTAACCATGCTATCCTTTCAATTACTAGGTGATGGTCTAAGAGATGCCTTAGATCCAAAGATGAGACAATAGGGGTGATAAAATGACAATACTAGAAGTTAATAATTTAGAAGTAGCATTTAATACATATGCTGGCAAGGTAAGAGCCGTAAGAGATGTATCCTTTAATCTATCAGCTGGAGAAACCCTGGTAGTAGTAGGAGAGTCAGGCTGTGGAAAATCTGTTATGGCCAAGTCAATCATTAAACTCCTTCCTAGATATATAACGGAAATAGGCGGGAATACAGAGATTTTATTTGAAGGAAAGGACATATCTAAGCTAAGCAGAAGACAAATGGAAAAGATAAGAGGTAAGGACATATCAATGATATTTCAAGATCCTATGACCTACTTAAATCCAACAATGAAAATTGGAAATCAAATAGCTGAAAGTCTAATAATACATGAGAAAATATCAAGAAAAGAAGCCATAAAGAAAACTATAGATATACTTAGGCTAGTAAAAATTCCTAATCCAGAGGAAAGAGTCTATCAATATCCCCATGAATTCAGTGGAGGAATGAGACAAAGGGTTGTAATAGCCATAGCCCTAGCCTGTAATCCTAAGGTCCTAATAGCTGATGAACCAACAACAGCTCTAGATGTAACAACTCAAGCAGACATAATGGATTTAATATCAGAAATTCAGGGAAAACTAAATACAGCAGTAATACTAATAACCCATGATCTAGGAATAGCAGCAGAAGTAGCAGATAGAATACAGGTTATGTACGCTGGGGAAATAATAGAAACAGGCAGACGAGAGGATATTTTTAAAAATCCAAAGCATCCTTACACTTGGGCCCTCTTAAAGTCTGTACCAACAATAGAAGATGAAAAAGGACACTTATATGCTCTAGGAGGAACTCCCCCAGACTTAATATCACCTCCCACAGCCTGTGCTTTTTTTGATAGATGTGATTATTGTATGGAAATTTGCAGGAAACATAAGCCAGATTTTATAGAATCAAACACTCACCATAAGGTAAGGTGTTGGCTACATCATGAACTAGCCCCAAAGGTAGATTTCCCCTTAGCTACAAGGAGGTAAGATATGGAAACACTTATTAAAGTAGATAGTTTGTCTAAATCATTTGAACTAGAAAGAAACATAGTCTTAAAAGCTGTAGATAATGTAAGTTTTAATATATATAAAAATGAAACTTTAGGAATAGTAGGAGAATCAGGCTGTGGAAAGACAACCCTAGGCAGAACAATACTAGGCCTATACAACAATACTTCAGGCCAAGTTCTATACAATGGACTAGATGTTCATAAGGCAAGCAAAAAAGAGTTTAGAGAATTTAAGAAGAAGGCACAGATAATTTTGCAGGATCCCTACGCATCCTTAAATCCTAGAATGACTGTAGGAGACATTATAGCTGAAGGCATAGACGCACAAAAGCTCTACAAGGGAAAAGAAAAACAAAAAAGAATATATGAACTTCTAGAAACTGTAGGTTTGAGCCCTCAGCATGCCTCCAGATTTCCCCATGAGTTTAGCGGTGGACAGAGGCAAAGAATAGGTATAGCAAGAACTCTAGCAGTTGAACCCGAATTTATAGTTTGTGATGAACCTATATCAGCCCTGGATGTATCCATACAGGCTCAAATAGTAAATCTACTTTTAAAACTACAGAAAGAATATGGACTAACCTATCTTTTTATAGCCCATGATTTATCTATGGTAAGGCACATATCAGACAGGGTTGGAGTAATGTACTTAGGAAATCTAGTAGAATTAGCAACAACAGAAGAGCTCTATAAGAACCCCCTCCACCCCTACACAAGAGCACTAATGTCAGCAATACCAAGTATAGATTTAGATAATCCAATGGGTAAGAGAAGAATAAAAATGGAAGGAGAGCTTCCAAGTCCTATGTAAAGTCATGACGCTTGTAAATTTGCAAGTAGATGTAAGGATAGGCTTGAAATTTGTTCTAAGAAAGCCCCTACATTTAAAGAGGTTAAGAAAGGACATTATCTAGCTTGTCATAGATTAAGTAAAGATGAATAGAATTTCATTAAAAAATTTATAACTGTTAAAACTTTCTTGTGTATGTTATACTTATTTGGGTATTATATGATTGATACCAAGTTAACGAATAACAAGGGAGGGTTTACTATGAAAAAAAGAGTATTGTCACTACTAATAATCAGTTCACTTATGTTAGCATTAGTAGGCTGTGGTGGCGGAGAGAAGGCTGCAGGTCTTAAAGATGGAACATATGTAGGAAAAACTGAAATGACAGACTATGGTTATGAAGAAGCTGAAGTAACTGTTGAAAACGGTGAAATCACAGACGTAGTACTTAAGAGAATGACTCCAGAGGGAGAAGAAGTTGACTACGACGAGTGGGATGGAACTTCAGAAGATGGAAAACCAAACTTAAAAGAAGCTAAAGATACAGTAGCAGCTCAAATGATTGAAAAACAATCATCAGAAGTTGATACAGTAGCAGGAGCTACTTCATCAGTTGATAACTGGAAGATAGCTTTTGATGAAGCAGTATCACAAGCAAAATAATTAAAGACTATAAAAGGCTATTTAGTGAAATCTAAATAGCCTTTTTTAATTTGAACTTAAGGATCTTTTATAAAGATAGATTCCGCTAGTAGTTAAAGATAAAATTACCGTTATAGCAGTAGATATAAAAAAGCCCTTGAAATTTTTACTCTTAACAGCCTGGCCTAAAAAAGTGTTAGCCACCATAGGCGGCAATCTGAAGGCCATAGAAAACACCATATAAGTTAAGAAATCAGTTTCCATAGCTCCATGAAGCATACTCATAATATCTCCAGGTAAAAATTTAAGCATTCTAGTCAAGGAAACAAAGAACCACTGAGCCTGGTCCTTAAATTCATTGATTTTCACAGCCTTGGGATACTTAAGGTAGATTTCATCCACCAAATTTCTACCATAAAGTCTACCTATAAAATAAGGCAAAGCTAGAACAATAGTAAGACCTAAAAAATTCACCAAAAGCCCATACTTTAAGGAAAATATCTTTCCAGAAGAAATATAGAGTACTGCCGTAGGAAAAATAACTGACAGAGACTTTACTGTATATAGAGCCATTATAACAAGAAATGCCAGTATCCTATTATCTGGTGCAAAACTTACTATATTCTCAACTGTAATCTTTTCATAGTTAAAGGCTATAAGAACTACAAGTCCAAGGATAAGTGCGATAGGAACTAGTTTCATAAACTTAAAAAGCCTTTTAGCATTCCTTTCACTAGTTTTCATATAACACCAACTTTCCAGCTTATTTATTATAAGTATACCCATAGTTATTTTAAAAATCCAATTTAGTGTTATAATAAACTTAGATAAAGTAAGGATGTGATTTTATGTTTAGTGGTTATTCAACAAAGGTTATAGAACACTTTATGAGCCCTCACAATGTAGGAACCATGGTAGACTATGATGGGGTAGGAGAATATGGAGATGTAAACTGTGGGGACTCCTTAAAAATCTATATAAAAGTAAGGGACAATATTATAGAGGACATTTCATTTTTAGTATTTGGCTGTACAGCAGCAGTAGCAACCAGCAGTATGACAACCCTTCTAGCCAAGGGAAAGACAATAGAAGAGGCTATGGAAATAAGCGACAAGGACATAACCAGAGAGCTAGATGGGCTACCAGCCAATAAACTACACTGTTCTGTTTTAGGAGCTAAAACTCTTAAGCTAGCAATAGAAGACTACAAGAAAAGGCAGGAAGAAAAGGAGAGCTAAGGCTCTTCTTTTTTGTAGCCAAAGACTATAAAGGCCTGGCAATAGGGTATGACTAGAATGAAAGACTGAGAGAAGACAGCTATAGCTGGTCTTCTTGTTTTTTTACAGCCTATAAAAATAATAAATAATTGTCCATAAAAGTTGATAGTAGGGAAAAAACTATATAGAATATAGTTTAAAGACATTTATTTAAGGAGGAGTAATAATGGAAGAAATGCTTGTTTTAAGCTATAAAGAAGTATCTTTAAGGGAACTAGAAGAAAAAAATATAAGGGATTATATTGATTGGTTCACTATTAAAACAGACTGGCAAAAATGGGAAGCTCCTTGGAATGAATTAGATGTAGAAGTAGATCAGTTAGAAGAAAAGCTACTAGGCTATATAAATATGGAAAAGCCAGCCCTTAGGAAAAGATTTGAAATTTACTACAGAGACAGTCATGTAGGCTGGACAAACTCCTACTATATAGATGGAGAAGAAGACATGTTAGCAATAGGAGTAGTTATACCTGACAAGGAGTTTTGGGCCAGGGGAATAGGAGAAAAAGCTCTTATATGCTATATAAGATATATATTAGAAAAGGACCCCTACAAGGACATATATGTAGAGACCTTTGAAGAAAATGAAAGAATGATAAACCTAGCTGAGAAACTAGGCTTTGAAACAGTTCCCCTAATAGAAAAATACCAGGAAGTAGATGGGGAAAAGATGCCTATGTTAACCATGAAGCTAACAACAGAAAACATAGAAAGGTATAGAATTTAATGAAGATAAAAAGAAATTTAATACTGCTTTTCCTTCTAGTATTCGGTCTAGGAACTGTCTATGGACAATCAGCAGACATAGTCTCGGCCAGCCAGGAAAGGGGAGAGGTCCTAGAGGTCAAAAAGGAAAAGTCAGGTAAGGATATAATAGAAGAAATACAAATAGTGAAATTAAGAGTTCTAACAGGAGAGCACAAGGGAGAAGTAATAGAAGTGGAAAATCCTCTATCAGGAGACCCGGTCTACGATATAGAAGTAAAGGCTGGAGATAAGGTTCTACTAGGCCTGGAAATTTTCGAAAATGACACAGCCAATATCTATATATCAGACTATTCAAGGCAGGAGTATATATTTCTTCTTCTAATCTTATTTCTTTTAATCCTAATCTTAATAGGTGGAAAAAGTGGTCTTAAGGCCATAGGAACTCTAGTCTTAACCCTAGGTTTAATCTTAAAGCTCCTACTACCACTAATGCTAAGAGGCATCAATCCTCTACCAATATCAGTACTTATATCTATCTTAATAACAATAGTAACCATAGGAATAATAAGTGGTATAAGCTATAAGAGCCTAGCTGCAATAGTAGGAACCAGCTCTGGAGTTATAATAGCAGGACTACTATCCTTTCTAGTAGGCAGCAGGGTAAAGCTAACAGGCCTAAGTACAGGAGAGGCCATGATCCTAGCCCAGATGGAAAACCAGATGGATATAAGGTCCCTACTATTTGCAGGAATAATCCTAGGATCTCTAGGGGCCATAATGGACGTAGGGATGTCCATAGCCTCTGCCATCGAGGAAATACACCTAGCCAACCAAGAACTAGGTTTTAAGGAGCTTTTTTCTTCTGGTATGAATGTAGGTAGAGATGTAATGGGAACTATGACCAACACACTAATATTAGCCTATGCCGGTAGCTCTATACCCCTAATGCTAATATTCATGTCCCATGAAAGCAATCTTATAAAGATTATAAATCTAGATATAATAGCAACAGAAATAGTAAGAAGTCTATCAGGCAGTATAGGTCTAATCCTAACAATACCAATAACAGCCTTAATAGCTTCAAAGTTAATAGTAAAGGCTTCTGACAAGTAGATCAGAAGTCTTTTTTTCTAGAGAAAAGGAGGAGGGCCATGAAAACCAAGCTATCAATAATAACAGGCTTTCTAGGATCAGGGAAAACCAGCTTTCTAAACCAGTTCCTCAAGGAAATGGAAGGGAAGAAGATAGGACTTATAGTAAATGAATTTGGGAAGCTATCTATAGACAGTCAAAGACTTGCTGGGGAAAAATTTCATCTAGTGGAACTAAATGGAGGATCAATCTTTTGCTCCTGCCTTGAAATAAGCTTTATATCTAGCCTAATAGACCTTCTAGACAAGAATCTAGACCATGTCCTAGTAGAAAGCTCAGGATTTTCTGACCCATCCAGTCTGGGAAATATCTTAAGGGCCATAGAAATAAGCAAGGGGAAATCCTACAACTATCTAGGTAACATCTGCCTTATAGACTGTGAAAACTTCCTAGGGGAAGAGGACCAGGAAACCCTAGTAAGCCAGGTGGAAGCAGCAGACCTACTGGTCTTAAGTAAGGAAGATCTAGTGGACCAGAAAGTCCTGGAAGAAGTCAGGGAAAAGCTAGAAAAATTTAATCCAAAGGCAGATATAATCCTTAAAAGTCAATTTAATTACAAAGATTTTATTAAAAATATAAATAAAGATGGTATTATAGAAGAAGGAGAAAGCAAGATAACTCCATCTAATAGACCAAAAAGTTTCCTTCTAACCACAGAAGACTCTCTAGACAGAAAGGCCCTAGAAGCCTTTCTTATGGAAATAAGTCATCTAGTTTACAGGGTAAAGGGCTCCATCTCTATAGAAGGACAGGCCCATAGCGTGGACCTAGTAGGAAAAAGGGTAAGTTTCAAGGCTATCGACCCAATAGATCAAGGTCAACTAGTCCTCATCTCTAGAGTAGGCAATCAGATAATAAGGCCTATATTCAAGTTATGGGAAGGCCATATAGGATCTAAAATAAGAGTAAGATAGGAGGAATCATGGAAAATATACTAAACTATTTTAAGTTACTATCAGATGAAACAAGGCTAAGAATCCTAATGCTACTTTATACAAGAGAGCTTTGTGTCTGTCAACTAACAGGTATAACAGGTGTAAGTCAGCCTAATATATCAAAGCATCTGGGAAAGTTAAAAGAAAAAAATCTGGTAAAGGACAGAAGAGAGGAGCAATATGTCTTCTACTCACTAAAGACAGAAGACCCACTTTTTCTAAAAATCCTAGGGGATATATTCAGGGACCTAGAAAACTACCCAGTCCTAAAATCGGACAATGAAAAAAGTCTAGCAGCAGACATATATATAGAATTAATGAAAGAAAAAAGATTATAGATATTATTAAATCTAATCGGGTCACATAGACTTAAGCTATATTTTTAGTTAAGATATAAAATGTAAGTAAAATAAATTTAAAGGGGAGAATAAGATGAATAACAAGTATCTAAAAAGAATAAGTAGTTTACTTTTAGCACTAGCAATACTATTTTCAGTAGTTCCAGCAGTAAATACTCCAATATACGCAGAAGAAGTAAAATTGGAGGAAGCCAAGGAAATATCAGTAAGTCTAAAGCTTATAGACAATAATAAGAAAGAAATAAGAAACTTTAAAGATCTAAAGTTAAAAGAAGGCCAAACAGTAGCAGACCTAATGAAAAAGTTAAATGAAGAGGAAAAACTTCAGCTAACTATGCTAGATACTGAATATGGTCCCTATATAACTGAAATAGATGGTATAAAAGCAGGACTAGAACATGCTTATGATGGATGGATAGACACTATAAATGGTCAATCACCAGAAGTAGGTATAGGAGAGCAAAAATTAAAGGCAGGAGACAAGGTAGTCTTCTCCTACTACAACCATCTAGATGGAAAGGCAAAACTAGTAGTAGAAGGACCAAAGGAAGCTGTTTTCAATGGAGATTTTCTACCCTTTGAGGAAGGAGAAAATGCCCTAGATTTCTTTAAGAGAGTTTTAGATGAGAAAAAGATTGAATACAAGATAGAAAGCAGTGAATATGGACCATATATCAGTAAGATTGGTAACCTAGAACAATTTGGTCTAGGTAAAAACAGTGGCTGGACCTATAAGGTAGATGGCCAAATGCCTATGGAGTCCCTAGACAAGATAGAATTAAAAAGAGGAATGGAAATAAACTTCCTATTTGTAAAAGACTTTACAAAGATGCCAATGGGAGAAGACAAGTTCTCAGACCTGGAAGCTACAAAATGGGCAAAGGAAGCTGTAAATGCCTTGGCAGAAGCTGGAGTTATAAAGGGAACAGACCAGTTTATCTTCTCACCAAAGAAAGATGTAAGTCGTGCTGAATTTGTAAAGATGCTATCAGGAATCCTAGGACTAGAAGAAATAGGAGAACTTAAGTTTGAAGATGTTAAAAAAGATGACTGGTTCTATGAAGACATAGCTAAGATGACAAAAAAAGGCTACATTCAAGGAAGAGATGAAAAGACTTTTGATCCTCAGGGAAAAATAAGCCGTCAGGAAATAGCTAAAATAATAGGTAGCATAATAAAGGCAGAAGTAAAGGACCACAAGGAAGGGGACCTAAAGAACTTTAAGGATGCAGAAGAAATCAGCAAGTGGGCAGAAGAAGGAGTAAAACTATCTGCAGCAAATGGAATAGTAATAGGCCATAATGATAAATTCAATCCAAAATCAAAGGCAACAAGAGCAGAATCAGCAGTTATGATCTACAGACTTAGAGATTTAATAAAATAATAGAAAATCTAATTGCCTTGAAGGAGATTATCTTATATAATCATATATGAAAAGAGAATAAGTAGGTGCTTCACTAGAAGCTTAAAAAGGAATCATGTGAAAATCATGAACGGACCGGCCACTGTAAGTGATGAGTACTTTCAAAGCCACTGGGAAACTGGGAAGGCGAAAGTACGCTATAGTCACAAGTCAGGATATTTGCCTAAAATTTTAATTACAACCTTCTTGGTTTAAGGGTCGTAGATATATAACTATGTCTATAGGTGTCTTAACCATTAAAGGTTAGGACACTTTTTTTATATAGCCAGTAAGCTATAGTTAACCAGCATTAACTATACTTCAAAATAAAAAACTTACCAAAGAAATACTCTGGAATACCAGAGTATTTTTTGCTATCTTTAAATAGATGCACTTATAAGGAGGCTTAATCATGGAAGACGTAAAACCAGAAGCTATAAGGAAGATAAATTCTAAAATAAAGCTAGAGGAACACAGGGAAGAATGGGAGGAAATCTATAAACTGGAGGGGGAAAGGATTAAAAAAGCCCTAGGGCCAAGGGATATAGAAATCCACCATGTAGGATCCACTTCCATTAAGGACCTAATGTCCAAGGATCTTATCGATATTCTTCTCTTGGTAGAGGATTCTTCCAGGGAGGAGGACTACCTGGAGGCACTTTTAGGACTGGGCTACAGCCTAAAGATAAGGGAGGAGGATTGGTTTCAGCATAGGATGTTTAAGTATCCTAGTCCTGAAATAAATCTTCATGTATTCTCCAAGGGCTGTAAAGAGGCCAAGAGAATGTTGATTTTTAGGGATTGGTTAAGAGAGAACAAGGAAGATCGTAAGGCCTATGAAAATCTCAAGAAAGAATTAGCCTCAAAAGAATGGGACTATATGCAGGACTATGCAGACCAGAAAACTAGCCTAGTAGAGGAGATTTTAAAAAGAGCTTTTGAAAATAGCTAAAATAAAGGTCATATACCTTTTGTTTTATTTAGCTTTTCTTATATAATTTAGATAGGATAAAATTTAACGAGGTGATTAGATGAAAAATAAATTGAAAAAGTTTCTGACCCTAGGACTCATAGGACTTATTTCTTCAAGCTCCCTAGCCTATGGCCAGACCAACTTTAAAGATGCAGATAAAATAAGTCCCTGGGCCAAGGAATCAGTAGAGGCCCTGGCAGCCAAGGAAATTATAAGAGGCGACAATGGCTACTACAGACCAAAAGACGGCATAAGCCGTAGTGAATTTGTAACCATAATGGCCAAGATTTTAAACTTAGAAGAAGTTGATAAAAGTATTTCCTTTACAGATGTAAAAGAAGATGACTGGTTTAAACCCTACCTAGACAGGGCCAGCTCAGCAGGAATAATAAGTGGTTCACAAGGAAAATTCAGGCCAAAAGAAAAGATAAAAAGGGAAGAAATGGCAGCAATAGTTTCCAGGTCCCTAAATCTTAAGACCAGCTCACAAACCTCCATAAGGGACCTAGACAGGGTAAGCAACTGGGCCCTAGAAGATGTAAGGGCAAGTGTGGAAAAGGGTCTAATTTTAGGAGATGATAAGGGCAACTTTAATCCAAAGGAGACAGCCAGCCGTGAAATGGTGGCAGTTGTGGCCAAGAGAATAGAAGACCTAGATAGGGAAATAATAGAAGAAGTGCCGGAAGAAAAACCTGAGGAAAAACCAGTAGAAAGTCTGGAAAAGTTAGACCTAGCCCTAGACAAGACAGGGGACTACCTTCTGAAAAATTTAAATAATCCAGGTCCAGCAAGTATAGGAGGAGACTGGGCAATTCTAGGCCTATCCCAGGGAAAGAAATTAGATGAAAAGACAAGGAAGATCTACCTTTCCAACCTAAAGAAGGTCCTAGACAGCAACAAGGACAAGGAATATAGGCTACACAGAGTTAAAAAAACAGAAAATGCCAGAGTAATACTTAGCCTTAAGTCACTAGGACTAGACCCAAAAAATATATATGGCTATAATCTTTATAGGGAACTTTATGACCTAAAATCCCTGGAAAAACAGGGAATAAACGGGCCCCTATTTACCCTAATAGCCCTAGGTCAAGAAGGGAAAGAAGTAAGCCAATTAGAAGTAGATCTAGTGTCTAGAATTTTAGACCGTCAAAGTTCAAATGGCAGTTGGTCTCTAGGAATGGCAGATACAGAAGGGGATATTGACCTTACAGCCATGGTTCTTCAAAGCCTTTCAGGCTACAGGGCCAATAAAGATGTAGAAAAGTCAATAGAGTCAGCCCTAGATTTCCTTTCAGAAAAACAAGAAGCCAATGGAGGCTACAAAAGTTGGGGCAGTGAAAACTCAGAAAACCTATCCCAGACAATCATAGCCCTAAGTTCACTGGGAATAGATCCAGCCAAGGATCCTAGATTTATTAAAAACGGTAAAAGCCTCCTAGACAGACTAGAAGATTTTAGCCAGGAAGATGGAGGCTACAGCCATGAACTGGGAGGTAAAACAAACCAAATGGCTACAGAACAGGCCTACCTAGCCCTACTTTCCTACCAAAAGCTAGTGAAAGATGGAGGCTATATCTACAGAATAAACTAAAAAATAGGTAAAACTCTATAGATAGGATGTGACAGAGTGAAGAATAAAAAATATATATTAATAGCTGTAACTATCTTGCTACTAACAGTCTCCTTTTTTCTAGGAGACCTATCTGGAGGTAAAAGCAGTAATATTCCAGAAAACAGAGAGGAAGTAAGTAAAGAAGCAGCCAAGGAAGAAAAACCTGAGGCCATAAAAGAAAAGGAAGAAAAGCTAGAGGAAGACGAATTTCCAAAGGAAGAAGTAGAAGAAGGGGAGCCAGAGGAAGATAAGGAAGAGAAAAAAGAACTAGAAAAAAAGGATGAAAAGAAAGAAGAAGAGAAAAAAGATAAGCTTCCTAGAAAAAAAACTGAAAGCAAGAAAGAAGAGAAGAAGCCTGAGGAGAAAAAGACTGCCCGCGTCAGCCTAAAAATAGACTGTAGAACCATATTAAATAACATGGACAAGCTAGACCAGACCAAGAAAGGCCTAGTTCCAGATGATGGTATAATCTACTTTAATTCATCTCTTGAAATAGAGGAGGCTGAAACTGTATTTAAGCTACTTCAAAGGGAACTTAGAAACCAAGGAATCCACCTGGATTCATCAGTTAGTCCAGCCTATAATACCAACTATGTAGAGGGTATAAACAATATCTACGAACTGGACTGTGGTGAATTAAGTGGTTGGATGTACAAGGTAAATGGTGAGTTTCCCAACTATGGCTCCAGCAGCTACAAGCTAAAGGATGGAGACAGCATAGTTTGGATCTACACCTGTGATCTAGGTAGGGACATTGGTGGCGGCGGAGGAAGTCTAGGAGGGGAATAAGATGGAAAAACAATATGATAGCTTTGACAACTTTCATCCCCTAGTAAACTTCAGCTATTTTTTAGCAGTAATAGTCTTTACCATGTTTCTTCCCAATCCTATAATCCAGGCCATAGGTTTTTTAGGTGCCTCCAGCTACATCTATAAAAGAAGAGGCCTGAAAGATGGTCTTAGATTTCAGCTAAAATTCATCCTACCAGTTTTACTGGTAACTATAGTAATCAATCCACTGTTAAACCACAGAGGGGTAAGCATCCTAGCCTATCTGCCTAGTGGTAATCCACTGACCTTAGAATCCATACTATATGGTATATCCTCAGGTTTTATGTTTGTAACCATAATAATGTGGTTTGATTCCTATAATAAGATCATGACTTCAGACAAGACCATGGACCTATTTGGAAGGCTAATGCCCTCCCTAACCCTAATTTTTTCCATGGTCCTCAGGTTTATACCAAGATATCTTGAAAAACTTAGGGAAATAGTGGAAGCCCAGAGAGCCCTAGGAAGGGACATAGGCCAGGGGAGTTTAAGGGAAAAAGTAAGAAATAGCCTAACAGTCCTCTCCATACTAACAAGCTGGGCCCTGGAAAACTCCATAGACACAGCCGACTCTATGAGAGCCAGAGGCTATGGCCTAAAGGGCAGAACCAGCTATAAAAAATATAGGCTCTCCTTTAGTGACAAGTTTATGCTAATCCTAATCTCCAGTCTCTCCCTCCTGGTTCTTTATGGATCCTACAAGGGAGTAACCAGGGGCAGCTTCTTCCCCAGCCTAAACTTTAATCTTTTTGGAATTCTAAATATAGTAGTCTACCTAGGCTATATGGTGCTTTGTCTTCTACCAGTAATAATAAATATTCAGGAGGAATTGGAATGGAAATATATAGAGTCTCAGATTTAAAATTTAAATACCCCCTAGGACAAGACAATAGCTTAAACGGAATAAGCCTAAGGGTAGACAGTGGAGAATTTGTCAGCATATGTGGAAAATCTGGCTCTGGAAAATCCAGCCTCATAAGACAATTAAAGCCATCTCTAGCACCCTTCGGCCAAAGAAGTGGAGAGATTCTCTACAAGGGCAGGCCTATAGATAGCCTAGAAGACAGGCAGGAGGTTTCAGAAATTGGCTATGTTCTTCAAAATCCAGACAATCAGCTGGTAACTGACAAGGTCTGGCATGAACTAGCCTTTGGTCTTGAAAGTCTAGGCTATGACTCAAAAACCATCAAGCTAAGAGTAGCCGAAATGGCCAGCTACTTCGGCATCCAAGACCTATTCGACCTAGATGTAAAGGACCTATCAGGAGGGCAAAAACAGATAATAAATCTAGCAGCAGTAATGGCCATGCAGCCAGAAGTTCTAATCCTAGATGAGCCAACATCACAACTAGATCCAATAGCGGCCACAGACTTTATAGCCACCCTTAAAAAGATAAATGATGACCTAGGCACAACAATAATCCTAACAGAACACAGGCTAGAAGAAATAATACCCCTATCAGACAGGCTAATAGTACTGGACCAAGGTCAGCTAATTATAGATGACAGCCCGGAAAAAGTAGGTCAGGTACTAGGCCAAAAAGATCACCCAATCTTTAAGTCCATGACCTCTGCCATGCAAATAGGTTGGGGCTTAGAATTTGAAAAAATGCCCATAACCGTAAATCAGGGAAGAAAGTTAGTGGAAAGTCTGGCTGAAAAAAAGCCAGTAAAACAACTGGAAATAGGGAAAGAAGAAGTAGGGGAAGAAAATATAATCCTAGTGGACAATGTATGGTTCAAGTATAAAAGAAAGGAAAAAAACATACTAGAAGACTTCTCCCTATCTGTAAAAAAAGGAGAATTTCTTTCCATACTAGGAGGAAATGGTACAGGTAAATCCACCAGCCTTAAACTTATGGCAGGCCTAGTAAAACCCTATAGAGGCAGGGTTTTATTAGGAGGTAGGGACCTAGATAAAATAGACTATATGGAAAGATACAGCAACAATCTAGGAGTTCTACCCCAGGACCCCCAAAGTCTCTTCCTAAAATCCAGGGTCTGGGATGATCTTTATGAAATAGTCAAAACCCGAAGTATAAAGGAGAGCTTAAAGAAGGAAAAGGTAGAGGAAGTTTTAAAACTAGTAGAGCTAGAAGGCCTAAGGGACAGCCATCCCTACGACCTAAGTGGAGGGGAACAGCAAAGGCTGGCCTTTGGCAAGATCCTCCTACTGGATCCAGAAATCCTTCTTCTAGACGAGCCAACCAAGGGAATGGACAACTACTACAAGGATAAATTTGCAGCCATACTAAAGAGACTAAAGGCAAGAGGCAGGACAATAGTCCTAGTATCCCATGACATAGAATTCTGTGCTCAGCATTCAGACCGCTGTGCCATGATTTTTAATGGACAGGTAATAACCGAAAAGCCCACCAGGGAATTTTTCAAGGGCAACAGCTTCTATACAACAGCAGCCAATAGAATAGCCAGAAACATAGATAAAAAAGCCATAACTGTAGAGGATGTGATAAGCCTATGGAAAAGCTAGAACAAAAGAAGAAAAAAAGACTAAGACTATCAATAATAATGATACTCCTAGTCATACCCCTAACCATTCTATTTGGGGTCTATTTTCTAGATAACAGGAAATACTACTTTATATCTCTATTAATAGTAATTTACACCAGCCTACCTTTTATTATGATTTTTGAAAGAAGAAGTCCTCAGGCTAGAGAACTAGTCCTAATAGCCTCCCTAACAGCCCTAGCAGTAGCAGGTAGGGGAGCTTTTTACTTTCTTCCCCAGTTCAAACCTGTAATAGCAATAGTAATAATAACAGGAGTAAGCCTAGGTGCTGAATCAGGTTTTCTGGTAGGGTCTATGACAGGCTTTGTATCAAACTTTCTCTTTGGCCAAGGCCCCTGGACTCCCTGGCAAATGTTTGGTTTTGGCATAATAGGTTTTTTAGCCGGTCTTCTCTACAAGCAGGGAATCTTAAAAAAAACCAGGCGCTCCCTCTGTATCTACGGTAGCCTAAGCACCTTTTTTATCTACGGACCAATAGTAGACCTAGGATCTGTCCTAATATTTATGGATGAGATAAACCTAAAGGCCATAAGAGCCTCCCTTATATCTGGTCTACCCTTTAACCTTATTCACTCCCTATCCAGTCTGGTCTTTCTCTACATCCTATCAGTTCCTATGATAGAGAAAATAGAGAGAATTAAGCTAAAATATGGTCTAATTCATGGATAATTCTAGAAAGTTGGACAATATTGACACTGGCAGTCATTAGATATAGAATAAGGTTAATAAACTATTAAAATCAGAAAGAAGGTAATAAGATGGCAGATTGTAATAGTTGTTCATTAAATGGAAGTTGTGGAACAGACAAAAAGGCTTCCTGTGGAATTAAGAACAACCCTAAAAACAAGGTAAAAAATGTAATAGGAGTCTTAAGTGGTAAAGGTGGAGTAGGAAAATCCACAGTATCCGTTATGTTGGCAAAGGAACTTAAGAAAAAAGGATATAAGGTAGGTATAATGGACGCAGACATAACAGGACCAAGTATACCTAGACTTTTAAGAATAGAAGATAAACATGCCACAGCAACAAAGGAAGAAATCTTCCCAGTAGAAACAGAAGATGGCATAAAAGTAATGAGCCTTAATCTACTATTAAAGGATGAAAATCAACCAGCCATATGGCGTGGACCAATTCTAGCAGGTATAGTAGAGCAATTCTGGAAGGATGTTATCTGGGGAGACTTGGACTATCTACTAATTGATATGCCACCAGGAACAGGAGATGTAGCCCTAACAGTAATGCAATCCATACCAGTATCAGGTGTAGTAATGGTATCCTTAGCACAAGACCTAGTATCCATGATAGTAGCCAAGGCCATAAACATGGTAAATCAGCTAAACATTCCAGTTCTAGGACTAGTTCAAAACATGAGCTATGTAGAATGTCCAGACTGCAAGAAGAAGATAAAGATCTTTGAATCAGACAATATGGACAGCTTCCTAGAGGAAAACAAGCTAGAACTACTAGGAGAGCTACCTATGAATAAGGACATAGCAAGTATAGCCATATCAGATGAAATGGACAGCCATCTAGAAGAGGAATTCTCTAAAATAGCTGATAGGGTAATAGAAAAGGTTAACTAAGGACAACCTCCTTCAGTTAATCATAGGAGGTATCTATATGATAACAAGCTTTATAGCATTTATGATGGGCATATTTATGCTCTACCTTCTAGGAGTCCTACTGGTAGTACCAGTAAAGATAGTTTTCAAGCTAATGAAAAACGCCCTAGTAGGAGGAGTAACCCTACTTCTATTTAATCTGTTTGGGGGCATAATAGGACTAAACCTAGCAATAACCCCAGTAGCATCCATAGTAGTAGGATTTTTAGGAGTACCAGGAGTTATACTTTTGCTTTTATTCCAGAGTCTTTAGTTTATTTGCAAATGCTATACATTTCTGATATAACTAATGTATATGTGTATATGGATTATATGCTTCCAAAATATATATAATGTGCACTATAAATTTGGTAAGGAGGAAAGATCATGGCAAGAATCAAGCTAGAAGTAGAACCTAGAGAAGGTGTAGGTAAAAATAAAGTTAACAAACTTAGAAGACTTGACATCATCCCTGGAGTAGTCTATGGAAATAATGAGGAAACAAGATCAATTCAAGTTACTACAAGAGATTTCGACAAGGTTTATAGAGAAGCAGGAGAAACCACTCTTATTGATCTAACTTTAGGTGAAGAAACAGGTGTTGTGCTGATAAAGGACGTGCAAAAACATCCATTTAAAAATGAATACCTTCACATTGACTTCCAACAACTAAGTATGGATGAAACAGTTAAGGTAACAGTACCTATAGTACTTGTAGGTGAGGAAAATGTAGACAAGGAACCAGCGACAGTAATGCAACAATTAGACGAAATAGAGGTGGAATGTCTACCACTAGATATACCTCAAACATTGGAAATAGATGTATCTGACATTGACTTTGACACACCTAAGTTTATCTCAGACCTAAGTATATTTGCAGACGACAAGTTCGTAGTAGCTAGAGAAGCTGAAGACGTTGTAGCAAGCTTAGTTCTTCCAGATGAAGAACCAAGCGATGACGAATTAGAAGAAGCGGCAGATCTAGAAGCAGCAGATGTACCAGTAGTTGGTGAGGAAGAAGAGGAAGAATAGAAAAATATACTCATATAATGTGGGCACAGGTAAATTTTTTACCTGTGTTTTCTATTTTAAGGAGAGATTGGAAAATCCCTCCTTATTTTTATGCCAATTTTAAGGAACTATAGGCTTAAGATATAGACCAAGTCCAGGCTATAAATATAATCAATTAGATAAAGTCTTACAATATTATATAATCTCAATTGTAAGGGGGATAAATATGACAAAAATTCACATAGTTTCAGGCTTCCTAGGTTCAGGGAAAACCACCCTAATAAAGAAGCTTTTAGAAAAACTAGAAGGGAAAACTGTAATATTGGAAAATGAGTTTGGAGAAGTAGCCATAGATGGAGATCTTTTAAGGCCTCAAGGTCATGCATTAGTAGAGTTATCTAAGGGCTGTATCTGTTGTAGTCTAAAAGGAGATTTTGAGGAAAGTCTAGTAGAAATTCTAGAAAAATACAAGCCAGACCATATAGTAGTAGAACCAACAGGCATTGGTCTACTAAGCGACATACTAGAAGTCTTAAAATCAAAAAGACTAGAAGACTTAGAGCTAATGTCGCCTATAACAGTAGTAGATCCAGCAGAATACTTAATATATCTAAATAACTTTGGCAACTTCTTTCAAGATCAAATAGAAAATGCTGGAATAGTTTACCTAAGCAAGTTAGAACTATTGGAAAAAGAAGATCTAGAAGAAGCCTTGAAAAGTATAAGAAGTTTAAATCCAAGGGCAGACCTAGTACTGGGAAATCAGAACCTAAGTCTCCTAGGAGAAAAACCCTATGATAATAAGTCCATAAAGTATATATCTCTAGACCAAGATCAGTCACTGGAAAGCCTAGGTCTAGAAAACCTAAGGGACTTTAAAAAGGAAGACCTTAAGAAAGTCTTAGAAAGCCTAATAAAGGAGGAAGAAATCCTAAGAATAAAGGGCTTTTTAAAACTTGAAGGACAAAACTATAAAGTTAACTACACAAAAACAAGCTCTGAACTAACCCCTACAAGAAATAAAGTAGAAGCTAAGCTTTCTATAATAGGAAGTAATCTAAACAAGGAAAAACTGGTAAGTGTTTTTAATTAGGAGGTATAGTATGAAAAAAGAAGATTTGTTTGAGGAAATATCAGAGGCAGTAGTAGAAATGGAAGATGAAGAAGTAGTCCATTTATGTCAAAAAAGCTTAGATCTGGGTATAGCAGCCCATGAAACCATAAATAAGGGGCTAGTAAATGGAATGGACAGGGTAGGCAAGCTCTACGAAGAGGGCGAATACTTCCTACCAGAAGTCCTAATCTGTTCAGACACCCTAAATGAAGGACTGGACCTTCTAAGAGACCATGTAGAAGTAGAAGGACTGGAAGATCCAGTAAAAATAATCATAGGAGTAGTAGAAGGAGACACCCATGACATAGGCAAGAATCTAGTAAAAATAATGATGGAATCAGCAGGCTTTGAAGTTCACGACCTAGGCAGAGATGTAGCTTTAGAAGAATTTGTAGACAAGGCAGAAGAAATAGAAGCAGATATAATCTGTATGTCCACCCTTATGACTACCACCATGCCAGGCATGAAAAGGGTAATAGATATTCTAGAAGAAAGAAATATAAGGGACAAGTACAGAGTAATGATAGGTGGAGGTCCAATATCTCAAAAATTCGCCGATGAAATAGGAGCTGACGACTACACTGTAGATGCCACAGAAGCAGTTAAAAGAATTAAGACTCTAGTAAAAGAAAAGCAAGTTCAAATTGCCTAGGAGGAAAAGATGAAAGATCAAATGACACCAATAGAAAGAATGACAGCCTATTTTAAGGGACAAGATGTAGACAGGCAACCCTGTTCCCCTAAAATGGGAGAAACCATGTGCACTATAATAGGAGCCAGCCCAAGAGAATATTACTTCTCAGCAGAAAAAATGGCCCAGACAGAAATAGCTCTATACCAGGAACTAAAACATGATAGCCTCAGTATATCAGCCACTCTAAGAGGAGTAGCTGAGGCCATGGGCAGTAAGATAAAATACTTTGAAGACAGCATACCCATAGTGGAAAGGCCAGCCATAAGTAAAATAGAAGAAATAGACAGTCTAAAACCCAGCAATCCAGAAAAAGACGGCAGGCTCCCTCTAGTAATAAAGGCCTTAAAAATCCTCCAAAAGGAACTAGGCCATGAAGTAGGCATAGGAGCAGGACTGGCAGGACCCTTCACTACAGCATCAGCAGTAGTAGGAACGGAAAATCTCCTAAAGTGGATGATCAAGTACCCAGAAAAGGTCCACACCCTTATGGAAATAATAGTAGAATCCAACAATAGATTTATAGACCAAGTAGGACAAATGGGGCTAGGAGTAGGTTTCTCAGATCCAGTAGCATCCACCAGTCTAATAAGCCTAAGCCAATACGATAAATTTGTAGCACCCTACCTAAAGATGAATGTAGACCACTTAAAAAAGATCAATGGTAAAAAGGCCTCCATTCACATATGTGGAACTAGCAAGGACATATGGCAATCCGTTGTAAATACAGGAGTAGGCAGCTTTAGCATAGACAATGTAGAAGACCTAGAAGAAGCCAAGGAGCTAATAGGAGACAAACTAACCCTGGAAGGAAATGTACCCCCAGTAGACATAATGCAAAAGGGAACTAGGGAAGAGGTCCTAGAGGCCTGTAAGGAGTGTCTCCTAAAGGGCTATGACTCCCCAAAAGGTTACATCTTAAGCTCAGGCTGCCAAATTCCAATGCACACTCCCCTGGAAAACATAAAGGCCATGATGGAAGCAGCAAGAAGCTACGGCAGCTGGCCCATAAATCCAGACAAACTAAAGTATTAGGCGGTGATTATATGAATGAAAAAGAAAGACTATTAAGGGCAATAAGGGGAGAAAAGGTAGATAGACCACCAGTAATCTGTCCAGGTGGAATGATGAACGCAGCAGTAACAGAAGTAGTAAACACCCTAAGTGGCAACCACAACCAAGAGCTTGAAGCAATGGTAAGGGCAGCCAAGCTAGTAAGAGATCTGGCAGGCTTTGAAAACTACGGAGTACCCTTTTGCATGACCTGTGAAGCAGAGCCCTTTGGAGTAGACCTGTCCCTAGGAGACATGTTAAATGAACCTAGGGTAGTAGACTACAATCATGAAGAAGTGGAAGAGATTATGAAGGACTACGACAACCACAAGCTTCAAGGCAGATCAAAAGTAGTTCTAGAAGCCATAAAGGCCCTGAAAAATGATGAAGTACCAGTAATAGGAAATATAACAGGCCCCATAAGCACAGCCTCATCAGTAATAGACCCTATAAAATATTTTAAGATGCTAAGAAAGGATCCAGAAAAGGCCTATAGTTTTACCAAATATATAAATGACTTCCTAATAGATTATTCTATAAAAATGGTAGAATCTGGAGCAGACCTAATAGCCCTATCAGATCCAACAGCCACTGGTGAAATTCTAGGAGAAAAAAACTTTAATCGCTTTGCCATGCCTATGTACAGGCACTTTATAGAAGAGATGCACAAGCTTAAAACCCCAGTTATAATCCACATCTGTGGCAATGCCAGAAATATAATTCCCCTCTTAAATACCTTGGAAGTAGATGTTTTAAGCTTTGACTCCATAGTAAATATGAGGGCAACCAAGGAAATACTAGACAGAAGGCTAATGGGCAATGTTAACACTCTTCTATTGGAAACAGGCAGGGAGGAAAAGATAGTATCAATAACCCAAAATGCCATTAACTCTGGAGTAGACATAGTATCCCCAGCCTGTGGATTGGGAATGGGAACACCACTTAAGAATCTAATAGCCATGACAGATTATGTTAAGGAGGGATTATAGTGGCCAAGGTATACTTCCCCAAGGAAGATATAAGTATAGAAATAGAAGAAAACCAAACTCTCTTAAAGGCCATAAGAAAGGCAGGCCTAAAGCTGGAAACACCCTGTAACTCCAAGGGATTTTGTGGAAAGTGTAAGGTAATAGCCAGAGGAAAATTATCAGAGGTCAGCAGGGACGAGTTAAAATATATAGATATAGAGAAAGATGAAAGACTATCCTGCCTAGCCAGGATAGAGGGAGATGTAGAAGTAGAGCTAGTGGATAGGCAGGATAGCTTGAAAACAGTAAACAAGGGCTTTAGTAAAGATGTAGACCTAAACCCAAGCCTAAGAAAGCTTAAACTAGAAGATCCAGACCCCAAATCAGAAAAGCCCTACCTGGAAAGCCAGGGCTATAAACTAGCCAGCCCTAGGCTCTATAAAGATCTAGGTCAAGGGGAAAACTATGCCATAGTCTATGAAGACACCATAGTGGATCTAGGAAATAAAAGACTTCTAGGCCTAGCCATAGACATAGGAACCACTGGCTTATCCTACTATCTCCTAGACTTGGAAACAGGTGAGACCTTAGAAAAAAGATCCTCCCTAAACCCTCAAACAGAATATGGAGGAGACGTTATAACCAGAATCACCTACTGTATGGAAGAAGAGAAGGGAGCATCTAAACTTCAAGAAGCTATAGTAGGGGAAATAAATAAAAACATAGAGGAAATAACAGGGGAAAAGGGGCTAGAACAAGAGCAAATCTATCACATAGCCATAGCCGCCAACACAACTATGAACCACCTTCTTCTAGGAGTAGACCCAAGCTCCCTAGCCAAGGCACCCTATAGGCCAGTCTTCCTGAATCCAGGAGACCTTAAACTAAAGGACCTAGCTTTAAAAGGTAATCCTTTAGGGATTTTAACAATCCTACCATCAGCCTCATCCTATGTAGGAGGAGACATAGTAAGCGGTATAATGGCCTCAGACTTTCACAAGAAAAAGGAGGGTCTCTTTATAGACATAGGAACCAATGGAGAGCTGGCAGCCCTTAAGGATGGTCAGTTAATATCAACCTCTACAGCAGCTGGTCCAGCCCTAGAAGGAATGAATATAGAATGTGGCTGCCGAGCAGAAGAAGGAGCCATAGAAAAGTTTTCTCTAGATCAAGATCTTAATATAAGCTATGAAACTATAGGTAAAAAAGAAGCCAGTGGAATATGTGGCAGTGGCCTAATGGACATAGCAGCCCAGCTAGTAGAAAAAGGGCTGGTAGGAAAATCAGGAAGATTTAAAAAAAATCTCCCTGAAAAACTAGATTACAGACTAAGAGATAAAAAATTCTACATAACAGACAAGGTCTACATATCCCAAAAGGATATAAGGCAGATTCAACTGGCCAAGGGAGCCATATCAGCTGGTATAATCCTAATGCTAGAAGAAATAGGATTGAAAATACAGGACATACCCCTAGCCTATATATCAGGAGCCTTTGGCTACCACATAGACCCTCAAAGTATCCTGACCCTAGGACTTATTCCCAAGGGTTTTAAGGGAGAAATAGAATTTTTAGGCAATACCTCTCTGGAAGGAGCCAGACTCTGTCTCCTAAACAAGAACTGCCTAGAAGAAACCAGGGAAATATACAGGAAGATGGAAGTCTTAGAGCTATCTATGAGAGAGAACTTTCAAGATGTATTTGTCAGAGAGCTGACATTTTAAGGAGGAAAGATGATCAAGGGAATATTTAAGTGCAGCGGCAATGAAAATCAATCTATAGACCAGGAACTACTAGATAACCTAGGCTACAGCTACAAGGAAGCCAACCTAGACAGTCAGAAAATGCTAGAACTAGCCAGAGCCCAAAAAAACCAGCTTAAAAAAGACTATCTAATGCTACCCTTCTGCCACACAGTAGAAGCTGAAAACCTAGGATCAGAAATAATCTATGACAATCTACTAGGCAACAGAATAAAAAGCTATAAGGTGAAAACCCTAGATGACCTTAAAGACCTAGAAAAACTGGACTTTCAAGCTGGAAGGCTAGCCCAGGTCCTAAAAGCAGTTAAGCTAGGAAAGGAAGAAGGAGAAATCCTAGTAGTAAATGTAACAGGGCCCATAACCCTAATAACATCTATAATGGACACAGGACTTTTCTACAAGATCCTAAGGAAAAATAGGAAGGAGCTAGAACTAGCCCTAGACCTTATAGAAAAGAGCCTAGTAGACTACATCCTAAGGCTGGTAGAATTGGAAGTAGACTACATCTCCTATGCAGACCCTACAGGCACCATAGATCTAGTAGGACCTAAGGTCTACAAGAACCTATCAGGTCAGTCAAGCTACAGAATCTTAAAAAGTCTAGAAGGAAGGCTTGGAAAAACCACAATCCACATCTGCGGAAAAAGCTCCAGCTCCCTTATAAATATAGGCCTAATGACAGTTGAAAACCACAAGCCTCAGGGTGGCAGCTATATGGAGAAAATGGAAAGCTTAAAAAAAGATATAAATCCAGACTTTCTAGGAAACTGGTGCTTAAAAAGAGATGAGAACCCTAAAATTGTAAGACAATGCAGGCTAGTCTAAGTAGAAGCTGTAACCAAAAGGTTGCAGCTTCTCTCTTTAGAAAAACTCAAATTTTAGAACCATATATAAATTTGTAAATAAGGATAAATTCAACTAAAATATAGTTAGGAGGTTTATCATGGAAGAGATAAAGAAAAGAGAGAAAAAATCATTTTTTAAAATTTTCATAGTATTTATAGGACTGGCCCTAGCCATAGACCTGACAATGTATCTGCTTAAAAGCTACACCAGTAAGCTTCCCTACCTAAGTACCATATTAAGTGTAGTCCTAGTAACCCTAGCCTGTGGCTACATTCTTCTAAAGTACTTTACCAGCTACTCCTACTACATAGCCTATGACCATCTGGTCTTTAGCAGGATAATAGGCAAAAGAAAGTTTGAGATACTAACCCTAAGAAAAGATCAGCTTGTGGGCCTTGAAAAAACAGAAGGCAAAAAGGCAACCTATGACTTTCGCCTAGGATCAGGACAATCCTACAGGGGAGTCTACACCAGTGAAAATAAGGACTATAGCTTCTACTTTAATCCCAGTCCAGAATTTTTAAAAAAGGTAAAGTCCTATATAAATGGAAAATAATGTTCCCTAAAAGCCAAACTAGGGTATATATAAATAATCATAGAATGTGTTATTATATATCTATGTAGATAGAGAGGAAGTGCAGTTTTGACAGGTAAATTTATAAGCCTAGAAGGACCAGATGGCTCAGGTAAGAGCACAATAATGGAAAAAATAAAGAACTACTTAGAGGATAACAAGATAGACTATCTTCACACCAGAGAACCAGGAGGTTCTAAAATAGGAGAAGATATAAGAAAGATCATACTAGATGAAAAAAATACAGACATGTCCGCCCAAACAGAAGCCCTCTTATATGCAGCATCTAGAAGCCAGCATGTTAAGGAGAAGATAAGACCCAGCCTAGAAAAAGGAGACCATGTTTTCTGTGAAAGATATGTTCTCTCCTCCCTAGCCTACCAAGGCATAGGAAGAGGACTAGGTGTAGAAGAGGTAAAAAAGATAAATGACTTTGCCACAGGCAACCTAAGTCCAGATCTAATCCTCTTCTTCGATATAAGCCCAGAGATCACACTGGAAAGAAAGACAAAATCTGGAGGAGACAGACTAGAACAGGCAGGCCTAGACTTTCACCAGGAAGTTTACAAGGGCTACAAAAGTTTAATAGAAAGCTACCCTGAAAACATAGTCATAATAGATGCTTCAAAGAAAGT
>JASLIL010000091.1 GCA_030152145.1 Tissierellales bacterium
AAGTCTATTCCAAGAGTGGAGAAGAAGGTTGAGAAACTTTACTCTATAGAAGGTAGGGTGCCAAATCTAGCAGATGAAATAGAAGGATGTAGGTTTTACTCTAGATGTGGGGAAAGAGAGGACAGATGTAGGTCTGAAAAAATTGAACTATATAAACTTGGAAATACAAGTTGTAGATGTATAAAGTATAAGGAGAATGGCCATGACTAAAACTATAATAGAGGTTAGAAATGTTTCAAAAGTTTACAAGGACAGAGGGATTTTTTCATCTAAGGAAGATTTTTTAGCACTGGAAGACGTAAGTCTAGACATATATGAATCGGAAACCTTAGCCCTAGTAGGAGAGTCAGGCTGTGGGAAAACTACCCTAGGAAAGCTAGTACTTGGAATCTTGGAGCCTACAAAAGGTAGCGTAAGCTATAGGGGGCAGGATATATTTACAAAAGACAGGAACAAGAGAAAGGATCTACAGAAGAATATGCAGATGGTCTTTCAAGACCCCTACTCATCCCTAAACCCTAAGCTAACCATTAAGTCTATAGTGGAAGAACCTCTAGATTCCTACAAGGTTATAAGGTCAAAGGACCAAAGGGAGAAGAAAATAGCAGAGCTATTGGAATTAGTAGGCCTAAGTCAAGAATACCTTCTAAGATATCCAAGGGAGCTTTCAGGAGGTCAAAGGCAAAGAGTGGGAATAGCCCGTGCCCTAGCCATAGAGCCGGAATTTATAGTTTGTGATGAACCAACATCAGCTCTAGACGTATCCATTCAGTCTCAGATACTAAATCTGCTTATAGACATACAAAAGGATAGAAAGCTATCCTTCCTATTTATATCCCACGACTTGGGAGTTGTAAGGTATATAGCAGATAGAATTTGTGTTATGTACATGGGAAATATATGTGAATTAGGACCAGTTGAAGAGGTCTACAATAATCCCAAACACCCCTACACAGAATATCTCCTAAAGTCAGTACCTAAAATAGACTTTGACCAGGAGGAAGAGGAGGAAGTAGAATGTGTAGAAGAGGAGGCAGCCTGTAAGTTCTATGGCAAGTGTAGCCACAGAAAGGATACATGCAAGCAGGAGAAACCAGTTAAAAAAGAAGACGACAAGAGGGAATTTTACTGCCATAATCCTTTATAGAAAACTAAATAAAAAACCACAAAAAAAGAAGCCTATCTGGCTTCTTTATATTTATCCAAGAAGATTAGCTTTCCTGAAGTCTTACTTTCCTTAGAGTCCTTTAAAAGATTAAAGGTAAATCTTCCAAGAGAGGAGACCTTTACAGAAAGGTCGCTGGTGTAGTTTAGGTCTACCATATCCATTATATTAAGGTAAATGTAGTAGTCCCATATATTGGTTCTGATGGGTATTACCTCCTGAGGCTTGTAGTAGATATTGTCCCTAAGACCTGTTATATGATCTAGGAAGACCTCCCTGTCTATATAGAGATCCTGGCTGTAGATCTTATTAAAAAAGCTTGGGCCTAGGGTATACTCTAGTAGGAGGATAAACTTATCCTCATCCCTTAATCTTAGAAACTGGTTGCCCCTTTCTGTTAGGATGGCAAAACCCTTTTTGTCCTCTAGTATGGCCTTATCCATGGCAAAGTTGAAAAATAGGTTTATAATAGGATGTTCCCACTGACTTTCGTAGTCAAACCTATCTACCAGACTGTTGTCTAAAAGCTCATCTATATCATCTATCATAGACTTTTTAAGGCTTAAATCCTCATTTAAAGACACTGGGTCCTCCAGGATAAATAGGAGGAACCTATCTAGGTCCATTATAAGGCTGAAGGCCTTTTCAGACAGCCTGCTTTCTAGGGCCATAGACACTCTCTTGTTAACCTCAAAAGGCTTGTCCGTACTGTTTAAAAGGTCAAAATACTTGAAGGGACTGTTGGCAATATCTATTAGCTTTAGGTAGGTAGCCTTGTATCTCTTGTCTATACACTGAAGGTACTTTAGGTAGATCTTCAGGGCATTTATATAGGAGATAAATTCCTCCTTGCTGTTTATATAGCCCTTGGTAATAGCCTTTTGAGCCAGGCCCTTAACATCCACCTTGTAAAGATCTTCTAATCTTAGCTCCTTATCTATTAGGTAGTATTCAAAGAAGTCCATTACATTGTCCAGGTACTCCTTGACCCTATTAGGTCCTAATTTGGTCTCTAAATAGTTTTCAAAGTGATCCAGTTCATCATATAAAAGAGCTATTTCCTCCTCATCAGACTGGATCATTTCATAGACTAGGTCTGTATATATCTTGTATATATTAAGGGAGAAATTCTTTAGGTAGTCCTCTATACTAAGATAGAAGTCCTTTAGTCTTTCCCTGCTGTAGTCAATTTTAATATCATTTAAAAAATCCTTTTTTAGGGATTTAGGCAAGAGACTATAGCTACCAAAGAAACACTTTTCTCCCAGGATATCCACTACTCTAGTAAAAACCAGATCTCCTCTTTTAACTACATTTATACTTTTAGGGTCAGAAAGCCTATGGGATTTACCAGTTATAAGATCCTTGGCAAGAATAGTTTCTTCCACTATATCCTCTACTTCGTAGAGGCTTATGTGGGAGGAATTTCTTTTTTTCAAGATTTCCACTTCCAGTGGGCTAAGCTTACTACCAATTTCCTCAAGCATAAGTTCTATAAAAGATTTATTATATTTAGTTTTATAATCTGTTGCAATCCAAAACCTAAAAGCCCTCTCGCTTTTCTGGTCATCAAAGTCCGGGTAGTGAAAGTCAACAGAATCTAAAAGATCCTCTTGGTCCAGATAACGCTCTATAAAGGCCATTATCTTCTTGGACACAGTTTCCTGTAAATTTTCTATTTCTTCATAACTATAATTGTGCATAAAAACCCCCATGTAATCTTATAAAATAATCACGTACATTATTATATACTAACTGAAAAAATTTATACAGTTTATTTTTAAAATAATTAAGTTTTTAATATTGGGAACTATACATATTATCAGAAATTTGATAACATTGAAAGTAATTAGAAATCTTAGGAGGGGAAGTATATTGAAGTTCAGTGATTATAAATATGAAAGACCAGATCTTGTAAAAGAGGGAGAAAAAATAGAAGCCCTAATAGAAGAATTCAAGGAAGCAAAAGACCTAGTACAAGCTGAGGATCTATTTGAGAAGATGAATGAGATTAGAAGACATATAAGCACTATGTCAGCCTTAGCCTATATAAGACACAGCATAGACATCAATAACAAATTCTATGATGAAGAGCAGACTTTCTTAGATGAAAATATGCCAGCCTATGGAGAATCAGTTACAAAGTTCTACAGGGCTATTACAGAATCAAAATACAGACCTGATTTAGAAAAGAAGTGGGGCAAGCAACTATTTACTATGGCAGAGCTAGACCTAAAGAGCTTCTCAAAGGAAATAATAGAAGACTCAGTAGAAGAAAACAAGCTAGTAGGAGAATACTCAAAGCTAATGGCATCAGCTAAAATAGACTTTGAAGGAGAGAAAAGAACCCTAAGCCAAATAGGACCCTTCATGCAGTCAGAAGACAGGGAAATGAGAAAGAAAGCCAATGAAGCCTACAATAGCTTTTTTATAGAAAATGAAGATGAATTTGATAGAATATTTGATTCCCTAGTAAAGGTTAGGGACAGAATGGCTAAAAAACTAGGCTACAAGAACTTTGTAGAGCTAGGCTATCCTAGACTGGGACGTTCAGACTACAACTCTAAGGACGTAGAAAACTACAGAAAGCAAGTGGAAAGAGAAATAGTACCTCTAGTAGCAGAACTAAAGGAAAGACAAAAATCTAGACTGGGACTGGAAGATCTAAAGTACTATGACGAGTCACTGCAATTCCTATCAGGAAACCCTATGCCACAGGGAGATGCAGACTGGATAGTGGAAAATGGAAAGAAAATGTATGGAGAGCTTTCAAAGGAAACAGATGAGTTCTTTAACTTTATGTTAGACAGGGGACTAATGGATCTAGAAAGTAAAGACGGCAAAATGAGTGGAGGCTACTGTCACTTCCTAGATGACTACCAATCACCATTTATATTTGCAAACTTTAATGGAACTCGTGGAGACGTAGATGTTTTAACCCACGAGGCAGGCCATGCCTTCCAAGCCTATAGAAGCAGGAAGTCAGGTATACCAGAGTACAGCTTCCCAACCTATGAGGCATCAGAAATTCACTCTATGAGTATGGAATTTATAACCTGGCCATGGATGGAACTTTTCTTTAAGGATGATCTGGAAAAGTACAAGTTTGTCCACCTAGCAGGAACTATAACCTTTATACCATATGGGGTAGCAGTAGATGAGTTCCAACACTTTGTCTACGAAAATCCAGAGGTAAGCCCAAGTGAGAGAAAGGCAAAGTGGAGGGAAATAGAGAAAAAATACCTTCCATACAAGGACTACGATGGCAATGACTTCCTGGAAAGAGGAGGCTTCTGGTTTAGACAAAGGCACATATTCCAAAGTCCATTCTACTATATAGACTATACTTTGGCTCAAGTATGTGCCCACCAATTCTTCAACAAGCTAGAAGAAGACAGAGATCAGGCCTGGGAAGACTACCTAAGACTATGTGATCAGGGAGGTAGCAAGTCCTTCCTAGAACTACTGGAAGTGGCTAGGCTGGAAAACCCATTTGTAGACGGAACTATAAAGAAAACTATAGAGCCAATCAAGGGCTACTTAGACAATATAGACGACAGCAAGTTCTAGTAAGACAGCAATCTTATGGAGAAATACAGCTAGCCTATATCCTCGGGTATAGGCTAGCTTTTTATAAAATTTAGGAGGGATAAGATGAAATTTCAAGACTACAAATATGAAAGACCAAACTTTGAAGAAGCCAGCAAAAAAGGCCTAGAACTAGTAGAGGCTTTTAAGGCAGCAGAAAGCCTAGAAGAAGGAGATAGAATATTTAATGAAATAAATGATATGAAGAAAAATATCTATACCATGGTAAACCTATGCTATATAAGACACAGTATAGACACAAGAGACTCATTCTATGAAGGCGAGCAAAACTACTTTGATGAAACCCTACCAAGATTTCAGGCAGTAGAGTCAGCTATATCAAAGGCCCTAGTAGAATCACCCCACAGAAAGGGTCTGGAGGAAAAGTATGGTAAGCAACTATTTAATCTTCTAGAAATGGAATTAAAGTCCTTTGATGAGGCCATAGTAGAAGACCTAATAGAGGAGAACAAGCTAGTAAGCCAGTACTCAAAGCTAATAGCATCAGCCAAGGTAGAATTTGAAGGAGAGGTAAGAAACCTAAGCCAACTAAGTCCTTTCAGGGAATCAAGTGATAGGGATATGAGAAAAAAGGCAGACCAGGCCTATTTTGGATTCTATGAGGAACATGAGGAAGAATTTGACTTAATCTACGACAAGCTAGTAAAGGTTAGGGATAGAATGGCTAAAAAACTAGGCTTTGAAAACTTCGTTCCCCTAGGATATTTAAGAATGAGCCGTTCTGACTATGATGCCAAGGACGTTAAGAACTACAGGGATCAGGTTCTAAGAGAAGTTGTACCAGTAGTAGAGGGACTAAAGGAAAGACAGAAAAAAAGACTGGGCCTAGAAAATCTAAAGTACTATGATGAGGTATTTAAATTTAACTCAGGCAACCCAGCACCAAAGGGAGATCCAGACTGGATAGTGGAAAATGGAAAGAAAATGTATGAGGAACTTTCAGAGGAAACAAAGGAATTCTTTAACTTTATGCTAGACAGGGAGCTACTTGACCTAGTAAGCAAGGAAGGAAAGATGACAGGAGGCTACTGTACCTTTATAGACGACTACAAGTCACCATTTATCTTCTCAAACTTCAATGGAACCAGTGGAGACATAGACGTTCTAACCCACGAAGCAGGCCATGCCTTCCAAACCTACAGAAGCAGGCACCTAGGCATACCAGAATACAGCTTCCCAACATCAGAAGCAGCAGAAATCCACTCTATGAGTATGGAATTCATAACCTGGCCATGGATGGAGCTATTCTTTGAAGAAGATGCAGATAAATATAGATTCAGCCATCTAGCAGGAGCCCTATCCTTCCTACCATATGGAGTATCAGTAGACGAATTCCAACACTTTGTCTATGAAAATCCAGAAGCCAGCCCAGCAGAAAGAAAGGCTAAGTGGAGGGAAATAGAAGCTAAATACGCACCAAGCAAGGACTATGATGACAATGACTTCCTAGACAGGGGAACTCTATGGTTCAGACAGATTCACATCTACCAAAGTCCTTTCTACTATATAGACTACACTTTGGCCCAGGTATGTGCCCTACAATTTGCCAACAAGCTAAATGAAAACAGGGACCAGGCTTGGGAAGACTACCTAAAGATTTGTAACATAGGAGGCAGCAAGTCCTTCCTAGGAATACTAGAAGAAGGAAGTCTAGAAAACCCATTTGAAGACGGAACCATAAAGAAAACTATGGACCCTCTAAGACAATGGTTAGACAGTGTAGACGACAGCAAGTTCTAAGAAAAGAGGATGGAAACATCCTCTTTTTTTATTAAAAATATACACACAGTTTAAAACAAAACTATATATAAGGTAGAGTCGGGTATATAAATAATATAAACTGGAGGTGATAAGATGCCATGGAATGAAAAGGACTACCCTAACTCTATGAAAAATTTAGACCCACTAGTAAGAAGAAAGG
>JASLIL010000026.1 GCA_030152145.1 Tissierellales bacterium
CTTTTTTTGGTTTAACGTTACTTATTTCTTCCCTTATTTTAGGGAGCCTGATTGTAGTTGAGTCAAGAGGTGCCATAGTCAATGAATCTGAGAAGGGTCTGGAGTCATTGGCGGCAGAGTCAGGAAAATTTGTATTTGAGAAAATAACCCATACCCAGGATATACTAAAAAATATTTCAATAACTGATAATATTAGAAGTATGGATTTTGAGAGACAGCAAGGAGAGATTTTAAAAAGAGTGGAGAGTAAGACCTTTTTACCTAGTACGGGTATAAAAGACATGTCCATTACCTATAGGGATGGTACAACAAGACTTTCAAATGGAGAGACTATAAAATTAGATAAGTTTGATTATTTAGAGGAGGCCTTCAAGGGTAAAATAACCAGATCTAAGTTTTTTTATGATAGGAGAACGAATGAGGTGATGATAGCCTATGCTGCTCCTATAGTTGTAGAAGATCAGGTTACGGCTTTATTGACGGCTATTTCTCCAGCATCATATTATAGGGATATGATTAAGGATGTTACTATAGGTGAGAGTGGCTATGCCTATTTGATAAATGAGGAGGGTACTCTTATTGCTCATAGAGATGGGGATATGAGCAGAAGAAATATCTTTGAAGATGAAAAGGAAGATCCATCTTTTAGTAAGCAAGCAAGATATATAGAAAAAGTTTTACAAGAAGATAGAGGAACTGGAAGGTACAAGTATAAGGGAAAAAATTACTATTCAGGATTTGCCAAGGTTTCTGATACTGGATTACATGTTGTAGTTGCAGTTCATGCAGGAGAAGTTATAGCACCTGTTTGGAAGCTTGTTAAAAATTCTATATTGATTTTAATCTTAATATCTATAGTGGCTATGATTATAACCTATTTTTCAGCTTCGATATATACAGAACCTATTATAATGATAAAAGATGTGGTTGAGGAGGTTTCTAACTATAATCTGAATGTCAAGGTTGATAAAAAAATCTTGAGTAGGAAGGATGAAATAGGAGTTTTAGGACATTCGATAGAGAAGGTTTTAGAGAATTTAAATAGCTTGGTGTATAAGCTTAATGAGGTAATTGTGAAGGCCCACGGAACTTCTAGTGAGATGGCCCAGATTACCGAGGAGTCAGTGGCTTCTATAAATGAGGTTACAAATGCCATAGAGGAAGTAGCTAATGCAACAGGGCAGCAGGCTATGGACACAGAGCAGGGACCTTTAAAGGCTTTTGAACTGGAAAGAGCTGTTATTTCAAATAAGAAGAGTATAGGTGAGATAAATAATTCCTCTTATTTAATCAGTGACTTGGTTGGTGATGGTTTAAAGGATATGAATGAGTTAATGGAAGGAACAGAGGAAACTAATAGGGCAACTTTTGATATAAAAAATGTAATTGATGCCACAAAGATTAGCTCAGATAAGATTATTGAATCTAGCAAGGTAGTTAGGAATATTGCAGATCAGACCAATCTATTAGCTTTAAATGCAACTATAGAAGCAGCTAGAGCTGGAGATGCAGGAAGAGGTTTTGCTGTAGTAGCAGATGAGATTAGAAAGCTGGCTGAAGAGTCTAAGAATTCCTCAAATTATATAGAGGTTCTTATAAAAGACCTTCATGCTAATACTGTAAATGCTGTGGAAAGAGTAGATACAATAGCAGAAATAGTTCAGCAGCAAACTTTTAATGTTATTAGCAGTAAGGAGAAATATGAAAATATTGAGAATAATATTAAAGGTAATAAGGATATATTAGAAAGTCTAAATCAATCATTCCAAGAAATTGAACTTATGAAAAATGAGATATTAACAGTGCTAGAAAGTTTATCAGCCATATCAGAAGAGAACTCTGCAGCGACAGAGGAAGTAACAGCTTCTATGGAAGAACAGTCAGCATCTATGACAGAGATATCAAAAACCAGTGATATTTTAGCTGACTTATCTGATGAGCTACAAGATATAGTTAAAAAAATAAAAATATAGTTAAGTGTAAAAATGGTAGCTTTACAACTAAAAGAACCAGGCTCTAGAATATGGGGTCTGGTTCTTTTATTTTCTGGTATAGTTAGATTTTTGTAGTAAGATTGTATTTACTGTTTTTTGCAAACTGGACTGTATTGGTAAGTTTTCTATATAATATGCTATAATAAAGTTAAAAGTGTTAGTAGAATAAATCATTAGGAGGAATATAATGAAGTTTATTTCATGGAATATTGATTCATTAAATGCAGCCCTAACTGCAGATTCAAATCGCGCTATAATGTCTAGGGATGTTCTTAAGACTATTATAGAGGAGGATGCAGATGTTATAGCTATACAGGAGACCAAGCTTAGGAGTACTGGTCCTACTAAAAAGCATCTGGAGATTTTAGGGGAGATGTTTCCAGATTATGATTTGACTTGGAATAGTTCTGTGGAACCTGCTAGAAAGGGTTATGCAGGTACTATGTTTTTATATAAGAAGTTTTTAGAGCCGGAGATTAGTTTTCCAAAGATAGGTGCTCCTTGTACTATGGATTTGGAGGGTAGGATTATTAGCTTGGAGTTTGAGGAATTTTTCCTAACTCAGGTTTATACACCTAATGCTGGTGATGGCTTAAGCCGCTTGGAGGATAGGCAGCTTTGGGATGAGAAGTATGCTGACTACTTGGAGTCCTTGGACAAGCTAAAGCCTGTTCTTGCTACAGGGGATTATAATGTTGCCCATAGGGAGATAGATCTGGCTAATCCTTCTGGAAATAGGAATTCTGCTGGATTTACAGATGAGGAGCGTCAGGGCTTTACTAATCTTTTGGCTAGGGGATTTATTGATAGTTTCCGCCATGTTCATGGGGATATAGAAGGAGTTTACACTTGGTGGGCACAAAGGGCTAAGACCAGCAAGATTAATAATTCTGGCTGGAGGATTGACTATTGGTTGGTAAGTGACAGATGGAAGGATAAAATTCTAAGATCAGAAATGGTTGATTCAGGGCCAAGACAGGATCACGCTCCTATACTTTTAGAAATGGATATATAAGTAAAAAAGCTGTTCTTAGAACAGCTTTTTTTAATATACCAATCTAGTTTATTTAGTATTCTTTCCCCTGTAATTGTCATTTTCCTTTCTATCATTATCTTTATTTGTGTCCTTGGAACTTGCTTGTCCCCCCATTTTTCCTATTGTTGTCATTGTTGTCCCTATCTTGCCTTCTGTCATCTTGCCTTCTGTCATCTTGCTTTCTGTCATCTTCTCTTCTGTCATCCTGCCTCTTATCCCTATCTTGTCTTTTGTCATCATTCTTTTTAGCTATTTAGATAACCCCCTTAAGACTTATAGTAATTTGCTTGTAGTTACTATTTACCCAGCTAAGAAGGTTTAAACCAATAAATTAAAACAAACTGTTTAATAAATTGGGTTAGATACTCAGAAAACTTAGTTTTTATCATTATTTAGGAGATTTTTATTTTCTCCATCTTCATCTATTTCAACTTTTTCTGTTTTTAAGTCTTCTACAAAGCTCTCAGTATCTTTAACTTTTCTTTTACTTATTAGGATTTCATCATCGACTATGGTGTCTTTAGTGATTCTAGCACGTTCTTCCATAATTGGTATGTGGATTTCATCTCTTTCTGCAAAGGTTGAATCTTGGATGTGTTCTTGGGTAGGTTTATTTACTGGTTTTCTTTCTATTACAATTTCTTCTCTTTCTATTGGGACTTCTATTTCTTGGGTGTCTGTTTCAACTACTTTCTTTATGGTTACTTCTCCCGCTTGAAACTTATCCTTATCTACTTTTAATTTTTCTTTTCTCAGTTGAATACTTTCTAGATTTTCTTCATCTACAGCTTCATTTTCAAAATTTAGATTTTTTATTGGTTATTGGTAGGCAGGATCATCAACTAATACAACTATTTCGCCTCGATTTAGATTTGTTTGGTAGCTTTCTAGCAGGTTTCGATCTTCTTCAGGTAAGTCACTATCCCAGTATTCTTCATGGTAAGTGTCAAAGGTAAAGGCATCTTTTATTTTCTCCCATAGACTTCTGTCATCTTCGGTGTATCCTTCGTAGTTAGTTCCACCATCTCTCCAATGGTCATGGGAAACTACCTTTATTTGATCTCTAGAGTATCCTTGTTCTATTAAAATTTCCACAGCCTGTCTAGCTTTACCAGAGTTTTCATATATACCATATACTCTTTTCATAATACCCCTCCTAGATATTTTATAGAAATTATCTTGTAAGTTACTCTTACCCTTTTATATAAAATAAACCCAACAAATAAATTAAAACATAAGACTTATGGTTAAATATGCTATTATAAACATATATTTAATAAGGAGGTTTTGAGATGGATAAGAAGTATGATAGGATATTTTTTCCCTTGGCTAGCCTAAGTTTTATAGTTGGATTATTTCTTAAATTTAGGGTTTATAGGGGCTTGGGTAGCAAATTTTTTATAACTATGTTGGGAGTTGTATTTATGAATAGTCTTCTGGCATTTTTTATGAAGAAGCCTATATACAATAGGAAGAATTTTATAATGCTGACAGGCTTTCTGGGGATTTTTCTAGCAGGCCAGATTTATAGTATGCCTAGGTTAAGCTATAGGCAGGCAGAGGCCTTGGTTCAAGACTATGGTAAAGGGACTAGATTAGAGTCTCCTTTTGATACTTCCCTTATAAATGATGGCAAGGATTTTCCAGAAGCCTATCTTTTTAAGTTTAGGATGGATGGGGAGGAAGAGTATATTTTAGTTGATGCCAAGAGTGGTGAGATTGTAAGGGAGAAGGTTGGAGATAGCTACATAGATAAGGCCATAGAGCTTAAAAACTAGGCTGATTTTTATATATTGAGGAGGATTAGATGAGTTTAATTTTCAAGAGAACTTGGGAGATGGACTTGGAACTTTCTCTAGAGGACCTTGGCTGACTGTCTTCTAGGTCTAGGATGAAGGGAGCTTTAAGGGAAGAGGGGGTTTTTCCCTACCATGTATATAAAAGTGGCAGTCTTCTTGGATTTATTATGATTAGGTCCTATAGGGATGGTTATTTTTTATGGAACTATGCCATAGATAGAAAATTTCAGGGCAGAGGATATGGGGCTGAGATTTTAAGGGAGTTTATCTATAGGCTTAGGGAGAAGGAGAATCTAGGCTTTATAAGTACTACTTATAGCTTTGGCAACATAAGGGCTAAAAGGCTTTATGAGTCCCTGGGCTTTATAGAGACTGATATAGTAGATGAGGAAGGAATTCACGAGGTAAATATGATCTTGAAATTTTAGGGAGGAGCTGTCCTCTCTTTTTTTGTCTTTGGGGTATTTTTTCTATTAATTTTAATTCCAGAGTTATATAATACTTATGGAGGTGACTTATTTGAATAAAAAATTGTCGAAATTAGAAATTTTAGCTCTAGGGGGAGGACTGTTCTCCATGCACTTTGGAGCTTCTAGTATGATCTGGCCCATGACCTGGGGTAAGGAAAGTGCTAGCTCAGTTGTTTGGGCCTTTCTTGGTGCCTATATTACAGCTGTTTTCATACCGCTTTTAGGCTACTTTGCCCTGTCAAAAGGTGGATCATTTCTTGAAATGTCAGAGAGGGTTTCTAAAAACTTTGCAGCTGTATTTTGCAATATTACTATCTTGGTTTTAGGCCCACTTTTCGTTATACCTAGGATGAGTGCAGCGGCCTTTAGTGCTTTTTTACAGATTACAGGCTTTGAGCCTAGCAGCCTCCTTCCAGTGGCTATCTTTTCCCTTTTCTATTATCTTCTTGTATTTTGGTTTGTTTCCAGCAAGGATAATATTATGGATAAGATAAGTAGGCTGCTTTTACCAGTTCTCTTGCTGGTGGTTACTGGAGTAGTTACTAAGGGTTTGATAAGGCCAATTTCAAGTCAGGGAAGCAAGCTTTACTCCCAGCCAGCCTTTATATATGGCTTGTTGGAGGGATACTCAACAGTGGAGTTGCCCACAGCTCTTCTTTTGGGAGGGGTTATTGTTAGCAGCCTGAAGTTTAAGGGCTTGGAGGGGGAAAATCTAAGTAAGACCCTGGTTAAGGTAGGTATTATAGGTACTAGTTTTCTCTCACTATCCCACTTTTTACATATGTATATAGGTTCCAATACCCTAGGCTTTTTTGAGGGCCTAAAGTACTCCCAGCTTTATGCAGCAGTGGTAGTAGAACTTTGGGGTGTTTTAGGTGGAATTATATTTAATGTGGGCCTGCTTTTTGCTGCCCTAAGTTGTGCTGTAGGACTGTCATCAGCTACGGCTCATTTTTACAATGAATATAGCAGGGGAAGTTTTAGCTATAAAAAGGCCAGTATATTTGTAGTAGTCTTAAGTGCTATAGTTAGCGTTTTAGGCTTGGATACTATAGTAAAATTAACCAGCCCACTTCTAAAACTAATCTACCCTCCAGCCATAGTTATAACTATTTGCCATGCTTTTATAGGTAATTTAAGGGAAGAGGAGGACAAGCTTAGGGGGATGAAATGGGCCTCCTATGGAGCTATAGGTTTAGGTGCCCTAGAGGGAATATTAGAGTATATGGAGCTCTTTAGCCTGGAAACTGGAATTTTAGGAAGATTTATGTCAAGGCTTATTTTGGCAGATATGGGCCTGGCTTGGATACCCTTTAGTTTAGTGGCTTTTATTATTGGAAAAAATTTAAAGTATAGATGTAAAAAAGTTTAAGGCCCTAGGGGCCTTTTTTTACTATAGTCTAATATTATAGGAGTAGTTCTTCTATGAAATTAACTTATAAATTCAAAACTAGGTTTTTTTTGCTGTAAAATTAGAGTAGGACTAGTTAAGGAGGTATTATGGGCTTCTAGGGAAGGAGGATAATATTGAATTCTAAAGAACTAGATAGGGATCTACTTTATTTAAACAAGCGTCTCTTAAATTTAAAGGAATGTATAGTCGAAGATCTGGGGGATAAGTGTAATGCAAGTCCGGTTATAGATATAGTTATTCAAAGGCTGGTGGAATACAAGGCCTTGATAGATGCTTTACAGGTGGGAATTTGTGTTATGGATAGGGAGGGGCTGGTTACAGTTTGGAATCCTGCTATAGAGAAGATCTATGGTATAAGTAGGGAGACTATATTGGGCAGGCCCCTTAAGGATTTCTTTGAAAACTCCATGAATCTAAGGGTTTTGGAGGATAAGAAACCTATAGATAGTAGGTTTCACAAGCCCAGTGAAGGTTGTGAAATAATAATAAATGCTGTGCCTATTTACTATGAGGGAGATTTTCAGGGGGTAGTTAGCATAGATTATAGTGTGGGGCAGGTTCAGGAGCTTTCAGATGAGCTTTATGAGGTTAAGAATAAGGTTAGGCTTTTGGAAAAGGAGTTGGAAGAGTATAAAAGTGAAAGCTCAGATTTCTTTATAGGTAGGAGCAGCAAGATCAAGGAAGAGATAGAGCTGGCCCTGATGACAGCAGATACAGATGTGCCTATTTTAATCTATGGGGAAAGTGGTACAGGTAAGGAAGTATTTGCTAGGTTTATACATAAGAAAAGCAAGGTGGCAGGTAGGTTTGTGGCAGTAAATTGCAGTGCTGTGCCAGATAGTCTTTTTGAGTCAGAATTCTTTGGCTATAAGAAGGGGGCTTTTACAGGTGCCAGTGATAGTGGCTATAGGGGATATTTTGAACAGGCAGATTCAGGAACCCTCTTCCTAGACGAGATTAGTGAGCTACCTCTCCAGCAGCAGAGCAAGCTTCTAAGGGCTATTCAGGAGGGTAGAGTTACACCTCTAGGGGGAGATAGGGAGATAGATGTTAATGTTAGACTTATTTGTGCTACAAATATGGACCTGGAGGAGAAGGTTAGGGAGAAAAAATTTAGGATAGATCTTTACTATAGGCTAAAGGGCATACAGATAACTATTCCCCCTCTTAGAGAGAGGGAGGAGGATTTGGAGGATATGCTAAACTATTTTTTACTGGAAATGGCCAGAAGATATAATAGGAGGATCTACTCTATTGATCAGGAGTCTATGGAGATTTTAAGGGCCTATAATTGGCCAGGAAATATTAGGGAAATGAAGAATGTTATGAGGCAGATGATCCTATTAAACAAGGGAGAAACTTTGACAAAAGATTCTATACCTAAGGATATATATTTTTATGTGCAAAATCCAGAGTTTAAGGAGACCAATATAGTAGATGATGGCAGGCTTTGCCTTAAGGAGAAGCTAGAAGAGTTTGAGAAATATATGATTAATAAAACACTGGTTCATAATAATGGGAATATAGCAAAAGCAGCTGAAGAGCTGAAGATACCTAGAAGTACCCTTCACTATAAGTTGGATAAATATGGAATAGAGCCTTGATAAGGCCTATAGATAGTCAAATATTTGACAAAAATGTCAGCTATTTGACTATTTTTCTGCCTATTTTTAAGTTTAGACCAAGTTTTATTTTACTATAAAGTTTAGAAAAAAATAGTTTTTCAAACCTTTGGCTATTTGACTGACCTCTATAAAGAATTTCAGATAATTAGCTAGAAAACTTTATAGTTGGCACAGGTCTTGCACTATATAAGGGTGAATAGAAAAATAAGAAAAAAGGAGGGAGAGTTATGGGAGAAAAGTTTAAGTTTCTATTAAAGCAAGGTATAGGCCAGGCCACCAAGCCTGTGGTTCAGGTTTCAGACAGGGTTACTAGGGGCCAGCTTATAGGAGATATAGATAAAGAAAAACTTGGAGTACCTTTACATAGCTCAGTTACAGGCTTGGTTAAGGAAGTTACAGAGGATTATATCTTGGTTGAGAAGACATCAGATGAAGAGGATTTTGTAGCTTTAGAGTCAGAGGATAACTTGGAAAGAGTTAGGGAGGCTGGAATTATAGGTATGGGTGGAGCTGGTTTTCCGGCCTATGTAAAGCTAAATACTGATCTTTCAGAGTCAGGCTATGTTATTTGTAATGCTGCTGAGTGTGAGCCTATATTGGAGCACAATATCTATCAGATAAGGGAGAATCCTGACAAGTTGATTAAAGCTATTAGATTGGTTATGGATATGACAGGTGCAGAAAAGGGGATTATAGGTATAAAGCTTAAGAACAAGGAGGCTATAAAGGCCTTAACTAGTAGGTTAAAGCCAGAAGACAATATAAGGGTACATCCCCTAAGAAATAGGTATCCTGTTGGAGAGGAAAGGGCCCTTATAAAAAACACCCTAAATGTGCTATTGGAGCCTGGAGATCTGCCAGCCAAGGCCAATGCTTTGGTTTTAAATGTAGAAACTCTTATGAATATTTACGATGCTATAGAGCTTAAAAAACCTAGTATAGACAAGTATATAACTGTTGCAGGTAATTTTAAGGCCCTTTCTTCTGGGGACTATGCTGTTAGAAAATATCCTCAGGGAAAATTCATGGAGAATATTATAGAGGAGTTTGAGGGGGCTAGGGGAGATATAGGTGAGATTCTAGTAGGAGGACCCTATACTGGCCACAGATATGGAGATGGAGAGGTGGTTACAAAGATTAGCGGCGGGATAATAGCTACAGATCCCTTTGATAAAATAGAGGGGAAACTTGGCATAATCCAGTGCGCTTGTGGACCTAATAAAGAGAGGATTAAAGAAATAGCTGAGTCCCTAGGGGGAGAGCTAGTGGGGCATCTAGTTTGTAAGAATGCTGAAGAGGCTGGAAATGGAAACTACAAGTGTAAGGATCCAGGCAACTGTCCAGGCCAGGCAGAGAAGGTATTGGAGTTAAGGAGAAATGGTGCAGAGCATATTTTAATAGGTCACTGTAGTGATTGTTCTAATACGGTTATGCAGGCAGCTCCTAAACTTAATATAGAAGTACATCATGCTACAGATCAGGCACTAAGATCTATGAATATGGAAGTTATCAGATACTTAAAAGATTAAAGGAGGAATATTATGTCTTTAACAAAGGAACAAGCTTTAACTTACAAGGATAAACCAGCAGTAGTTTGTTGTAGGATGGAAAAGGGAGCTCTTATTGGTCCAGAAAATCTAGAGGATCCTTCCCTATTTGATGAATTAGTAGAGACAGGAATTATAGAAATATCAGAAGAGGCTCTAACTATAGAGGAAGTTTTAGGTTCTAGAGTAGTAGACGATGTTGATGGCTTAACTTCATTAACTAAGGAACATGTGGATAAGGTTCAAAAACCAGAAGTTAAGGAAGAACCTAAGTCTGAAGAAGGGGGAGAAACTATGAGGAAAGTAACTAATTCAGGAGCTATGTTTAGAATGGAAGGAGAAGGCCTAGACAAATTTAAGATAGAATTCCCAGTTGGCCTAGGAGGATTTGAAAACTTTTCTGAACCTATGGAAGAAGCTAAGAAAATAGAAGAAGAAGTAATGAGCACTCTTGAGAAAAGAGTATTCCATATAGATGAGGTAGAATTTGGCAGTGAAACAAAATTAGAAGGCAGTAAACTTATTATAAATGAAGCTTTGGCAGAAAAAGCTAGGGACTCAGAAGTTCTAGTTAAGAAATTAGAAATGGATATTATAAAGCCAAATGAAAGAGATATATATACAGACAGTATTATGGATGTTATACCTATAGCCACTAAGGTTGAGGGAGAAGTAGGCTACGGGGTTACAAATATCTTAGATGGGGTAGTTTTTATGTTAACAGGTGTAGATGAAAATGGTATACAGATCCATGAATTTGGTTCTAGTGAAGGCCAACTAAATGAGCAAATAGCCTTTGATATGCCAGGATCACCAGATGAAGATGACATAATAGTTAGAGTTCATGTAGTGGTAGAAGAAAATACTGGTATGGAAAGACGTGGACCTTACGCTTCCCACAAGGCTACAGACCTTATTATCCAGGACATTAGAAACCAAATGAAGATGCTAGATAAGGAAGATGCTAAGGAAGTTGAAATCCTAGAGGAAGTAAGAAGAAAAGGCCTTCCAAAGGTTATGCTAGTTAAGGAAATAATGGGACAGGGAGCTATGCACGACAATGTTATGATACCGACAGAACCAGCTGGGGTTTATGGTGGTAGACAAAATGTTGACCTTGGAAATATACCTATAGTTATGTCAGTTAACGAAGTAAGAGATGGAGGAATCCACGCATTAGCATGTATTGGACCTGCAACAAAAGAAGTTACCAGACACTACTTTAGGGAACCATTGGTAGAGGGCTTGGCTAAAGATGAAGAAATAGATTTTGCTGGAGTTATATTTATAGGAAGTCCACAGGTTAATGATGAGAAAATGTATGTAGCAGAGAGATTGGGACAAATGGTTAAGACTATGGATCTAGATGGAGTTATAATCACTACAGAAGGGTTTGGAAACAACCATATAGACTTTGCCTTAAATATAGAGGAAATAGGAAAGTTAGGAGTGCCAGTAGTAGGAGTTTCCTTCTGTGCATACCAAGGACAGCTAGTTGTAGGAAATAAGTATATGGATGCTATGATAGAGCTTAACAAGGATAAGGACGGACGTGAGTCAGAAATTTTGGCAGAAAATACTCTAACACCAGCAGATGCAGCTCGTTCAATTCAAATGCTAAAGAATAAGATAGCAGGAGTTGAAATACTGCCTCCATACAATAAGTGGGAAGACAAGGTAATTAAAGAAAACCAAAAGCTAGTAAAATAAGGAGATGGATATGAAAGTAGACTTAAAGCCAGTATTATTAGAGGGAAAATTAATAGGAGTATCTGATAGAGGGGTAAAAATAGAGCTTTTAGGTAGGATGGGTATTGTCATAGTTCCTAGAAGATCCATTATCACAGATAAGGAACTAGAGGAAGGCGACAGTGTAGAACTATATTTAAGTTATGCTCAAGTTATATAAAATAGGAGGATGATTTTATGAAATTAACAACAGTAGAAGGTATGAGATCTGAGATTTATGCTCCAATAACTCCATCACCAGTTTGGACAGAATTAGAAAAGCCTTTAAGTGAGTGTAGAGTTGGATTTGCAACTGCAGGTGGAATTCACATTAAGAGCCAAGAACCATTTAAGACAGCTGGAGACCCAACCTTTAGGGTTATTCCATCAGATATAGATGCTGGAGAATTAATGGTTACTCATGGTGGATTTGACAACAGTGATATAAATAAAGACGTTAACGCTATGTTACCTATAGATAGATTAAGAGAGCTAGTAGAGGAAGGCTTTATAGGATCTATAACCGACTCCCTAATTGGATTTATGGGGGGAGGGGGAAATGTTGACCTTTTCCTAAACAAGACTGGCCCAGAAATAGCTAAGATATTTAAGGAACAAGGGGCAGATATAGTGCTTTTAACAGGAGGCTGTGGAACCTGTCATCGCTCAGCAACTATAGTACAAAGAGCCATAGAAAAGGAAGGAATAGCTACCTGTATTATAGCAGCTCTGCCACCTATAGCTAAGCAACAGGGAGCTCCTAGAATAGCAGCAGCTCACGTACCTATAGGATCCAATGCTGGAGAACCAAACAACATAGAGATGCAAACAGCTATACTTAAGGATACCTTAAATGCTATGGTAGATGGAACCTTGGCTAAATTTGGTGCAGAAATAATGCTACCATATGAGTACCACCATAAAAACTAGACGTCTGAATTACTCTAAATAAATTAATTTAAAAAGATATAGGTTTTAAATAACCTATATCTTTTTGTTTAATATAGAGGTAAGTAGGTATCTATTTACATAGAAGTTTATTAAAAGGAGAAGGATAAGATGGAAATAAATCAAAAGACTATAGGAGATTTAATGACAGCAGGTAAGGAGCTTATGGAACTGGCTGGCATGGGAAAAAGTTTGTCTAAAGAAGATATAGAGAAAAAACCAGTCCACCAAATGGGCATAGGGGCTTCTAGTTTTTCAGAGTTAGGAGACCTAGGAAAGAAGCTTAGTGCCATGTCAAAACTAATGGATAGCCTGAGTCAGTTGGGAGTCAGCAAGGACATGGTAGAAAAAGCACTAAAGATGGCCCCTATGTTAATAGCTATAGGCAGTAAGGGAAAGGCAGCTGTAGAGGAAAAAACTGATACTTCCCTGTCAGATATAGGCCTGGATAAAAATATGTTTAACGATTTAGGAAAAATCGGAGAGTCCCTGGCTGGTGCTTCAGGCCTTGGCAAACTTTTAGAAGGCCAAGATAAGAATAAAATAGTGGATGGTATTAATTCAGTTTTAAATATGTTTAAGAAGTAATTACATCTATATACCCTATGCTTTGTATAAAAAGTACGCTTTGTTTTAAAAGGGTATTTTTTATTTCTTATTTTTCAGTATTCATTCTAGTTGACCCTATAAGTTGAAGCTATATGCTATAATAAAACTCATACACTAGAGAACAGGGGAAATATTACACTAAATGTTTATTGGGAGGAAGAGATGGATAGGTTTACAGGAACAGAGAAAAAAATACTAAATACAGCACTAGCCATGATATCAAAAAAAGGATCTTTTGATATTACTATTAGGGAATTAGCAGATGAAGCACAGGTAAACATAGCAGCTATTAACTATCACTTTAGGACCAAGGAAAATATGCTGGAATATGTTAAGGAGTTCTACATGGAGAATACACAAAATAGCTATGAAAAGCTTAAGGATAGTAAATTAAGTCCAAGAGAAAAAATTAGAAATTTTTCCATGACCATGATAGAAACCAGTTTAACCCATCCAGGACTTTTAAACTTGCTTGAAGAAATTTATAAGAATAGCTGTGACGATGAAAGATTTATGAAAATAGTAGAAGTAGATAAAAAGCTAGACGGTGAACTAGACAAATTATTAAGAGAAGTTTTTACTTATGATTCCGAAGAAGAATATCAATACAAAAAAACTATATATGTGTCTCTAGTGGTATATCCAGGAACAGTAGATAGTATATTGGGCTTAGATTGCAACCTAGTAAAAGATGAAGATAAGCGACTAAAGTATATAGACTATGCACTGGAATTATTAATTTAAAAAAACCTTCTACAAGAGTAGAAGGTTTTTTCTATGTCTAAACTTTTAGTGGTATAATAAGAGCTATTAGAATATAGAAAGGTGGATCTTATGGACTACAATGATATAGTATTTGAATGGATGGAGATAGTAGAGTTTAAGCTAGGAGGTAGGACTTTTGTCAGCCTTTGGTATGAGGAAGAAGATATGGGCTTTTTAAGGGATGGAGCTGGTGTACTTAGCTTTCCTAGCCCAGAAGAAGCCAATAACTTTGTTAGAGAAAATTTAAGGGTGGAAAACCCTCTTAGTATAGTAGACTTTAATATAGACCAGTTAAAGCCAGGACTTCTAATGGGCTTGGAAAAACTTGACAGGGAGAAAGTTCTGGACTTTTGGAATATAGTCATAGATTTATCCCAGTCCCTAAATATAGAATTTAAGGGCTCTATAAAAAATGATAGATATAACAGTCTCTACAATAAGATGTTTTTCTCTTCAAACCTAATGGGCATAGATGAACTAAAGGAAGAGTCAGAGGACCTATCAAAAGAAGACCTAGGCCTTCTAAGAGAGGTTTTAGAGGAGGCAATAGCCATAGTAGAAAAAGTATATAGTTAAGTTAAAGCATAATAGCCCTGGTTATTATGCTTTTTTAGGCTTGACATTACTACAAATGTAGTGATATATTGAAGTTACTATATTTGTAGTAATGAAAGAGGTGAGCCAATGGAGAAGCTGTCAAATAGTGAGTTTAAGATTATGGCCCAGATTTGGAATCTTAAGAGGCCAGTTTATCTAGAGGAAATACTTGACTTGGTAGAGGAGGAGGGCTGGGCTGAAAGCACAGTTAGAAACTTCTTAAGAAGAATTGTAGATAAGGGCTACTTGGAGATAGAAAAGGATGGTAGAAAAAATATATATAGGGCCAAGGTGGAGAGGGACTATGTAAACAGGAAGTCCCGAGGGCTTATAGAAAGGCTCTACCAAAACTCCCTAAAGAATTTTGTGTCAGAGCTATATGACTCTAAATCCATAGACCAGGATGATCTTTTGGAACTTAGAGCCTACCTAGATGAAAAAATAGGAGGTGCGACAGATGGATAGTCTTATCCTAACAAGTTTAACCATGGGCCTTACAATAGGTCTGGTCCTCCTACATAGGAGACTTAGGTCTAGAAGTTTTAAGGCCAAGACCTACCTTCTTATTTGGCTTTTAATATCCCTAAGGCTCCTGTTTTTTATGGACCTGTCCCTAAAGACTTCCTATAAGCTTGAACCAGTTAAGCTTAAGCCAGTAAAGCTTGAGGAGAGCCTTGGGGAAATAGGAGAAGAAAGGCCAAGACTAGAGGAAGGAAAGCACCTGGAGAAGCTTGGGGAAAAAAGAGATATAAGGGGCTTAATCCTAGCTAATTTAACTTTAATCTGGCTTAGTGGGGCTAGCCTATACCTAACCTTTAATCTAGCTTTCTATCTGATATTTAAGGCTAGACTGAAAAGAAGTTCCCAGGTTCTAGAGGACCCTCTTTTCTACAGGATCAAGAAAGACTTAAGGCTTGAAAAAAGGGTGGATCTTTATGAGTCAGAGGCCATAGACTCACCTATGGTAGTGGGGATTCTTAGGCCTAGCCTAGTGCTGCCAGTGGATTTTAAGCTTGATAGGTTGGGCTATGTCTACTACCATGAGCTTATTCACATAGCTTCAGGAGATCTTCACTACAAGCTTTTGGTCTTTATAGTTAGTGTCATTCACTGGTTTAACCCTTTGGTTCATAGGATGAAGAGGGCAGTAGACCAGGACCTAGAACTAAAATGTGACTTAAGGCTTTTGGAGATTCTGGGAGAGGATTCCAGGGAGGACTATGGTAAGACCCTGGTGGACTCTATAGGCTACAGAAAGTTACCAAGCCTTGTCAGTAGCTACGGAGGAGGTAAGAAGATGATAAAAAGAAGAATAGATAATATATTTTCAACTATAAAATTTAAGTCAGGCAAGGGTCTTCTGGCCCTTAGTCTAGTTTTGATTTTAAGCCTAAGTTTTCTAGTAGGCTGCCAAAAAACAGTGGAGTCAGACCCTAGTCTCTACAGCTTTAAAACAGACTATCTTGGCAATAATTCCAAAATATCTGGTCTTGTAAATTCCCTCGAATTTTCCAAGGACTATGACTTTATGGAACTTGCCACCAGCCAGCAACCCTATGGCCTAAGGCTCTACTTTAAGGAAGACCTGGACAAGGAAGATATAAATAAGATGAACAAGACCTCAGCTATAATCTTCAGTCTAGTAGGAAATCTAGACTATATAGACTATGTATCCTTAAATAATATGGAATACAGGGTAAAGAGGGAAAATATGGATAGCTTTACCATGTCGGTCTTGGGCTACAGGCTGGAAGAGTTGGGAAAAAATGAGTTGGTTTTTAAAAAGTTAGAAAATCTTAAGCTAGAATCTCATGAGGAAGAAAAGCAAGCCTTTGATGACAGCCAAAGTTTTGAAAGCCTGGAGGAAAACCTAGTCTACAGATTCTACTATGATAAAAACCCTAATGCAGGCCTTAAAGATGAGGAGGACAGTTTTACCCTGGTGGCTCCCGAGGTTTTAGGAAGCTATAGGGAGGGGGATCTTCTTTACGTCTACTCTAGGGTCAGAAGAGATCAGGTTATGATAAAGGAGGGAAGGCTGGAGACAGCTTCAGGCTACATGGAGCCTAATCTTTTAATATTTAAAAATCAGGGCCAGGACTACCTTTTGGAGGATCACATAGTAGCAGAAGACGGCAGCTACTTTATGCCATCTATAGAGAAGATGACAGAAAAGCACCCAGAAATGAAGGAGAAAATGTATGGTGAAAACAATTCTATAAATCAGCTGGCTCGTCAGGAACTTGAGAAGCTTTTAAAGAAAAACTCTATTAGGAATTACGATCTAGGCTACTATAAATAAGAAAATCTCCCAGACTATGGGAGATTTTTTGGGTATATACTAGGCGAGGTGATAGGATGATTGTAGAATATATTTACAATAGCTGCTTTAGTCTGGAAACTGAAGATAGGTTCCTAGTTTTTGACTACTACAAGGGAGATTTAAAGATTCCAGAAGATAAGGAGCTAATATTTTTTGTAAGCCATGGCCACTATGACCATTACAACGAAGCCATATTTAACTACAGGGACAGGGCCTCCTATATACTAAGCTTTGACCTAGGGTTTAGGGAGGAAAAGGGAATAATCCCTATGGAAGTAGATCAGGAGCTTAAGTATAGGGGATTATATGTAAGGGCCCTAGGATCTACAGACCAGGGGCTGTCCTACTATCTAGAATTAGATGGCCTAAAAATCTTTCACGCAGGAGATCTAAACTGGTGGGCCTGGGAAGACCAGGGACCTGAAAAGGAAGTGGAAAGAGAGAGAAATTTTAAAAGGGAAGTAGATAAGCTGGAGGGAAAGAAACTTGATATAGTCTTTGCCCCTTTAGACCCTAGGCTAGGCCACAACTACCACAAGGGGGCCTGCTACTATATAGAAAGGCTAGAACCCAGATATTTTTTCCCCATGCACTTTAGGGAGGACTACTCACCTATGGAGAAATTTAAGGATCTACTAGGAGACTCCTCCAGCAGGTTTATGGCCATAGAAAAATCCAATAAAAGATTCTACTTGGATTTATAGTAAGGAGGAGGAAACTTGTTATATAAGTTAGGATTAATATATGTAATACTGGTGATAATGATCAGTATTGATGATTTAATATGGGATATTTTTTACTTTATAAACAAACTTAGGGGAAAATACAAAAAGGAAAAAATATACTTTGAAGACTTGGAGACAGTTCCACCCAAAATGCTGGCAATACTAGTAGCAGCCTATCATGAAGAGAATGTTATAGAGCAGGTAATAGATAATATGATAAGGTCAAATCACTATCCAGACTCAATGTATCATGTATTTATAGGAGTATATCCAAACGACCCAGAAACTCAGGAGAAAGTAGACAAGTTAAGCCAAAAATATCCTAATGTTCACAAGATTGTACACATATTAGAGGGGCCAAGCTCTAAGGCGGATAATTTAAATAATTTAATAGATAATATATATAGATTTGAAGAAAAAAATCATATAAGATTTGCAGCTATAGTTATACATGACTCTGAAGACTTGGTTCATCCCTATGAGTTTAAATTAGACAACTATCTTTTAGAGAAATACCCTGCTATACAAATACCTGTTTTTCCCTTAAAGAAAGACAGAGGATTTAAATATCTAATTCCCAATATGATAGCAGGAACCTATAGCGATGAATTTGCAGAAAATCACTACAGGCTCTTAGTTGCTAGAACTGTAACCAATGCCTTTGTACCCTCAGCAGGAACGGGTTTTGTAATAAGAAGAGATGTTTTAGATTCCTTTGAAGACACAAACATATTTCCAGTAGGCAGCTTAACAGAAGACTACAAGCTATCTCTAGAAATAAGCCAAAAAGGTTTTCCAGTTCACTATGTATTGGAAGATATACATAGAATTTTACCAAATAAGGCTGTAAAAAAAGAGTTTATATCTACTAGGAGTATGTTTCCGTCAAGCTATAGGTCTGCTGTAAAACAAAAAACTAGATGGATTTATGGAATAACTATGGAAAGCTTTAGGTTAAAGGATATTTTATTTAATAAAAATCTAAATATACA
>JASLIL010000115.1 GCA_030152145.1 Tissierellales bacterium
GGATTGCCAAAAAATATGGATAATAGCTTAGGACCTCAGGGAGAGAAAGTCCTTGAATTTACTGAAAAGCTTAAAAATAGAACTAATGTTGAGATAGTCTTTCAGGATGAAAGGCTTACTACTGTTTCTGCAGAGAGAGTATTGATAGAAGCAGATGTTAGCAGGAAGAACAGGAAGAATCTAATAGATACAGTTGCAGCTACCTATATACTGCAGAGCTATTTAGATAAAGAGGGAAGGATGAGATCGTAATGGATGAAATAATAGAATTAGTAGATGAATTGGGTAATCAAATTAAGTTTAAGGTTGTAGCTAGCTTTGGTCTAGATGACTTGGATTATGCAGCTCTAGTACCAGTAGATGAGGCAACAGATCTAACCTATATACTGAGAATAGACCAAGATGAGGATGGTTCAGTTTTATTGTCAGGAATAGACGATGAAGAAGAGTTAAACGATGCTATTGAAGCTTTTGAGGAAATACAAGAGGGTAAACTACAATAGTAGAAGTTGACAAAGTTTATTTAAAGAAGTATTCTATAATATAGGATAATAAGCGGGTGAAAATATGGGAATTAAATTTGATGATATTAAAAATAAGCTTAGGGAGTCTGGGTATAAACTTACTAGGCAAAGGATAGCTATATTAAATGTTATCTTTGATAATAATGATAAACATTTAAGCTCGGAAGAAATATATGACTATGTTAAAGAAATAGATACTGATATAGGTATTGCTACGGTTTATAGGACGCTACAGTTGTTTGAAGAATTAAATATTGTCTACAAGGTAAACTTTGATGACGGTTTTAATAGATATGAATTAAATATAGATTCAGAAGACCATCAACATCATCATCTTATTTGCTTGGAATGTGGAAGCATTTTTGAGGTTAAGCTAGATTTGTTAGAAAATTTAGAAAAAGAGATAGAAGTTGAGAACGGTTTTAAAATAGTAGATCATAATGTGAAATTTTTTGGATATTGTAAGGACTGCCAAAAATAAATCCCATTTGGGGTTTATTTTTTTGACGTAACGGATAGGTAATGAAGGATTGGAGATGATAACGTGACAAAAAAGATGAGTAAACTGAAGATAATTCCTTTAGGAGGCTTAGGGGAGATCGGAAAGAATATATCTGTTTTTGAGTACAAGAACGATATTATAGTAGTGGATTGTGGTCTTAGCTTCCCAGAGGATGAAATGTTAGGTATAGATATTGTTATACCTGATATCAGTTATCTTATAAAAAATAAGCACAGGGTAAGGGGAATTGTTTTAACACATGGTCATGAGGACCATATAGGGGCCCTACCATATGTGCTACAAAAGCTAGATGTTCCAGTGTATGGCTCAAGATTAACATTGGGTCTAGTTGAGAATAAATTAAAAGAGCATAGATTAAAAAACGTAAAACTTAATGAAATTACAGGAGAAAGCAAGATAAGCTTAGGTTGCTTTGATGTTGAATTTGTAAAGGTAAGCCATAGTATACCAGATAGTATGGCCCTAGCTATTCATACACCAGTGGGAGTTGTTTTCCACACAGGGGACTTTAAGGTAGACCACACTCCTATAAATGATAACTATATTGACCTGCATAAGATTGCAGAAATAGGAAAACGTGGCGTATTGGTACTAATGGCAGATAGTACTAATGTGGAAAGAGAAGGCTATACAATGTCCGAAAAAACAGTAGGTGACACCTTTAATGATATATTCTTAAAGGCACCTAGTAGAATCATAGTAGCAACTTTTGCTTCTAATGTTCATAGGATTCAGCAGGTAATAAAGGCTGCAGAAAAATATGGAAGAAAAGTAAGTATTTCAGGTAGAAGTATGATCAATACTATAACTGTAGCTAATAACCTAGGTTATTTAGATATGAAAGAAGATACCCTAATAGATGTAGATGAGATGGATAACTATAAACCAAATGAAATAGTACTCTTAACTACAGGAAGTCAGGGAGAACCGATGTCAGCACTTACTAGGATGGCATATTCTGAACATAGAAAAATTGAGTTAGTTCCTGAAGATACAGTTATAATATCAGCTTCACCAATACCAGGAAATGAGAAGACTGTATCTAAGGTAATAGATAGATTAATGGAAATTGGAACAAAGGTTGTCTATGAATCCTTAGCAGATGTCCATGTATCAGGTCACGCTTGCCAGGAAGAAATCAAATTAATTCACTCACTTATTAAACCTAAGTTCTTTATGCCAGTTCATGGAGAATACAGACACTTGAAAAAACATGCAGAATTGGCTCAAGAAATGGGTATGGATAGGGAGAATATTTTCATAACTAAGAATGGTTCAGTAGTTGAATTTACTCCAAATAGTGGTGAAGTCAACAAGACAGTTCAAGCAGGAAATGTTTTAGTAGACGGTCTTGGTATAGGAGATGTTGGAAACATAGTCCTAAGAGACAGAAAGCACCTTTCTGAAGATGGGTTGATAGTAGTTGTAGTAACTATGTGCAAGAAAACAGGAAAGGTATTGGCTGGTCCTGATATTATATCAAGAGGTTTCGTATATGTTAGGGAATCAGAGGATCTTATGGAGGAGGCAAGGAAAGTAGCTAAGGATGTTTTAGAGCAATGTGAAGCTAAGAATATAACTGATTGGGCTACCCTTAAATTTAACATAAGAGATGGATTAAGAGCTTATATATTCAGTAAGATTAAGAGAAATCCAATGATCTTACCAATCATAATGGAAGTATAATAGATTTTTATTCAAGCCTTAGTATTCATACTAAGGCTTGAATTGATTATAGCTATAAAGTAAAATTATTATAGGGATAATTTAAAGGAGGATGTTTATGTCTAATATATATAATTTAGCTCATGAACTTTCAAAAGAGCTTAAAAATAGTCAGGAGTATAAGGATTTCATAAGTTGGAAGGAAGAAGTTGAAAAAGATCCGGCCAATAAGAAAATGTTAGATGATTTCAGAAAGAAAGCCTTTGATGCTCAGTTAAAACAGTTATCAGGTGAGGAATTTACCAAAGAAGAGACAGAGGAACTACAAGCCCTAGAAGAGATAGTAAGGTTGAATCCGACAATATCTGAATATTTGGTTAGGGAGTACCATTTCTCAAAGATGATTGAGGATGTTAACAAAATAGTATTTGGTTTTATAGAAGTAGAATAGGGTGATTGTATGGATACAAGGAAAATTACTAAGGCCAGCCTAATAGCTGGGCTTTATATTATACTGGTTCTGATTCAGATACCTATGGGGTCCTTATCTTTTGGACCTATTCAGTTTAGGCTGGCAGAAGGCTTGGTATTACTACCGCTAGTAGAGTCAGCAGCAGTTCCAGGACTTTTTATAGGGTGTCTTATATCAAACCTACTACTGGCTGGTTTTTCAGCCTTTGGCATGGTTGATATAGTTTTTGGAAGCTTGGTGACCCTTTTGGCAGCCTACTTGACTAGTAGGGCCAAAAATAAATTTCTAGGATCACTGCCACCTATAGTCTTAAATGGATTTATAGTATCTATTTGGGTTTCTTATTTTACTAAGATTCCCTACTGGTTAACAGTGGCTGGTATTATATCTGGTGAAGCAGCATCAGTATTATTGTTGGGAAATATAGTCCTATATGCCTATGAAAAAACCTTGGCCTATAGACAAGAAAATTAAAAGAGGTGTGCTAAATGAAAAAAGCATTGGGCTTTATATTAGTATTTGCAATCTTATTAACTGCTGGAGGATATTACTATTACAGCACTGGCTTAAAGGCTGTAGATGAAAATATGACAGATGAGAAGTTATTGGATATACCTGAAGGAGCTTTTGGCAATAAGATAGCCAGCATCCTTAAGGAAAATGATCTTATAAGAGATGAGAATGTCTTTAAGCTATATTTGAAGTTAAATAAGGTTGATAATCTAAAATCAGGTCGCTACAGTCTATCACAGTCCATGTCTGTAGAGGATCTTGTAGAGGAATTAGGTAAGGGCGGCAAGAATATAAATGTCAAAAAAATAACCATAGCTGAAGGCTATGAATTAAGGCAAATTGCTGATAAAATAGAAAACGAATTGGGTCTGGATAGGGAGAGGTTTTTAGAACTAACTTCAGACAGGAAAAACTTTCCACAGGTTGAAATACTAAATGAATTAAAGGAAGGTCAAAGTCTAGAGGGATTTTTATTCCCGTCAACCTATGAGCTTCAAGAGGACATAAGAGAAGAAGACTTGATTCTTAAGATGCTTAGGGAATTTGAAAAGGAATACAATGAAAACATAAGAGCTAACACATCCAATATACCAATAGAAGATTTTAGCTTAAATGAAATTGTAACTATGGCATCTATTATTGAAAGAGAAAGTAGAAGAGATGACGAGAGGCCTTTAATTGCAGCGGTTTTTTATAATAGAATAAAGGATGGAATGAAACTTCAGTCCTGTGCTACAGTTCAGTATGCACTAGGTGAGAGAAAGGAAGTTTTAAGCAATAAGGATACACAAATAGACTCTCTTTATAATACCTATAAAAATGCCGGTTTACCGCCAGCTCCAATATCATCAGTAAGTATAGAGTCTTTAAAGGCTGCAGTGAATCCAGCAGATGTAGACTATCTTTTCTTCAGAACCAAGGAAGATGGAACAGGTGGCCATACCTTTAGCAGGACTTACGAGGAGCATCAAAAGGCAGATCCGAGAGATAAGTAAGGAGGGTAATTTTGTCAAATATAAACTATGACTATATAGAAGAATATATAAAATCAACTATTCCTCCTAGGGGAGAAGGTTTGGAAAGCCTAGAAAAGTATGCCCTGGAAAATAGTGTACCAATAGTTGATCTTGAAGTAGCACAACTTTTAAAATTTGTTTTAAAGATTCACAAGCCTAAGAAAATATTAGAGGTAGGTACAGCTATAGGCTACTCTAGTATATTAATGGCAAAATCTTCGGCTTCATCTAAGATAGTAACTATAGAGAGAAGTCCAGAAATGTACACTAAGGCCGTGGAGAATGTGAAAAAGTTCGGTTTGGAAGATAGGATAGAGATTATTTTTGGGGATGCCGAAGAGGAACTTCCCAAGTTAAAAGATAGCTTTGACTTTGTATTTTTAGATGCATCCAAGGGACATTACCTGGAGTTCTTTAAGTATATAGAGCCCTTGTTAGAGGATGATAGTGTAATATTTTCTGACAATATTCTCTTCAAGGGAATGGTGGCTACAGATCAGTTGGTTAAGAGACGTAAAAAGACCATTGTTAAGAGAATGAGAAGCTATATTGAGTATATAAATGATTTGGAGGGCTATACAACCAGTACTATACCTATAGGTGATGGTGTGGCTTTAACATATAAGGAAGGTGTAATAAATGAATAAACCAGAATTACTAGCACCAGCAGGTGATTTAGAGAAATTGAAAATGGCCATAACTTATGGTGCCGATGCTGTTTACTTGGGCGGGGAAGCCTTTGGCTTAAGAAAAGCATCAAAAAATTTCAGCATGGACCAGATAGAAGAAGCAGTTAACTTTGCTCACTCTAGAGGTAAGAAGGTTTATGTTACTATGAATATAATACCTCACAATGAGGACCTAGATGGAGTAGGAGATTATGCTAAGGAGCTTCACCAAATAGGCGTAGATGCTGTAATAGTAGCAGACCCAGGTATATATATGCTAATATCTCAGGCAGCACCAGACTTGGAAATTCACATAAGTACTCAGGCTAGTATAACTAACTATGAGACGATTATGTTTTGGTATAAATTAGGTGTGAGAAGAGTTGTCTTAGCTAGAGAACTATCTTTAGAGGAGATAAAAGAGATTAGAAGAGAAATACCAGAAGATATGGAGTTGGAATGTTTTATCCATGGAGCCATGTGTATATCCTACTCAGGCAGATGCCTTCTAAGTAACTACATGACTGGAAGAGATGCTAACCGTGGTGAATGTTCCCATGCTTGCAGATGGAAGTATAGTCTGGTAGAGGAGAAAAGACCTGGACAGTATTTCCCAATAGAGGAAACAGATCAGGGTACTTTTATCTTTAACTCTAAGGACCTTTGTATGATAAAGCACATTGAGGACCTTATTGATGCTGGTATAAGCAGCTTTAAGATTGAAGGAAGAGTTAAGAGTTCTTACTATGTTGCTACTGTTATAAGATCCTATAGGATGGCAATAGACCAGTTTTATAAGAATCAAGGTCAATATGAGGGAGACAAGTGGTTGGCAGAAATAATGAAGGCTAGTTACAGAGACTTTACTACAGGCTTCTACTTTAAAAAGCCAGATAGTCAGGATCAGCTATATGATTCTAGCTCCTATATTAGGAACTATGATTTCGTAGGTCTTATCTTAGATTATGATAAGGAAAGTAAGCTAGCAATAGTGGAACAGAGAAATAAGATGGAAATTGGAGATAGGGTAGAAATATTTGGACCTGATAAGGATTATAGGGAACTTATAATAAAAGAGATGTTTGATGAAAATGGAAATCTTATAGAGGAGGCACCTCACCCACAGCAAAAAATCAAAATAAGAATGGAAGAGGAAGTTGAGAAGTGGGATATGATTAGGAGGGTGAAAAATGACTAAGCCATTGTTAATAGGTATAACAGGCGGTACAGGTTCAGGTAAGAGCACTGTTTCAAAAAAAATACTAAAGTCAATTCATCAAGATGATGTTTCTATTATACAGCAGGATTCATACTATAAAAATAGAACTGACCTAAGCTTTGAGGAAAGAACAAAGTTAAACTATGATCATCCCTTTGCCTTTGATGATAATCTTTTGGTTAAGCATTTAAAGGGGCTTTTAAGCAATCAACCTATTGAGAAGCCTATCTATAACTTTGAGACACATTTAAGGAAGGAAGAAACAGAAACTATAAATCCTACTAGAATAATAATACTTGAAGGAATATTAATACTTAATAATGAGGATCTAAGAGATCTTTGTGATATTAAGATTTTCGTTGATACAGATTCTGATGTTAGGGTTATTAGGAGAATTAAAAGGGATATGAAGGATAGGGGCAGAAGCCTAGATTCCGTTATAAATCAATATATGGAAACCGTTAGACCAGCACATCTACAGTTTGTAGAGCCTAGCAAAAAATATGCTGATATAATAATTCCGGAAGGTGGCTATAATGATGTAGCCATAGATATAATAGTTACAAAATTAAACTCCATCATAAATAGCAAATAATCTTATTTGCTATTTTTTTTGCAAAATACTAGGACTAAGTTATAATTAAGTTAAGAATAGCTTATCAATATCATAAGAAATCTTATCATAAATGATACAGGAGGGTAAAAAATGATAAATTCAAGTACTCAATTATATGGCTTAATAGGACAACCAGTAGAAGGAAGTTTATCACCACAGATACATAATTATTTTACCAAGATAGCAGGCTACAATAGTATCTATATGACATTTAATATAGATGAAAAGAACTTTGAAAATATAAGAAAATCTATGGAAACTTTTGATATAAAGGGAATTAATGTAACCAGTCCCTATAAGTTGGCTATAATACCTTTTCTAGATGACTTAGATGAGTCAGCAAAAGAGGTTGGGTCTGTAAACACAGTAAAGGTTGAAGATGGAAAATTTATAGGCTATAACACTGATGGCTTAGGTTTTGTTCAAAGTTTGAGAGATAGGAAGGTAGACATAAAGGACAAGAAAATTTTAGTCTTAGGAGCCGGTGGTGCTGTTAGGGGTATCTTAGCACCTCTTCTAAAAGAAGCTCCTAAAAAAATATATATCTACAATAGAAGTAAGACCAAGGCAGTTGATCTTGTAAGAGACTTTGATAGAGAAAACCTGGAGTTTGTTGAGGATTTAAACCTAGTCAAATCTGATATAGACCTATTAATAAATGGCACTACAGTTGGAATGCAGGGGTACTTGGACCAGGCTCCTATAGATTTAGAAGGCTTTAGGAATAATTTGGTTGTAGCAGATCTAATCTATAGGCCTCTTAAAACCAAGCTCTTAAGGGAAGCAGAAGAAAAGGGTTATGAAATAATTAATGGAATTGGTATGCTGGTTAATCAGGCCATCTACAGTCAGGAATTTTGGAGGGATATAGAGGTGGAGGAGTCCCTAACCAATCAGGTTATGGATCATATAAATAGTATATTAAAATAGGAGGTAGTTATGGATATCCACTATGAGTTACAGAGAATGGATAGGAGCTTGGTAGATATTTATAATTTAGATTACAATAGGGATAATAAATTTATCCCTATTAGCTTATGGGAAAATAGCTTGGAAATTATAGCACTTGAAGGCTATTTAGACAAGCTCCAAGAAGCTTTAAAGAAGTCCTATGATTTCACTCGGGTATTTGGAAGGGAAGTTAAGGACAAGGATTTTCAAGAGTTTATAAGCTTGCTTGAGGACCAGATGGGAAGGTTGGACTATTTGGAGGACTTTAAGCTAGAATATAAGCGTCTGCTGGATCTTTTAATCTTAGAGGATCTAACAGATCTTTATCTGGAGGCCTACAAGAACATCTATATAGTAAGGTATAGAAGACTGGGAATTCTAAGCTACCATAGTAGTCTTTCTAGGGATACAGGGCTTAAGCTAGTAAGAAAGTTAAAGTTAATGGGGAACATTAAGATTACCGAGGAGAACAAGGCACAAGATGGGCAGATAGAGTTGGAGCACAAGGGTCTTAAGTGTGATTTAAGACTGTCTACAGTTCCTACTGTAACTGGTGAGAAGTTAGCTATAAGGGTACTGGGCAAGAATAAAAGTTTGATTCATATAGGAGAGTATAGGTTCTATGAGGATAGTGAATTTATAAAAGAACTTTTAAACTATCCTTATGGATTAGTTTTATTCTGTGGACCAACAGGATGTGGTAAGTCTACTAGCATCTATAGTATTCTAAATTACTTGAACAGCCCTGGAAAAAACATATATACAGTAGAGGATCCAGTAGAATATAGAATAGCTGGCCTAAACCAAATGGAAATAAATCCAAACCTAGGTCTAGATTTCCAAACTAGCTTGAGGGCTATTTTAAGACAGGATCCAGATATTATTAGCTTAGGGGAGATTAGAGACAAGGCCACTGGACAAATGGCTTTAAGGGCAGCTATGACTGGTCACCTGGTTTTTAGCAGCCTTCATATAAATAATACCCTAAATTTTATGGATAGGTTTTTAGAAATGGGCATAGATGAAAGTCTAGTTTATAGAAATACAAATGCTGTTATATCTCAAAGATTGGTAAATATACTGTGTAATAATTGTAAAATAGGATATAAAGCAAATGAGGAGCTTAAAAAAGTGCCAAGGGGAAGTAAAATATACAGAAGAAATAGTAGGGGCTGTCCTTATTGTAGTAATGGAGTTGTTAATAGACAGGCTGTTTTTGAAGTTGGCCGAAAACTTAATGGGGAGTTTGTACTAAATACTAGCTCTTTGGAAAAGAGAATATTAAATCTTATAATTGATGGTCAGGTAGAGTATGAAGAAATTTATAAGGTGGGTGATCCTAATTCTTAGGGAAATATTATCCTATCTGGATATGGAAAAGACAACTGATATACATATATGTGAGGACGAGAGTCTTTATTTTAGGGCTTGGGGAGATATGGTAAAATCTAAAGTTTTTATTGATACGGATAAATTTACTGAAATCATGGATGAGATTTTTACTGACCAAGAGGTAAAATCAATAGAAAATTTTACTGAAGTTAATAAGACACTTAGTCTAGATGGACATAGATTTAGGATAAATGGCTATCTTTATTCAGGTAAGAAGGGTATCGCCATAAGAGTGCTACAAAAAGAAATAATAGATCTTGAAAAATTGGGCATAAGGGACTATATAGAAAGTATAATGAAGGCTGATCACAATGGTCTTTTAATAGTAACAGGAAAGACTGGTAGTGGAAAAACAACTACAGTTAGTTCTATTATATCTTATATAAACAAGCACTATAAAAAACATGTAATAAGCCTTGAAGATCCTATAGAGTATATATTTAAGTCTGACCAGTCCTTGATAAATCAAAGGGAGTTAGGAAGAGATTTTATAAGCTATGGCAAGGCCATAGAAGAAAGTCTTAGACATGATGTGGATATTCTTTCGGTGGGAGAGATGAGGACAGAAGAGTCCCTTAGAAAAAGTATAACAGCTGCTGAGACAGGACATTTAGTAATAGGCACCCTTCACACTAAGACAGCAGAAGAAACCATAGATAGAATAATTGATGCCTTTCCCCATGGAGAAAAACTAGACTTAAGATCTCAGCTAGCATCTAATATAAGGTTGATTATAAGTCAAGAATTGGTTTATGAAGATGGTTCAGTAAAAGCTAAAATGGATATACTTGAACATAGCTTGGCTCTTGAAAACCTTATTAGAAAGAATAAATTAAGGCAGGTAAACTCATTGGGTATAAAAAAGAAGCTATAGGAGGGATTTTATAAATTTATACAGATATAAAATTTTAGCTAAAAATGGTAAGTTTATGAGAGGGGTTGGTTATTTTCAAAATAGACAAGTGGCCAGGGCCTATTTTTTAGAAAACGAAGAAATTCCCATAAAGATAAATAGGGAGCTAGGTCTAGATAAGAATAAAAAGAATAAATTCATAGCAGACTTTTCAAGAAACTTAAGAAATATATTAGATGTAGGTTTGCCCCTTGATGAGGGATTGAAAAATATAGAAAATCAAAGTAAAAATAAAATGGAAAAGGATATCTACTACCAGTTAAGAAATCACATCACAGAAGGAGATAATCTCTCTACAAGTCTTTCAAAGTCTAATTATTTTCCAGAATCATATGTCATGAGTGTAAGACTAGGCGAGGAATCAGGGGAAGTAGAAAAGGTACTTATCAACTCAGAAAATTACTATAAAAGTAAATACAAATCAATAAATCGAATCAAAGAAGCCTTGATCTATCCAAAACTCTTGATAATAGTTACCTTGAGTTTATTGGTCATGCTATTTAGCTTTATACTGCCTAAATTTCAAAGAATATTTGAAGACTATAGCTTTGAGCTACCAAGGATAACTAAAGTTATATTTTCTATTTCTAATTTTATTTCAAGTAAGTTACTTATACTAATAGGTTTATTTATATTTACAAGGCTGGCAGTTAAGAATTTATCAGGATTGGCTGAGCTTAGGCTTCTAAAGGATAGGCTGGACCTTAGTTTATTTCCCCTTAAAAAACTTAGAAAGTATCAGGAGGATCTTAACTTTTTATGGAATCTATACTTTATTTTGCCAGTAGGTATAGCTATAGATCAGGCCTTAGATCTATCTCAAAACACCAGTGAAAATCTTTGGTATAGGGAAAATGTAAAAAAGGTAACTAGAAATTTAAAGGAAGGTATGGCCTTGATTCCAGCCCTAAAAGAAAGTCATATCTTGTCACAAGAAGATTTAATAGTTTTAGATATTGGCCTTGAAACAGGAAGAATAGAAGAAAATCTTGGAAAGCTAATAGACCTCTATGACTACAGAATAAGTAGTTACCTAGAGTCAAGATTGAAGTTGATAGAACCAATAATGCTGATTTTAATTTCAATGTTTATTGGAAGTTTAGCAGTAGCCTTGGTTCTACCTATAGTTCAAATTTATGAAGTTATTGGATAGGAGGGTTTTTATGAAAAAAGTAGATAAAGGTTTTACTATAATTGAATTACTTATAAGCTTGGGGATCATGCTAGTCATAGTAGCAATTATATCTCCATCATTTATAAAATTAACAGAATCTTCTAAAAGAAAGGCAGATATTGTTACAGCAAGAAACATAGCCCTGGCAAGTCAGGCATATTTACTGGATCATCCAGAAGAAGAGACTACAGATATTCCCATTATTAAAATAAAAGATTACATGGAAACAAAGGACCTGACACCTCAAAGTAAGGGTCATGAATCTTTTAAAATATCTAATTCTGATGGAAATATTACTGTGTCTTATAGTAATAGTGATGAGGTTTTATATCCACTTAAGTCTAAGGGAAAAAATGATTCTAAATCTAGTAATTAGCCTAAGTCTCTATATATATTTTGAGATAAGGGTCTACAAACTTAGGCCAGGCCTTCTAAGTTTATTTCAATTAGTTTTCTTATACTTTATACTGGCAAAAGCTTTTAACTTTCAGGCTGGGTATGGCCTATTTATCTATAGCTACATATTCTTACTGGCTATTTTAGATCTTAAGCATATGTCTGTACCTAAACTATTAAGCAATGGATTTCTAGCCTTATCCTTATTAGTACTTGTTTACAGGGCTGACTATAGTCAAGTTTGGCTTAGTCTTATACTTATAACTCTTATGCTGATCTATAAGGAAAAGTATTTTGGTCTAGGGGACCTGAAAATCTTACTGGGGCTTTTAAATATATATGGATTTAAAAACTTTTTAGGGATCTTATTTATAAGTATAATTTGTGGAGGTTTATTAGCAAGTATGATGCTTATAAAGGATCCTAAAAACATAAAGAGGGAGATCCCTTTTCTCCCCTTTGTATTGGCTGGATACTTAATTTACTTTAATATTTAGGAGGTAGAGGTGGAAAAAACATATTATATAAATATATTTGATAAGAAGAACTTGGTGGTAGATAAGGATGGATCAGTCCTAGATTTAGGCTTAGAGGAAATAGATTCAGCCAATCTATTTCTAGTTCTTTGGAACTTGGATTTTGAAATCTATGACCTATCATCCCTTAATTTTTTTGAGAAAAGAAGCTTTGAAAAAACCTTAAGTTATGGAGAGGGGCAAAAGATCTCCTTGATCAGGGACTTGGGGGATGGGAAAAAATTGGTGCACTTTTTCAAAAAAAGAGAACTTATGGAAAAGTTAAATCGCTTGTCTCAAAAAAATAAAATCAAAAAAATTTACTTAGGTATTGATTTAATATCTGCCTATGTCCTGAAAAATTATGACTTAGGGGACTTTTCTTATAGGCTTGACTTTGGAAGACTATATCTTGATATGGATTTTAAGAATGGCAAGCTTTTAAGTATAGATAGGACTACAGAAGAAATAAAGCAAACTAGCAGGGGTTTTCATCAAGTAGAGCTTATAGATAGTTTAGTAACTTCCCCAGCTCTACTAAATGACCTAGAGCTTAGGTCCTTACTTCCATATCTGACCCTAAAAAGGTATAGACTGGATTCTCTATTGGAGATTTCTAAATTTATTTCTTTGGCCATATTTTTCCTGGTCTTATTTTTAAATTTTAAGTCTTATAGAAATTATAAGAAATTGGAAGAAGATTACCTTAGTCAAATAAGTAGACTAGAGGATGAGTCTATATTTGAAGTCGATTATTTTCTAGATCTTAGCTTGGATCTTATTGAAAATTTACCAGAAGGTGTATATATTGAAAGCTTAGATTTAGGAGAGGAGTCTTATTTAGTGGGATTTGCAGATAGGCTTAGGGACATATTTATTTTTAAAAATAAAATGAATCAATCCTATGAGGATTTAAGCTTTAAGCTTGTAAGCTATAGTAAGACGGAAAATGGAATCCACTACACCATAAGTATTAGATAGGAGGAAATATGAAGGAAAACCTTATAAAAATAATTTTGATTTTACTACTATCAATGGTCTTATGGAGAACTAATCTATCCATAAACCATAAGATGCTGGATCTGGAAATTGGAAGTCTAGACAGACCTATAGAGAAGAAGAGTCAAGACTCAATAGAGGATTTGATATTTAATCTAGATAGGGTTTTCTCAAAGGAGAATGGAGTTGACTATAGACTTAGTCTAGATGCTAGAAATGTAGAAGTTAGTGGCAGTAGTATGGATGAGGAAGACTTCCTATTGGTCTTAGGGGAACTTAAAGAATTTAAGGGTTTGTCAATAAATTCTTTGAATATAGACAGCTTGGATAATAAGCTGAATTGGACAATCAATATCTTAGGAGATTTTAATTACAAATCAGATATAGATTTCACTGATTACCCAAGAAACAAGACCCCTTTTTATAGGGAAAAAGTAAAGGATGAATCTCCTAAAAAAGAAGAGGAAAGCAAGGATTTAGGAGATGAGGAAGCTGAAGATAGGAAGCTGACCTTAGAACTAAAAGCAAAAAATGTAGAAATAGAAAAGCCGAATAGGAAGGAGAAAATAGATAAAATCTCGGAGGAGTTAAGTGAAGAATATATTGACTTTCAAAATTTAGAGGACTATACCAGGATAAGTTACAAAAATCTTAAGGGGAACTTGGACATAGATCTGAAAATTGAGTCAAAGGATTTTGATTACATGAGCTTTTTTCTCTACTCTGAAGAGAAAAGCAGTGCAGAATTAAAGTGTGGAGACAGGCTTTTGTCAAAATATAATTTGGAAAAGGGCTGGAATGCAATAGATTACAAGGGAGATGGGCTGCCTAATAGGCTAGTATATAAAAATAAAACTGACAGGGGCTATATATTAATTGATCAAGTATATACTCATAGATTGGATGATCTAAATGGATAGGGCCTATAGTTTGCTTAGTCTTATACTAGTAATATCTTTAATGGGCATATTGATTTTAATCCCTACAGTCAACATGGGTTTTCTAGATAAGATAGTGGGAAAGTATGAAATATTAAGATTAAAAAGAGATATTGAGGTCATAAGGGAATATTCTTTAAAATCAAAGGCTGGATCAGGAATCTATTTTAGGCCCAATGGTTATACTATTAGGAAAAAGGTTAGGAGAGGACCAGGAATTGCACTTCTCCCCAATGATGTGTCAAAAAAAGAGGTGGATCTAAGAGTAATTAAACTAGTTGGCCATGAAAGGTACCTGCGATTTTCAGGAAACTTATCTACTAGGGATCCACAAACTATATATATTGACTACCTTGGAAATCAAGTTAAGATTACAGTTTCTGTTGGGCTTGGGGAAGTGAGATTATATGAGTAAAAAACTGGATAGGTCAATGTCTTATGTTGAGGTTTTATTTGCTATATTTATACTGCTCTTAACTTCTCTTTTATTGGTCCAAACTTTTACAAGTGAAGGGAAGATATCTAAGAGTATGACTTTAAGAACAGAGGCCTTGGAAGATTTGGATATAATTATTGAGTATATTCACTCTGATGAGACAGCAGGCTTTATTTACAAGGGCTTAGATTTACTAGATTTAAAGAAGGAAGTCTTGGAGTCAGATAGAAAAAATTTCTCCTATAAGCTGGAGGATTGGGATCTAGAGGTTAAGAAATCCATTATAAGTGGAAGGGATTGTATTGACAGTTTAGTTAAGCTTGATTTTAACTATAGATATGGTCTTGGTCGATCCATAAGGTTGGTGATTATAGTTGGAAAGAGATAGGGCATTTTTAGAGATTGAATTTTTAGGATTCTTATCAATAGCTTTAATTATATCTCTAGGCCTACTAATGACCTTTACTAGCCTTATAAAGTATAGCAAGACTTCTATTGAGAATGCAGATTTAAACCTAAGGGCAGAGTATATAGTGAATTTAATGGAGAAGGAAATAAGGCAGTCTAGCAAGGTTTATTTAGTGAATGATAAGATAGTTTTTTATAAAAAGGAAAATCTAAGTATAGATAAGCAGGGAGGATTCTTAATTAGATATGAATATAGGAGAAATAAACTTCATAGAATAGCTAGATACTTTGAATCAGACCCAAAGATTCCTAATATAAACTACTTTTTAAGGAGTTCTTTAGGTAAAAGCTACATATCTGGTGGAGTAGATAGTTTCCAAATAGAAGTTTTGGAGGACCTTATCTTAATAGATCTTAGTCTGGGAGATTTAAGAAAGCTAAAAATGATGGAAAATAATATGCAGGTTATAGATATAGGAGGGGAGAATCATTAATAAGGATAAGGCCTTTGTTGGTCTAGTTAGTATGATTGTCCTATTAATATCAGTGTTCTTATTGGGACTTGTTTTAGACAATATTGACAGCAATATTCTTTTTAGAAATCTGGATAAGTCTTATCTTGAAGAGAAGCATGCCTTAAGAAGCGAACTGGCCTATGTCTTAAATAGTAGGGGTGTAAGGGATTATTTTATTGATATAATAGAGGAGAGGGAATCTGGAAAGATTCCTACACCAATAAAAACTTATAGGTATGATTCTGTTTTAAATAAGAATATAGTCAATGTAAAGGTAATAGATTATAGAAGAAATATTCTAAAGGCTAGGATAAATTACAGGTCTAGCAAGAATAACCTTATAGTAACTTTTTCTCCAATAAATCCCACGCTTTATAAAACTAAGGGAAGAGTCATCCTAAGGGACTTATCAGGGGAGGAATTAATATATTTAGAGGATTTTATAGATGAGATAAGGGAAACTGGAACTATAGCCATAAATAACTACTATGAAGGCATGCCAGAATCCCATAGAGAAGGTCTTATCTACATTGATGAAAATATAGATGAGGAAGCTCTTTTTAAGGGTATAATTATTCTAAGCCATGATATGGAGGGAGTGGATAATTTCTGGGATAGAAACTTCATAAGTAAACTTAGAAATTTATCAACATTTTATGGTTTTAATAAAATGTCTTATATACTAGATATAAGGTTATAGGAGGAAGAATGAAGAATATAGTTTTAATAGGTATGAGTGGAGTTGGGAAAAGTAGTATTGGTAAAAACTTAGCTCAGGCTCTGAATTTTGATTTTTTAGATACAGATGAGATCATAGAGCTTAGTCATGGAAAGATTTCTAGAATATTTGAGGAAGATGGGGAAGAAACTTTTAGGCGTCTAGAATCTGACCTGATAGAAAAACTTATGGTTACAAATAGTGTGATTGCCACAGGTGGGGGAATAGTTCTAGACCCTTTAAATCGTAAAAAGCTAAGGGAATTGGGACTGGTTTTATACTTGGATGCTAGCGAAGATAAGCTTATAAAAAATATAGAATCTGACTCTTTAAATAAAAGACCCTTACTAGAGGCAGATCTTAAGGGGAGACTTTTCTCCTTAAACAAAGAAAGAAAGCCAATCTATAATTTAGCTGCTGATAACAGGATAAAAATATCCGATGAGGATTCTATAAATGATGTAGTTGATAATATAATGGAATTTCTAAATAATCTCTTGTAGTTGTTTTATATGATTGATATAATTGGAATATGTAGGTGATAAGATGGATATTCTTGTTATTAATGGTCCAAATTTAAATATGCTAGGTAGAAGAGATAGGACTACATATGGATCTTTTACCTATGATGATTTAATTAATAAATTAGAAGAAAAAGCCTCTACTTTAAATTTAGAACTAGATTTTTTTCAGTCTAATGTAGAGGGAGAGATTATCAATAAAATACATGAGTCTCTGGACAGCTTAAAGGGTATAATAATAAATCCAGGAGCTTATACCCACTACAGTTACGCTATAAGAGATGCCTTGGATATATTTGAAGGACCTATAATAGAGGTTCATATATCCAACATATACAAGAGGGAAGTCTTTAGGCAGAGCTCAGTTATAGCCCCAGTGGCTACAGGCCAAATAGCAGGCTTTGGTCTAAATGGTTACCTAGTAGCCTTGGATTTAATTAATGAAATTATTGTTTAGGAGGAATTTTTGTGATATCAGCAGGAGATTTTAGAAGAGGAATAACATATGATGACAATGGAAAAATATATGAAGTAATAGAGTACCAACACGTAAAGCCAGCTAGAGGCGCTGCTTTTGTTAGAAGTAAAATCAAGGATATTGTATCAGGTACTATAAAAGAACAAACTTTTAACCCAAATGATAGATATCCATTGGCTAGAATAGATAGTATTGAAATGCAGTACCTTTATAATGATGGTGAGCTTTACTATTTCATGGATAATGAAACATTTGATCAGATGCCATTTGAATATGATTTAGTTGAAGATGCAATTAAATATATAAAAGAAAACAGCAATGCTATAATTACTTTTTACAAGGGGAAACCATTAGAAGTTAGCGCACCAAGCTTTGTTGAATTAGAAGTTGAGCATACAGAGCCAGGAATTAAAGGAGACACTGCTAGTGGGGCAACTAAACCAGCTACTCTAGAAACAGGAGCTGTTGTGCAAGTACCTCTATTTGTAAATATAGGAGATACTGTAAAGGTAGATACAAGATCAGGAGATTACTTATCAAGAGTATAGGAGGGGTAAAGATGGGTTACATGTATGAAAGAATTGCGTATTTAAAAGGTTTAGCAGAAGGTTTAGAAATAGAAGGTTCAAGAGAGGGAAAAGTTTTAGTAGAAATGATAGATATGCTAGAGGACATGGCTATTTTAATGGAAGAAATAGATGAAGATTCTGCAAAGCTTGAAGACTATGTAAGCTTTATAGATGAAGACTTAGCTGATTTAGAAGATGATTTCTATGATTATGAAGACTTCGATGGAGAAATAATGATAGATGATATTGAATGTTCATGTTGTGATGAACATGACTGTGATGAGGAATACTAAAAGACACTGATATTTTAAGTGGAGGTGTTGTTATGACAGATTTTGTAGGTAATGAGCCAATGGAATATGGCAGTGTCAAAATAGCCAATGAAGTTGTTGCTACTATAGCAGGTCTAGCGGCTACTGAGATTAAAGGTGTGGCTGGTATGAGTGGTGGTATCAAGGGAGATTTGACAGAAATGCTTGGTATGAGGAATTTAAGCAAGGGTGTCAAGGTTGAAGTTGGTGAAAAAGAAACAGCTATAGATATATATGTAGTTATAGAATATGGTTCTGAAATTGCAAAGCTAGCAGTAGAAGTACAAGATAATATAAAGAAAACTGTAGAGACTATGACTGGTTTAGATGTTGTTGAGGTAAATGTTCATATACAAGGTATAAACATACCTGAAGAGCCAGAAGAAACTTCTGAACCAAGAGTTAAATAGAAATTACCCTCTGACGCATTCAGAGGGTAATTTTAAATAATTTTTATATGGAGGGATTATATGAATCCAATAGACGCTATTGTAGTTATAATCTGTTCTTTACTATTAATTGTTATTGGTGGAGTTTTGGCACTTGTACCCTTACCAGGTCTAAATGATTTTTTCATAGATAAATTAGGCAATATAATTTCTAATCTAAATAGAGATTACCTAATATCTTTTTTGGGAGTATTATTGATATTTATGGCTATAAAACTTATGTCACTGATTTTTTCATCTAAAAAGACTAAGGGTAAGGGATATATAAGTAGAGAGTCAGATAAGGGTTCTATAGAGATATCTTCTAATACAGTGATTCAAATAGTCAAGGAAGTTATAGCTAAAACTGGAAATCTGAAAAATTTTAATGTTGCCACTAATATGGATGAAAATAGTTTAAAGCTTGTGGTATCTGGAGATATTAAAGAAAATCTTGATATTATAGAAGTGAGCAAGGAGCTTCAAGAGAATATAAGGGAAAAAGTTGAATTTTCAACAGGTTTACCTGTTGATGATGTTAAAATATATATAGAAAATCTTTCTAAAGTAGAGAGAAAGTTAAAGTAACAAGGAGGAAGAAATGGGAAGAAAAAATGCAAGAGAGTCTAGTATGCAACTATTGTTTCAAATGGAGGTTATGGAGGATTTTAGCCTTGAAAACTTAAATATATTCTTGAATAACAATGATTATGACGAGAGCGAGGAAGAATATATAAAGAAGACAATAGAGACGGTTCTAGAAAATAAAGAAGGCATAGATCAGGCTATTGATGATAACCTGAAGAATTGGAGTTTAGATAGGTTGGCCAATGTTGATTTGGCTATACTAAGGATTGCTGCCTATGAAATCTTATATCGTGATGATATACCTAAAGAGGTTTCTATAAATGAAGCTGTGGAAATAGCTAAGAAATTTAGTGCGGAGGATTCATCCAAGTTTATAAATGGTATCTTAGGTGGTTTAGTAAAAAGCTTAAGCGAAGATTAGGAGTGAAATAATGGGTAAAGTCTTTAAGGTAAATGAAATTAACTCATATATAAAAAGACTTTTTTCAGAAGATATACTTCTTCCTAATGTAAGTATAAAAGGAGAAATCTCTAACTTTACACATCATACCAGCGGTCATATGTATTTTACTTTAAAGGATGACAAGGGAAGTATAAAGTGTGTTATGTTTAAGGGAAATAATAAAAGTTTAAATATAATACCTAAGGATGGAATGAGTGTTGTAGCATCTGGAGAGGTATCTGTATATGAAAAAAGCGGAGTTTATCAGCTTTATGTTAGGGATATGGAAGAGGATGGCTATGGTAACCTATATCTTGAATTTGAAAAATTAAAGAAGAAGTTACTTGAAGAAGGTCTATTTGATGATAGTAAGAAAAAAGAGATACCACAATTTCCTGAAAAAATAGGTATTATAAGCTCTAAGACAGGTGCAGCCATAAAGGATATCTTAAATGTACTGAAAAGGCGATATCCTATTGCCAAGATTTATCTATATCCAAGCTTGGTTCAAGGGGACAAGGCCTATGAAGCTATTGTAGCTGGTATAGAGACTTTGGATCAGATGAACTTAGACACAATTATTATAGCCAGAGGTGGTGGATCCATAGAGGATCTTTTTGTCTTTAATAATGAAAAAATTGCCAGGGCTATTTATAGGGCCAATACACCAATCATAACTGGTATAGGTCATGAAATAGACTATACTATAGCGGACTTTGTATCTGATTTAAGAGCACCAACCCCCTCAGCAGCAGCAGAACAGGCTGTGCCAGATATCTTAAGCTTAAGGTATGAATTAAATAAGGATAGGGAAAAGCTTTTAAAAATTTTGAAAAGTGTTGTGGACTATGAGGATAATCTTTTATTAAATATAGGAAAACATATAAACTATTTAAATCCTAGGAAGAAGATAGAAGCTAACTATCAGGATCTTGACAATAAGCTGGATAAGATTATTGGTAAGCAGAGGTTTCTAAAGAAAGCAAGTAGACTAGAACTGCTAGGGGCCAAGGTAAAGTACTTGGATCCTAAGAATAATCTAGATAGAGGCTATTCTATGCTTCTAAAAGATGGTAAGATAGTTAATAAAATTAGGGATATAGATGAAGATCAATCCTATATACTAAAGATGAGTGATGGAGAAATTAACTTTACTTTTTCTCAGATTAATAAGGAGGTTAAGTAATATGAATATAGATGAGCTTAGCTATGAGGAGGCTATTTTAAAGCTAGAAGACCTTATAGCTATAATGGATGGAGAAGAGCTAAGTTTAGACCAATACTTGGAGTCTTTTGAGGCAGCCGTTAAATTACATAATCATTGTAATAAGCTACTATCAAATATGCAGGATAAGATAAATATAGTTCTTTCTGAAAATAAAATATCTCAGGAAGATTTTTTGGAGGGATAGGTTTGTCTGTAGTAGATAAGGTACTTGTATTTCAAGAGGAGTTTGATAGAGATTTAAGTCTGTATTTGGAGGGTTTAGATGCCTACCCATCAAGGCTAAAGGAAGCTATAGAGTATAGTTTATTTACTGGTGGTAAGAGGTTAAGGCCCTTTATTATGGAAGAGGTCTTTAAACTTTATTCCAGTGACCTAAAAAGAATAAGGCCCTATGAGTTTATGATAGAGATGATACACACCTACTCGCTAATTCATGATGACCTGCCTTGTATGGATGATGATGACTATAGGAGGGGCAAGGAAACTGTTCATGTGGCCTTTGATGAAGCTACAGCAACATTAGCCGGAGATGCTCTTTTAAACCTAGCCTTTGAGACTGCCCTTAAGGATCCCCACAATAAGGATTCCTTAAAGTTGGAAGCCTTAAAATTAGGATCTAAAGAGTCTGGAATCTTTGGCATGATTGGTGGTCAGATCCTAGATATGGAGTATGAAGATAAGGAAAACCTAGAATCTGAAGATTTACTTAAAATGTATAAGATGAAGACTGGAGGTCTCTTTAAGGCATCAGTTCTTATAGCTGCTATAATAGCAGGTGGATCTGAGAAAGACTTGATAATCCTTGAAGACTTTGCAACAGGTCTAGGCTTAAGCTACCAGTTACAAGATGACCTTCTTGATATAGAGGAAGACCTAGAGATTGGAAAGAAGACTGTTGCCACTGTTCTTGGAAAAGATAAAACAGAAGATCTAATAGAGACTACAACTGAGAAGGCCCTGGAAAGTCTCCATAAATTAGAAATAGGTGACAAGTCAACTCTAGAGGAATTACTTTCATATTTAGTAATGAGAAAATATTAATTTATTGAATAAATAAAGGAAATATGCTATAATTATAAATCTAAAGTGGCGCAGTATTCTAGTCAATACAGCTAATCTGGAGGACGGGGCTAAAAATCCGTTGAAGGGCACATTCGATGAAGCTTCTGGTTCTTGCTCGCAACGCCCAGTTGAGGGTTAGTTCTGGAAGTAAGAAAGATGGGGCGATCTGCAATGGCATGCAGGCGTAGACCCTACTTTCGTGGAGACTTGTCTTAGGACAAGATAAACCTGAATAGATAAACAGAACTATTCAGCGTAGCCTGCCTTGAGTGGTTCTGGCAGATGGTAAGTTCAACAATCTGTCTACAGCGCTTATGACGGAATGCTTTTGTTGCCGAAACCTTAACTGCAAAAGAGGCTAAGGGTTAGACTGGTTGTCGAGGAAAACTCCTAGACTGTTCGCAAGATACTACTTAGAGATTACAGTGCGAGCTAAGTGGTGATCTAGTTCTACTGTTGGTAACACAGTAGCAACACGATTAAAGGGAAACCGCTGCTATGGCGACATTCAGTTTGTGTTGGGGAAATCCTACTAGACCTTAAGTCGTAAGATTTATTTAAGTAGTAGCCACTAAAAAGCTGATAGCCTAGCTATCAGCTTTTGTATTGAATAAGGAGGAAATATGAAGAATAAACTAGATAGAAAAGATAGTCAAAGTTTTAAGTGGGTTAGAAAAATTATAATGTGGACTTTTTTATTATCTGTAATATTTAATGTAGTTGCAGAGTTGCTAGTTACAAAGATAAATATTTCTTTTGGTTTTATTATACTTATTATAATAGTACTTATAGGTATTGTTTTTGACATAATTGGTGTAGCAGTAACATCTTCATCAGACAAGCCCTTTCATGCTATGGCAGCCAACAAGGTTGAGGAGGGTAAGCATGCTTTAAAGTTAGTTAAAAATGCAAGTCAGGTATCTAACTTTTGCAATGATGTTATTGGTGATATATGCGGAATAATAAGTGGTGCTGTAGGCAGCACTATTATATTTAAGCTTAGCACCAAATATAATTTGGGTGATAGTGTTATTCTAGGAGTGGGTGTTACAGCCTTTATAGCATCATTTACAGTTGGTGGTAAGGCTTTAGGAAAAAGCTTTGCCATGGAGAATTCAGAGGATATAATATTTAAGGTAGCCCAGGTACTTAGCTTTCTTAAAAGAAAGTTTAATATAGAGTTGTTTAAGGAAAAGAAAAAGTTAAAAACTGATAGAAAAGAATAGAAGAAAAGGTGATTTTTTTGAAGGAAAGAGCAGATGTGCTTATTCATAAAAGAGGCTTAGTTGATTCTAGGGAAAAGGCCAAGAGAATTATAATGGAAGGTTCTGTTTATGTAGATGAGGTTAGAGTGGATAAGCCTGGAGAAAAACTTGAAGAAGATGCAAATATAATAATTAGGGGTAACCCAGTTAAGTTCGTAAGCAGGGGAGGCTTAAAACTGGAGAAAGCTATAGAGGTATTTGGCTTTGATCTAGAAAATAAGTTGGCCATTGATATAGGAGCTTCTACAGGTGGTTTTACCCATTGTATGTTAAAAGAAGGTGCTAGGAAGGTCTTTGCTATAGATGTAGGCTATGGTCAATTGGATTGGCAACTTAGGCAGGATGACAGAGTAGTGGTTATGGAAAGAACTAATATTAGGGACGTGGAGCTTGAGAATATAGGTCAAGAAGTTGACTTTATAAGTATAGATGTATCTTTTATTTCCTTGAAGTTGGTACTTCCTGTGGCTAGAGATCTTTTAAAAAATGATGGTGAAATAATGGCTCTTATTAAACCACAGTTTGAAGCAGGAAAAGAAAAGGTTGGTAAGAAGGGAATTATTAGGGACAAGAAGGTTCACCTAGAGGTCCTGGAAACAATTTCAGATTTCTGTTTTGAGAATGGTTTAAAGATAGATAGAATTGATTATTCTCCTATAAAGGGTAGCAAGGGGAATATTGAGTTTATAGTGAAGATAGTAAAGAGTCAGGACCATGGGACAATTGATTATAAAGAAATAGTAACAAGGGCTCATGAGGAGCTTAGCCAAATGTAAAATGGGAGGAAAGTCATGAAAAAGTATACAAGACAAAGGATTATTTTAGATTTAATAGATAATAATGAAATAGAAACTCAGGAAGAACTTGCTGAGCTTTTAAAGAGCAAGGGAATTAATATTACTCAGGCCACTATATCTAGGGACATAAAGGACCTGAGACTAATAAAGGTGCTTACTGCAAATGGAAAGTATAAGTATGCTTCAGTTGAGTATGAACAAGAGGGTTTAACAGATAGGCTGGTAGTAATATTTAAAACTGCTGTTTTAAATACAACAAAGCTTGATAATTTAATTATTATAAAAACTATGCCAGGAGCTGCTCAGGTATGTGCTTCAGTTCTGGAAAACTTCAGTATAGGAGGAGTTGCTGGAGTTATTGCTGGCGATGATACTATTTTTGTTGCTGTTTCAGCTGAAAATATAGATAATATTTATGATGAGATTCAAAATATACTAAAGTAGTTTGGAGGATAATATGATAGTAGAATTGAATGTAAAAGATTTTGCTATAGTGAAAAATATTAACTTGAAGTTTCATAAGGGGCTTAATGTTTTAACTGGGGAGACAGGTACAGGTAAGTCCATTATACTAGAGGCCTTAAATATGCTTATAGGCCAACGTGCCAGTAAGGATATGATTAAAAAGGGTAAGGATAAGGCCTATATAGAGGGTCTGTTTTTCTATGACAACCTAGATATAGAAAACCAGCTACTTTCTTTTGGCATAGAACCTGACCTAGAAGGAAATATGATCATAACTAGGGAGATTCATACTAATGGGAGAAGTGTATCCAGAATAAATGGTAGGCCAGTCACCCTTAACATACTAAATACAATAACCCAGAGTTTAATTGATATACATGGTCAGCATGAACATCAATCTCTTTTAAATAAATCCAATCACATAAGGCTAATAGATTCTTTTTCAAGAAGGTCTATAGGAGACCTGAGCTTGGAAGTTAAAAACCTTTATGGAGAGTTATTATCTAAGACAAAGGACTTGTCTTCTTTTAGTATGGATGATCAAGAGAGGGATAGGAATTTAGATTTACTTCATTATCAGATAAAGGAAATAGAAGCCATAGACCTTGAAACAATAAATGAAGAAGAGCTTTTTTCTGAATACAATTTACTTTCCCATACAAGGGAGATAGAGTCTGTTTTAAATATGATTATATATAGATTTAAGGGTGAGGATGGCTCAATTATTGACTCCTTAAATAAGTCAATCTATGACTTAGATAAGCTTGTTGATTTTGATCCAGACCTAGGCTTGAAAAAATCTAGACTTATGGATATATATTATGAATTGGAAGATCTACAGGGAGAAATTAGACATTACTTAGAAGCTATAAGATTTGATGAAGAAAGATATAATTATTTAGAAGATACTATATCTTATATAGAAAACTTAAAGAGAAAGTATGGTTCTAACTTGGATGAGATAATGATCTACAAAAAGAAAATTCAAGAAGAAGTAAAAAACTTAGAAAATAGCCATGAGAATGCTGGAAGGATCAAGGAAGAAATTGAAGCTATAGAACTTAGACTACTTGATCTGTCCCTAAACCTAAGTAAGCTGAGGAAAAAATCTGCTAATTTACTTAGGGAGCAGATATTACTACAGTTAAGGGACTTAAACATGGAGTATGTGGACCTGGACATAAGTTTTAAGGAGAA
>JASLIL010000042.1 GCA_030152145.1 Tissierellales bacterium
AGCTAAGCCTAAGCATTGAGGAGCTGAGTAAGGCAATATTAAGCATTAGCTAAAAATACCCCTTCTTGACTGAGAACATATGTTCTGTTAAAATTAGTCAAGGAGGGGGTTTTTAATGGGAGAAAAAGTTGATTACAGGAAGGTAATAGGCTTTAAACCAGGATATAGAGAGGATTACGGCAATATAACTGAGGTTTACTACAAGGACAGGATTATTAAAATAGACAGATCTCTAGCCAGTTTTCTAAGAGCTATGGGTAAGTACTACTTCTTAGATCTGGGTCAACTAAAGCTATACTATGGAAAAATCCTGGGAGTGAAAAACCTAGTCCCCATACCCTTTGACTCTAAAGTATTTATCCCCCTAAAGTTAAGACGCCCCAGAGTCAAAAGTGATGGAGCAGTAGGCTATCTAGACCTAGAAGAGGTCTGGAACATAAGGGATCAGGGGAAGACCTGTAGCCTATCACTAGGCAGTCACCAAGACTTGAAGGTCTACTCAAGCCTTAAAACCTTGGAGAAACACAGGAGCAATGGAGAAATAGTAAAAAGGCTCATATCAGTAAACTATGCCCAGGAGGACTTTGACCTCCCAGCTACCAAGGGTGATATAAAAAATCTAGTCAGGGAGCTAATCTACATTAGAGAAGTTTTGGATAGATAATATGTTATAATAATTGTAGCATATAAGGGGGGAATAGCTTTGTTGGAACTTGAAGGCGTAGTAGAAGATATAATATATAGAAATGATGAGAACTCGTATACCGTAGCTAGGCTGGAAACAGAGGATGGGCTTATAACCATAGTTGGCTACATGCCCTTTGTAAATGTAGACGAGGCCATAAAGGTTACAGGGGACATGGTCTACCATATGGACTATGGAGAGCAGTTTAAGCTGGAAAATATGGAGATTTTAATGCCTTCAACCCTAGTGGGAATAGAACGCTACCTATCAAGTGGAATGATTCCCTACATAGGACCTAAGACAGCCAAGAAGATAGTGGAACGCTTTGGCATGGAAAGTCTAACAAGAATTCAGGAGAATCCAAATTGCCTACTGGAAATAGAGGGTATAGGCCAGAAGAAGATAGAAAAAATATCCAAGGCCTTTGAGGAACAAAGCGAAGCCAGAAATGTAATGGTCTTCCTCCAGCAATACGGAATAACAGCAAATTACAGCATGAAAATCTACAGGGCCTATGGCAATGAAACCATAGGTATAATAAGGGAAAATCCCTACAGGCTATCAGAAGACATATACGGCATAGGCTTTAAGATGGCCGATAAAATAGCACAAAACATGGGTATAGAAAGGGATTCAGCCCACAGAATAGAAGGTGGCATAAAATACACCCTTTCCTCCAGTGCCCAAGAAGGTCATGTCTACCTACCTAAGGAGGAGCTTTTAAAAAATGCCAGGGAGATTCTAGGCCTGGACCCTATTCTTATAGACAACCAGCTTTTGGACCTACATAGAAAGGGCAGTATAGTCATAAAGCTGGTAGATGGGGAAAGCCTAGTCTACTCCTCCCTTCTCTATAAGGCAGAGCAAGAGGTGGCAAGAAAGCTTACAGACATAGGCCTGGCAGAAACCAAAAGCCTAGAGCTGGATCTAGACAGGGAAATAGAAAGATTGGAAAAGCTAGACAATATTGTTTTTGGCAAGAAGCAAAGAGAGGCCATAGGAGAATCAGTTAGAAAGGGTTTTCTGGTTATAACTGGTGGGCCAGGTACGGGAAAGACCACCACCATAAACTCTATAATATCCATACTTGAGGACCAGGGCCTTAGTGTAACTCTGGCAGCTCCTACAGGAAGGGCAGCCAAGAGGATGACAGAAACCACAGGTAGAGAGGCTAAAACCATTCATAGGCTATTAGAATACTCCTTTATGGAGGAGGGGGATTTTGCCTTTGGCATAGATGAGTCCAACCCTTTGGAAACAGATGTACTCATAATAGACGAGGCTTCTATGATAGATATACTACTTATGAGAAGCCTCTTAAAGGCAGTTTCTACAAATACCAGGCTAATCCTAGTAGGAGATGTGGACCAGCTACCATCAGTAGGGCCAGGTAATGTTCTTAAGGACATAATAGAAAGTCAGGCCATGGAGGTAGTAGTCCTAGATGAAATCTTCAGGCAGGCAGAGGAAAGCATGATAGTAGTAAATGCCCATAGGATCAACAAGGGAGATTTTCCTTTTTTAAACCTTAAGGATAAGGACTTCTTCTTTATAGAGGAGAAGGACCCAGAGAAGATAAATCAGGTAATAATGGACCTTTGTAAAACTAGGCTGCCTAAGTTCTATGGTCTAGATCCTATAGAGGATATTCAGGTCCTGTCACCTATGAAAAAAGGTGATGTAGGGGTAAACAGTCTAAACAAGAACCTGCAAAAAGTCCTAAACAAGGAAGGCTTACTAAAGGCTGAGAAAAACTATGGTGAAACGGTTTTCAGAGAGAATGACAAGGTAATGCAGATAAAAAACAACTACTCAGTTCCATGGGAAATAAGGTTGGAAGGCTACCTGGAAGAAAAAGGTGAAGGAATCTACAACGGAGACTTTGGTTCTATAGAGGAAGTAGATCATGAGGGAAGCTATATGAAGATTCTTTTTGACGGAGAAAAGGAAGTAGACTACAGTTTCAGTGACCTAGATGAGTTACAGTTAGCCTACGCTACCACAGTTCACAAGTCCCAGGGTTCAGAATTCCCAGTTATAGTAATGCCTATATCCTGGGGACCACCAATGCTACTAACAAGGAATTTGCTTTACACAGCCATAACCAGGGCGAAGAAGCTAGTAGTTCTAGTAGGAGATCCTAAATACCTGGCCATGATGATTAGAAACAACAGGATCACCAGAAGGTATTCAGCCCTGGATAGAAACCTAAAAGAAGCTCTTAAAATATTAAAGGAGGATTAACTTGTTTTTTAATGATAAATCTATCTGTTTAATCTGTAAGGAGGTCTGGACTCAGTCCTATATATGTAGGAATTGCCAGGCCCAATTTCAATTTGAGGTAAGGGAGAGAGACCTAGAAGGTCTAGAGAAGGTTTACTCCCTCTTAAGATATGATAAGAACTTAAAGGGGCATATCTACTCTTTTAAGTACAAGAGAGCCAGCTACTATGGCAAGGTCTTTGGCAGCCTAATGGGCCAATTAGTAGGAGAGATGGACTTTATAAAAAGAGTAGATTATATAATAGCCATACCCCTTCATAGGAAAAGACAAAATATAAGAGGTTACAATCAGGCCAGCCTCCTAGCCAAGTACCTAGGAGAGGAGACAGGCATAGAAGTTTTGGAGGACTGCCTAATAAGAAGGAAGAACACCAAAAACCAGCACAAGCTATCTAAATATCAAAGGGAGGAAAACCTAAAGGGAGCCTTCAGCCTAGAGAAAGATCTGGGCCAGGCCACAATACTTCTAGTAGATGACATCTACACAACAGGAGCTACCTTAAAATCAGCCAGTAGTCACTTCCATTCAAAGGTTTATGGTCTTACTCTGGCCTTTTAAAAAGTCCATCATCCTTAAGATACTTGTAACTACCATTTAACTCTCCCCCTAAAATAATCAAGAGGCTAGTAAGATAAAGCCAGATAATAAGGAGAATAACTCCTACAAGACTGCCATAGGTATTAGAGTAGTTACCAAAGTTATTAACATAGTAGGAAAAAATATTAGAAGAAAGAATCCAACCAAGGGTTGTAAAGACAGCACCTGGCAAGGCCTCTCTTAAACTAAGATCAAGTTTGGCATTTCTAGGTAAGCTAAACCTATATATAAGAGCAAACATAAAAATCATAGAAAGCACTGGTATAATCAATCTAAAAAGATCCCATAACTTTAGAAAAGCCTCACTAAATCCAAAGAAGCTAAAAATCTTAACCCCTATAATCTGACCGAAAACCAGAGTAGTCAAAACCAGTAGAACCAAGAGGCTAACTCCCAAAGTAAAAACCAATGAAAGAAGCTTAAGTTCTATAGGATTATGGCAATTTTCCACATCATAGGCCTTATTTATAGACTTTATAATAGCCACAATCCCACTAGAGGCAGACCAAAAGGCAAAAAGTATACTAAGAGACAGAAGTGTACCAGAACTAGACACCACTATCTCTGATACAAAATTTTTAATAAGCAACTTACTTTCCAAAGGTAGAACTATTAAAAGCTTATCTAAAACATCCTCATCAGCCAGAGGAGTCAAACTTAAAATATTCAGAAAAAATATTAGAAAAGGAAAAATTGACAGAGTCAAATAGTAGCTGACCTGAGCAGCAGTATCAGCTATATTGTCATCCTTTAGTCGGAATAAAAAATCCTTTAAAAAAATAAACCATCTCTTGTCTTTTTTAGAAGAAAGAAAATCTTTAAATTTGGAAACTATTTCCACAAAATCAGCCCCTTTAAAAATCTATAAAAATAGTATATAGTATAAAACATTGTTAATAAACATATACCTCTTTTACCTATATTTAATAAAAAAATATTAAAAGAGGAAATTGATTTTGATTATCAATAGAAAATACTATAAAATTAAAGAAAGACTTTTTTAAAATAGAGGTGAATAGATGAAAAAGATTTTAAGCATAGGCCTAGTAATCCTCCTAATATTGGCAGGAATATTTTTATTTACAGGAGAAGATCTGCCTCTAGGCAAGGAGATATATAGAAATGGAAGTTTAGAAATTATAGAGGAAAGTGATGGCAACCTACTGCTCTACAATGAAGATACAAGGGAAGAGGGAGATTTAGGAAGCTTCAACAATATAGTGGGGATAAGTATGGGAAATGGGGATAAGTATCTCCTAATAGAAGAAGAAAATCAAGAATACCCTGACTTATACACAGCCCATGTTTATAATCTAGAAAAGGGCTTAGACAAAATAGAAGTTCAAACTCTAGGAGGTTCTATATTCAGTCCCTCAGGAAGGGAGCTCCTAGTAGGAGTCATAGGAGAAGATAAAAACTATGACCTGGCCATCTACAGACTAGATGGAAAGCATATAGACCCCTTTGTAGAAGGAGATAAAAGACCTATAATCCCCCTTAAGTGGGAACTAGGCATCATAAGCTATAAGATTATAGATGGACAGGAGGAAATTCTAAGGGAAAGAGACCTAAATAAATCAGAAGAAGATCAGTTAGTAGATCTTATGGAAGAAGACGGAGATCAAAAAAGGGCCCTGGAGCTTTTGAAAACTGTAGACTATGACAAAGTAGAGGAAAGGCTGGGAGGAGAGGGACTGGTAAATATCCTAAGCTGGATAAAAACCAAGGACCTAGACAAAATAGAAGAAGTAGAAGACCTATTAGTCCTTTTTAAAAACTTTGACGGCAAGGAATACTTTGCCTATATGGAGCTAGTAGCTAAAAGTTTCCTAGAAAATAAGATAGTCTTTATAAAAGCCCTAGCCAAACACCCAGAGCTAGCAGAGGAATTGGGTTATGCCCTAAATGATCTTCACATCTACGAAAGAGAAGAAAATAGTATGGCAAATGACCTTCAGGAGATAATAGACTCTAAAAAACTAACACCAGAAGAGAAGAAAATAGGTATCGATATAATAAATGTCTACGCATCCTGTGGAGGCTGAGACGAAAGCTAAGGCCAGGTTGGCCCAAACCTACTAGAATTCTAGTAGGTTCTTTTTTAAATTGGAAGCTAAAAAATTAGCAGTATGTGATAAAATAAATTCCATAGGAGGTTTTCTAATGAAAGAACTATTAAAAGTCTTATCCTATATATTAGGCAGCCTAATAGGCTTCCTCCTATTCTTTCCAGTAGGATCAATCCTTGTAGAAACAATAGAAAGCCAAATGTTAGTAAAAACTTTTCTGGTCTTTCTAATGGCAGGTATATCTTTAATTATAGGACTAAAGATAAGTTTTGGAATAGGAGACAAGATCTGGAGCCAGAGACCAGAGAGTAGAGGAGAGGAAGGTCAAGGCAGACCTAACTATCTACCAGGATTTAGGTCAAAGTCCAGCCTTAAAAAGCTACTAGCAAGTCTCTATTATCTAGCATCTGTTTATCTAGTAACCATAGATGCAGCAACAGGACTTTTTGCCCTAAGCCTGCCACTAATAATCCTTTCATTAACAGGATTTTTCACCATGAAAAAGCAGGGAAGAAAGTTCTTAAGATCCTTTCTAGTTCTGGCCCTAGGCATTTTAATAGCCTACATAAGCCTAGTCCTACCCTCAGCTTATGACAGTGAAGTCATAAAGATAAGAGAAAGTATATTAAGGGAAAAATAGGGTATGAAAGAAGCAGGAGGGATAGAAATGAAAGACTTTAAAAAGCCTTCAAAAGAAGAATTAAAAAAGATCTTAGATGAAGAGCAATACAAGGTAAGTCAAGAAAATGGAACAGAAAGGCCCTTCAGCCACCCCTATAATGAGAACTTTGAAGAAGGTATATATGTAGATCTAGTAAGTGGGGAAGTTCTTTTTTCATCTAAAGATAAGTACAATGCAGGCTGTGGTTGGCCCAGCTTTACCAAACCACTAGAAGACGCTAATATAGTAGAAAAAGAGGATAAAAGTCATGGTATGACAAGGCTAGAAGTAAGAAGCAAGTCAGGAGACAGCCACCTAGGCCATGTTTTTTCAGATGGTCCAGAAGACAGTGGGGGATTAAGATACTGTATAAATGGTGCCAGTCTCAAGTTTATACCAGTCTATTATATGGAAGAAGAAGGATATGGGGATTATCTAGAAGAATTTAAATAGGATAAGAAAGAGTGGGAAACCACTCTTTTTATTTTTCTCTTTTTAGGCTATTCTTTAATAGGAGGTGCTTTAATGAGCTCTATGACTTTGAAATTACTAATGATGCTCCTAATGGTATTTGACCATATAGGGGCTTTTATTCCGGCTAGAATAGCTTTGTGGCTTCACTTGTTTACAAGGCCTGTAGCCCCGGTTTTCGCCTATATGTCCCTGGAGGGTTTTAGGCACACCAGAGACAGGAAGGCCTATATTTTTAGGCTCTACAGCTTTGCTTTTTTCATGGCCTTGGGCAACTGGGCCCTAAATAGCTATATAGTCCACAATCCTGAATACCAGGTGCACAACAGCATAATCCTAAGCCTGGCTCTGGCAGTTAGCCTACTCTATATAGAAGAAGATCTAGATAGAATGCCCTTCTCTAAAACCATCTTAAGGCTGGGAATCTTCCTAGCATCTTTTCTCACAGAAGGAGGACCTATGATAGTCAGCTTTGTCTACATAGCCTATAAGTATAATGGAAGGCAAAGAAATCTAATCTACCTAGGATTAACAGCTATGTTTATAGGACTAACTCTTGACTCTAGACTAAGCCTAGAATCCAATCTCCAAATGTTGCTAGTAAATTCAGATATTTTTATCTATCTAGCAGGCCTGCCCTTTATAGCCCTATACAATGGCAAGAAGGGCTGGGGTGGAGAATATAGTAAGTACATATTCTATGTATTTTACCCGGGCCATCTTTGGATCCTGGCAATTCTAGCCCAGTACTACCTTTAAATTAAAAAACCTAGCCTAGGCTAGGTTTTTTTAATCCTAAATAAATCTATTCATAAGAAAGTAATCCACCTATAAAAGTACCTAGTATAGCAGGTATAACCCATGCCAACTTTAAAGAAGCAAAGGGAATCCATGCTATAAGGTTTGGACTAAGAAGCTTAAGGTCCACTAAAAGCTGGGCCAGACTTAAAAGACTGGTAAGAGCCATAGACACTTGGTAGACTGATTTCTTAGCCCTATCCCCAAGTATTATAGTTAGAAATATTAAAACTATAACCAAAGGATACATAAAGGAAAGAGCAGGTCCAGAAAATTTTACTATATTCTCCACACCTACAACAGATAAGACAGCACCAACCACTGTGGTTAAACTTATAACAAATCTATAACTAAGCTTACCCTTGGAAAGCTTATTAAAGTATTGGCCAACAGTAGCAATCAATCCTATGGTAGTAGTAAGACAGGCCAAGGCCACAACTAGGGAAAGACCAAGACTACCAAAGGACTTAAGGGAGTTTTCTGCCAAAGCCCTTATAAGAGCCACCTTACTAATGGTTCCAGGCAGAGACTGACTAGCCCTAGCTCCTAGATAACCTAAACCTCCATAAATCAAGGTCAAACCAGCTATGGCTATAATACCAGCTTTTAAGGTCATGGAAATCTGAGTCTCCCTAGACTCATATCCTCTATCCCTAACAGCCATTATAATAACTCCACCAAAAAGTAGAGCAGCAAAGGCATCCATAGTTTGGTAGCCTATTTCAAAGCCTGTACTAAATTGATCTACAGCACCTACATCTACTAAAGGACCCATAGGTTTCACTATGCCAAGTATAATAATAAGACTAAGGAGTCCTATTAAGGCAGGGGTTAAAAATTTACCTATCTTATCAACTATACCAGATGGGTTAAGAACCAAAAGATAGGCCAAGCCAAAGTAAATTAAAGCAAAAATTAAGGGGCTAAAGTTTGGAAACAAGGGCTTTATGGCCATTTCAAAAGTAGTAGCACCAGTTCTTGGTATAGCCATTAGTGGGCCTATAGAAAGTATTATAACCAATCCAAGAAAACTACTAAAAATACCAGAAACCTTTTCTCCTAGCTTGTTTATATCTCCATCGGATTTGGCAGAAGCTATAACACCAAGTAGAGGTAGGCCGGTACCCGTCAGTAAAAATCCCACTATAGCTGCCTTCCAAGCACTTCCAGCATGAAAGCCAACGCTAGCAGGAAAAATCAAGTTTCCTGCTCCAAAAAACATAGAGAATAGGGTAGCACTAAGAACTAATACATCCTTTCTTTCCTTATTATTCTTCATTTTTTAAAACTCCTTTTATTAGATTTTTTATTACTTATTATAGCAAAATTCCTTAGAAAATAAAGAATTTTCTCATATGGACCTATCACTTACGCTTATAAGCTATTTATCTAGATAAATTAGGTCTATACTCTATTTATTGACCTATATCTTTTACTTTGAGACCTGATATTCTATAAATATACAGAAGTAACACTAACTATGT
>JASLIL010000045.1 GCA_030152145.1 Tissierellales bacterium
GTTAGGGCTCTTCCAGGTCTAACTATTCCAACTCCCAATGCAGCTGCTGCATTGTCACTTGCGCCACCAACTACAACAGTTTCCTTACTTAACCTACACCTTTCAGCGACATCTTCTAATAACTTACCAGTAACCTCATGAGATTCATAAACTTTTGGTAGCATGTCTTCGCTAATTTCCATTAAATCTAATATCTCTTCAGCCCAACATCTATTAGGTACATCCAGTAACTGTGTAGCTGATGCATCTGAAACCTCTGTTGCATATTCTCCAGTCAATCTATACCTTAAATAATCCTTTGGTAATAATATTTTTCCTACTTTTTTATATAAATCAGGCTCATTATCTTTAACCCATTGGATTTTAGCTGCAGTTAAGCCGGGTCTTGCAGGTGTACAAGAATACTTCATAAATAAATCGTCACCGACAATTTCCCTGACATGTTCACAAGATTCAGTTGTCCTTCCATCATTCCAAAGGATTGCTCTTCTTAAAACATCTCCATCTTTGTCAACCATAACGGCACCCATCATTTGGCCTGAAATTCCTATTCCTTTTATTTGATTTTTATCAACATCTACTTTATTCATTACATCACTAATTGTTTCTACTGTTGCTTCAAACCAATCCTCAGGATCTTGCTCAGACCATCCATTCTCTGGTTGATAGAGAGGATATTCTTTTTCTGATACCCCTATTTCTCTTCCTTTACTATCAAATAAAACTGTTTTTAAGCTTCCCGTCCCCAAATCCAAACCGATATAATAGTTCATATTCCCTCCTATATTTACCTACCTTATAGTTTCAAATTCTTTCCATGGTATGTTTAATTTTTTTCCTTCATTTAATAATTCATTAACATGCATTAGTAATGGGAAATCAGATTTATTAAGAACTTTTCTTTTATCTAAGTTCTCAACTGCTCTTGCCGTTCTAGTTGCTATAACAATTGCCTCTAAAGTTTGGCCCTTTAATTCTTCTTCTACTTCTTCCATAGAGTAACCTTTTCCTAATAAAAGGCCAACTGTTCGACTCCTACCAGCCGCTACAGTAACATTTAGGTCTCCTGCCGCATACATAATATTTTCTATTCCACCCCCCATAAAATTAAGCAAATCCATCATTTCCTTAACACTTTCTTGGAATAGAGCCGATTCTGAATTGTTATGGTCTATGCCATCATCTCCAGCTTTTTCAGCCATACCTATGGCTAGGGCGGTTCCTAAGGCATAACCATTTTTTAAAGCAACTGCTGCTTCTAATCCAACCACATCCTGAGTTAGATTTATTATGTAATAGTCTGTAGAGAACAATGATCTCATCCACTTAAGCTTTTCAATATTAGTTCCACAAAAAGCTACAAAAGAAGGATCATGGTCTGATAAGTCCCTGGCTGTACAAGGTCCCCCAATTGCGTATATATCTCTATTAGGAGTATATTCTTCCTTCCAATACTCTGGATATGTAACTAACCTGCCATCTTCCTTATCAATCATCCCCTTAGTTACTGATAAAATCTCGATTTCTTCTGAAATTTTAGGTAATATGTTTTCTCCAAACCAATCAACACCAAAACTAGATACACCACAAACTACTAAATCAGTTTCCTCTAAAGCTTCATCTAGTTGGTCTATCTTATAATATTTAATCCCATTATGTAATGTTCTTCTTAGGTTTATGTGGTAGTCATCCTCTCTAAGTCTATCAATTATTTCCCCATCTAAAGGACTTCCGACTAATCTAACCTCATGTTTATTTTCGAATAATGGAAAGGTTAAAGCTGATGCCATTTGACCAGATCCAATTAATGTAATAACGCTCATAATTTCCTCCTTGTTTTCTACTAATTATATGATATACGCTTTCATGGGAAAAATCAATACCATTGTGGGAAAAGTTGCAGCAGTCTAGATAATCTATGATATAATTTACTTAGAGCATTTAAAATAAGGGGAGAAAATGGATAAATATAGACTAAATCAAATATTAAGAGTTTCAAAAATGTATTATGAACTAAATTTAAGTCAAATTGAAATAGCAGAAAAAGAGAATATTAGTAAATCTACAGTTAGTCGTATGATTAAAGATGCATCAGACATGGGTCTTATCGAAATAAGAATTAAAGATTCTATTTTGTCTTATGATGAAATAGAAAATGATCTAGTGGAGCTCTTTCCTATTAAGAGAGCCGTAGTAGTTCCTGATTTAGTAGGAAACAAGCAAATTCTAACTCAAGATGTATGTAGGGCTCTAGCTGAAGATTTTCCACGATACATAGAAAACGATAGTATACTTGGTGTACATTGGGGCAATACTTTGGCTGTTCTTGCAAAACAATTACCTAAATTAAATAGAAAAAATGTCTCTGTAATACAACTTAGTGGTGGATTTTCAAGGGCAGTATATGAATCTGGATCTCTGGATATATTAAAAAGTTTTGTTGATTCTGTAAATGGTACAGGCTATCAAATACCTGCACCGGCTATGGTTGACCAGGCTTTTATAGCTGATGCTATCAAACAAGATAAGCAAGTCAAGCAAATACTAGATTTATCTACTGAATGTGATACAGCCATTTTTTCTGTTGGTAATTTAGAACGACCTTCAGTTCTTCATCAAATGGGGATTATCAATAAAGAAAACTATATAGAAATTTCAAAAAAAGGTGGGGTTGGAGATTGTTGCTCTCACTTTATTGATAAAGATGGTAACATTTTAGACTATGAGATGGACAGGAGGGTTATAGCTGCAGACCTAGATATTATAAAAGATATACCCAATAAACTGGTTGTAGCCTGTGGTTTAGAAAAAGTAAATGTTATTAGAGCCGCTCTCAAAGGAGAGCTTATTGATAGTCTTTATATTGACGCTCCTACAGCAAAAGAAATATTAAGACTTGAAAACATAAAAAAATAAAGGTTTAAACCTTTATTTTTTTATTCTATTTCACTTGTTATTCTCTGGAAATTAATGTATTTGATTAAATCATCATCCATGTAGCACTTATTCTCCATAAGACAATCAAACATCTTTTCCAACCTATTAGCCCTTCCTCTTTGAGTCTTTAGTTCTTTAGCATCTTCCATGGTTAACTCTATCATCTTATCTACAAATACCTTATTGTGTCTATTCTTTTCAAAATCAAAATTATTTCTCATATAGATAGGATCATCACAATCCGCACATAAGATTTCTATCTGGTCATGAAGTTTTTCCATATTATCAACTACATTTTTCATGTCTGTCCAGGCCTTAAAATACTCTTCAATATTTACACTTGTATTTATGGTTACAACCAATTGATTAAATCTGTTAACCAATTCTATGGCCATATTATAGGTAAAAAAACTTAACTCATTTAAGGATAATTCATCCAAGTCCTCCTTGGATATATCATCTGATAGGTCTAACAAAACTGATCTTAGCCTGGCTTTTTCTATGCTTGCTTCCCTTCTATAATCTAGAAAATTCCTAAGGCCAAAAAAGACTAGAAAGACCCAGGATAAATTGAAAAGAATAAAACCTGGCATGGTAAAGTCTCTAATCCAAAGGCTTATGGCAAGTCCTGTACTAACCAAGGTTAAAAAATAAGTAATACCACTG
>JASLIL010000096.1 GCA_030152145.1 Tissierellales bacterium
CCTGAGTATTTCCTTTTCTTCCCTAAAATCAAAAACAGTTCCATCCACAGGAACTGTTCCTATAGGGATAAACTCTTCATTTAACCTAATGAACTTATTTGCATTTATCCAAAGCCTATGATTATAAATTTCATCTTCCAAGGATTTACCCAAGTTAAAATAACTATGATTAGTTAAACTAACATAGCTAGGCTTATCTGTCCTAACCCTATATTCTATAATTAACTCATTATAATCTGTAAGACTAAACTTTACAAAAAAATCTCGATTTCCTGGAAAACCACCTTCTCCATCTTCAGCCCTATAGAAAAGTGTTAAATACTGACTACCATCTTCATCTAAGCCACTGTCCTTAAGGGTCCAAAACTTTTTAGAAAGATTGGCACTACCACTATGTAGGCAATTATTGCCCTCATTTTTATCCAACCTATAAGTCTTATCCTCTATGGTAAACCTAGCTCCTGATATTCTACCAGCAACTGGACCTACAATAGCACCAAAATTTTCTCTGTCACCTATATAGTCCTTAAAGCTATCAAAAGCTAAAACCCTATTTTCACCCTTAAAAATAAGTTCCCTTATAATCCCTCCAAAGTTTAGAATCTCCAAAGACATATCCTTATTATTAGAAAGTCTATAGGATTCAACCTTATGTCCGTCTATCTTTCCCAAAGTCTTAATATCCAAAGCTATTCCTCCTTAACCTAAAGTTAAAATCTATAAAGCTTATCCATGACTTTTCTATATTTTACCATATATAATTTTTCCTTACCATAAATTATTTTAAGACACTAACACCCTTGGCCAAGCCAGACTTGTAGACCTGACAGTTTAGGCCTGTTCTCTCAAAATAGGCTGGCTTAAGTTTCTCTTCAAAATCCTCAACCCAATCCTCCACTAAAAAGATAGTAGAACCTCCGAAACCAGCACCTGTCATTCTAGCACCTAGAACTCCCTGGATTTTCATCCCCTCTTCCACTAGACTATCTAGCTCCCTTCCAGTAACCTCATAATCAAGCTTCAATGACATATGGGAATCCAATAGTAGTCTACCAAACTCCTTCTTATCTCCTTTTTTCAAGATCTCACTGGCCCTATTTACACGATGATTTTCTGTAACCACATGCTTTAACCTTCTCCTAAGCCTGTCTTGGTCCAGTCTTAAAAGAGCCCTATCAAGATCTTCTATAGGCAGCTGGCAAAGTTCACTTATGGAAAATTCCTCCCTAAGAACTCCTAGGATTTCCTGGCACTCCTGCCTTCTCTCATTGTACTTTGACTCTGCCAAGGCCCTTTTCTTGTTTGAATTGACTATTATAAAGTCAGCTCCCTCTATATTTACATCTATATATTCATAGTCAAGACTATCACAGTCTAAAAGTATGGCCTTGTTTTCCCTGGCCATGGCCACAGCAAATTGATCCATTATACCACAATTTACACCTATATACTCATTCTCCACCTTTTGGCTTAGTAAGGCCCAATGGATCTTCTTTGTATTTAAATTATTTAAATAATCCAGGACCTGGCAGGTTAAAACCTCTATAGCTGCTGATGATGAAAGACCAGCTCCTTCTGGTATATTACCAAAGAAGTTAAGTTCAAGTCCATCCAGTTCATAGCCTCTATCTAAAAATTCTCTTATAATCCCCTTAGGGTAATTAGCCCAGCCATCAGCCTCCCTATAGGAAAGGTCATCTAAATTCCCCCTATAGACAAGGTCCATATTGGCTGACCTTAAAAGAAGTTCTCCCCTATCAAGTTTCTTCCCTGCTCCATATATTCCGTAATCCAGAGCATAGGGCATAACCCTACCACCATTATAATCTATATGCTCGCCTATTAAATTTACCCTGCCTGGACAAAAGTAAAAACTATAGCCATCTTCTTTTTTAAAATCATCTAAAAATTCTCTAGCTTCCATAATTTCCTCCCTAGGAACAAGTTTCCCTAACTATTAATCTTGTCTTATAAACTTCCTTATACTCTGCCTCAGAACCCTTAACCAAGTTAAGTATAACCTCTGCAGCCCTCTCGCCTACTGCCATCATATTTAAATCCACTGTAGACAGCCTAGGTCTAAGATACTTGGACATAAGGATATTATCCACTCCTATAACAGCCACATCCTCTGGAACTAAATAACCCTGGTCCTTTATTCCCTCTATAGCCCCAATGGCCATCAAGTCATTGGAAGCCAGCACAGCATTAAAGTCCAAGGGCCTAGACCTAAATTTTTCTCTGGTAATCTCAATAATTTCATCACTATTAGCCCTACCAACATCTAGAACTTCCATAAAGTCCAGGCCCTCCTCCTCTAGAAACTTAAGGTAGATATCCTGCCTAAGATCATAGGATAGGCTTCTGTCTCCTCTAATAAAAAGTATCCTATCTCTTCCCAGGCCATGTAGCTGCCTTAGTCCCTCTAAGATACCTATTCTTTCATCATAGGATATATAGTTAAAATCCTGGTCCTTACTAAAGCTATTTATAACCAATAGCCTACTTCTTCCAGCCAAACTACTTAGGTAGTCTGACTCTATATTTTCAATAGAAGGGTCAACTATTATTATTCCATCCATATTTCTAGCTATAATATTCTCTAGTATGTTTCTTTCCTCCCTGTAGTCTCCAGCTGTATTGAAAAGAGAAACTATAAATCCTTCCTCCTTTAACCTGGCTATTATAGTCTCCCCCATATTTAAGAAAAAGGGGTTGGTAATACCAGGAACTACCAAGGCAATATTAAAACTTCTCTTGGTTTTTAAACTTCTAGCTACTTGATTAGGTACATAGGATAATTCCTCTATAGCCCTCTCAACCTTTTCCCTAGTCTTTTTGCTGACAGGGTAGTTATTGTTTATGACTCTTGAGACACTAGATATTGAAACTCCTGCTTTTTTTGCTACATCATGTATATTAACTGTCATATAAACACCCATTCCACTAAATTTAAAACCCTCTAGAACTAGACAAAACTAGTCTACTAGTTTATAGCTGTCTGCCTAGAGGGTTAATTTTAATAATCAGTATATATCGGTAAAAATCTTAGTTTAAACTCAAAATCTTCTGGCTTTAACTCATGTTTTTCTAAAGCCTTTGGTCCACAGCTATTGCTGCCCAAACCATTCTGCTTATAATCTATATTCAAGCTTATAAAATCTCTCTTTACCAGATCCTTTAGGTGCTTGGCCTTCTCAAGATCTTCTATAGTGTAGTAGTGGGCACTAAAGTTTAGGGTCTTCTCTGCCTCTAGCTTGAAGCCCAAGCCCCTTTCATCTGTAAGATAGAACCACTTTACATCTAGCCTATTACCATTTTCCTGAGGATAGACATAAGGCATGTAGAGATCTTCTACCCTGGCCTTAAAGATATCTATATAGCTAGCTTCCTGACTATCTACATAGGTCTCTCCTGGTCCCTTACCATACCAAGTAACCCTGTTGAAAATTTCCGGTATCTCCATATTCATACCAATTCTAGGGAAGGTCTCTGGAAGATCTCCCTTAGGGCTACCCTTAACGCTTATGTCAACCTGCCCGTCTCCGCAGACTAGATAGTTATAAGAAAGGTCTACAGTCCAAGTTCCATTAGCAGGTCCTAAAAGAGCCTTAACCTCTATATCTACATAGTTTTCAAAATTTTTAACTTTAACATCTTTGATGTTTTCAAGAACTAAATCCAAGCCCTTTTCTCTCCAGTGCTTAACTGTATACATATCATTATCAATAGGTGCCCTCCAGAAATTCATCCTTGGAGAAGATTCTATAAGCTCCACTCCCTCATACTTATAAGAAGTAAACTTGCCATTTATCCTATTGAAAGTAAGCTCAAAGTCCATCCCCTTAATAAGTATATCCCTATCTGTTAATCTAACATTCATAGGCTCCATTTGATCCATAAATATTTCCTTTAATCCATCTTCCTTTTGACTTAGTTTAAACTGTTCAAAGGCTATCACATGACCTGACTTGTTCCATATACTATCCTTTTCCATTATAAAATCTATATTTAAAAATACATCTGTATCATATATATAATGGTTGGTTTTTTCATAGCGAATTTCTACTACTCTCTCAGATCTGGGCTCTATGCCATCAAGGGCTACTGAACCTGTATCAAGAACCTTGCCATCAGCCTTAAGATTCCAAACCAACTTATAGTTATCAAGAGATATAAAGTCGTATAGGTTCTTAACTAAAAACTTTCCATCCTCAAGATTTACAGTCTCTATTTTGATAGGCTCTATAACTTTCTTGTACTCCTTTAAGCCTGGTGTTGGCATCCTATCTGGTCTAACTAAACCATCACAGCAAAAATTCGAATTATTAGGGAAGTCCCCATAGTCTCCACCATAAGTAAAGTATTCCTTTCCATCTATACTATACTCCCTAATTCCATGGTCAACCCATTCCCATACAAATGCACCTTGAAGACGCTTGTACTTAGTTATAATATCCCAGTAATCCTTTAAGCCTCCTGGTCCATTTCCCATGGCATGGGCAAATTCACATAAAATATGGGGTTTATCAAGATTTTTCTGACCATGTTCCTCCATTCTCTTGTGATTGGAATACATAGTACTATAAACATCTGCACAATCCGCTTCTACATCTCCTTCATAATGAACCAATCTTGTATCATCTCTTTGATGAGCCCAATCTGCCATAGCTTTAAAATTTTCACCATAGCCTGACTCATTTCCTAGGGACCACATTATAATTGAAGGATGGTTTTTGTCTCTTTCCACCATTCTTTCCATTCTCTCTACATAGGCATTCCTCCACTTAGGATCCTTGCAAAGCTTACCTATATCACCTGTTAATTCAAAGCCATGGGTTTCAAGATCAGCCTCATCTATTACATAGAATCCATACTCATCACAAAAATTATAAAACTCTGGATGGTTAGTATAGTGGGCTGTTCTTATAGCATTTATATTGTGTTCCTTCATAAGCTTTAAATCTTCTTCAATGGAATATATAGGTATGGCACGACCTAGATCAGGATGCATTTCATGCCTATTTACTCCCTTTAAAAGTATATCTACACCATTTACCAGGAAGTTTCCATCCTTTAGCTCTATCTTTCTAAATCCAATTCTTTGAGCTATAGCCTCTAACAAATCTCCATTATCATCTCTTAATCTAATAAGAAGTGTATATAGGTAAGGATCTTCTGCTGACCACTTTTTGGGATTTGGAAGCCTAATTGAATTTTCTAGAAAAGTTTGACCTTCTGCTTCTAAATCTATGCCCTGAACCACTATAGGATCAGCTACTCTCTGTACATTTTTATCTAAAAGAACATACTCAAGAGAATATCTATTAACAGATTCTTCCAATGAATTAAAGATTTTTGTTTCTATCTTCAGCTCTCCATCTTTATAATTACTATCCAAATCTGTTTTTAAAAAGAAGTCCTCAACATGTACTTTCGGCCTCGAAATCAAAATAACATCTCTAAATATTCCACTTAACCACCACATATCCTGATCTTCTAAATAACTTCCATCTGTCCATTGATAAACTCTAACTGCCAATGTATTCTTACCATGTCTTATAAGCTCTGTTATATCGAACTCAGATGGCATTCTAGCTCCTTGACTATAACCTACTTCCTCTCCATTAACCCAAAGATGAAAGCCACTATCTACACCCTCAAATCTAATAATAATTCTACTGTCACTCCAACTTTTTGGTATATAAAAATCTCTTCTATATGAAGCAGTAGGATTTTCTCTAGGTACATTTGGTTCATCTAACGGAAAGGGATATATAAGATCTGTATAGTGAGGATAACCATAGCCTTGCATTTGCCAGTTTCCTGGGACCCTAATATCATCCCATTCCTCTACTGAATAATCCTCTATGTAAAATTCTTTAGGGGCCTCATAGGGAGTTTCTGAATAATTAAATTTCCACATTCCATTTAAGAGTTTATATCTTTTCGAATTCTCTCTTTTAAAACTTAAAGCCAACTCCTCTGTCTCAAAAGGTACAAAGTAAGACCTGCTTTCAAGCCTATTTCTCTCTAAGATTTGCAAATTATCAATATCCTTTATATTATGCATTTTTACCTCCTTAAAATGATAGAAAAGGTTTTCTATTTAGTCATTTAAATTATATCAGATAATTCAAAAAAATTAAATCCTATTTAATTTAAATTTTTCTATATGTTATAATCAATATTAATCAAGTATAGAAAGGAAAGACTTTATGAATATTGATTTTAAATATGAAAAAAAGAAAATTGACTTTGTTTCCGGGTATATATTAAAAGGAAAGAGCTACAGATGTAACTATATTAGATATCCATCTCTATATAAAAATCCAGCACCAGGCACTGAAGAAGTTGAATTCTATAACTTTCAACCCAAAGACGAAGTAAAAGCTTCTGTTCTAGTATTACATGGATTAGGAAGCCAAAATGTTAAATTCCTCCTTTGGTTAGGTCCCCATCTTGCTAAAGTAGGTGTAAATACTAGCATACTAGTTCTTCCAGGTAACTATACAAGAGTAGAAGATGGCTCTACCAGTGGTAGAAGTTTTCTTTACCCTGACCTAAAAATAATGTATCAGTTCTGGGAACATGCAGTGGTAGATGCTATGACAACTATAGACTTACTAGAGCAAAATAATCTTTGGAAGGAAAATAACCTTGTGCTGGGCTACTGTCTAGGCGGTATGATTACATCTATTTTAGGAGCCTTAGATTCTAGGATAAATCACTATCTCTTTATGACTACAGGTGGACATATACCTAGTATAATGCATCAGTCACCTGCTACTCAGTTTGCCAGAAGACTTTTTGAGAAAGGTTTAAAACCTGAGTTTAACTTGGAACAAAGGGACTATATGTACGATATATATGATAAGGACTTTGAATTGGTAAAAACTATGAGCCTAGATGAAATTCTAAGTTCTGAAAAAATTCATCCACTCTTAAAAATTGATCCTATTTCCTATGCCCATCTACTAGACAAGAGAAAAGTTACTTTTATAGATGCTTTTTTCGACTCAACTCTTCCACTACAGTCCAGAAAATATCTATATAGTGAGATGGATGGAGGAAATAGAAAAATTTGGCCTATTAGTCATGTAAATTGGTTGCCTTTTGGATATTTTTTAGCAAAATATATTCTTCATAAGCTTAACTTCAATGAAAAAGAAGCCAAGAAAGCTCTCCTAACCAGAGAAACAGTTGAAAATCCACTAGAAAAATAGAAAGCTGGTGATAGTATGTCTAATTTAGGTGAAAAAATTAAAAATTCATCCTTTTTTGTAAATAAAATCTATATTTTATTTATATTTTTCCTGCTCATATTAGAAGACTTTAACTTAGGCTTCTATTACTTTCTCTTTGGAGCTATATTTTATTCAATTAATATAATGACTGCCCGAGTTCCCATAGAGTTTGAAGGCAGCTTTGAACCTTTAACCTATAACTATAAGAAAACAGAAAGTAAGGATTTAAAATTAGATTTATGGCTACCAGAAAATCCCAAGACCAAAAATCCTATGGTTTTTTTCTGTCATGGCGGCGGGTGGATATCTGGTTTTAGAAACCAACCCAACAATGTATCCTGGTGTAAGTACCTAGCATCTCAGGGTCTAGCTGTCGTAAGCATTGACTACAGGTATGGTTTTAAAAATACCATGGAGGATATTTTATCCGACTACAGTGATGCTCTAAGCTATGTTAAAAATCACAATCAAGACTTAAAGATAGACAAGGATAATATAGTCCTTATGGGGCTTTCAGCCGGTGCTCACCTTTCCCTTCTTTATGCCAGCTACTTTACTGCTATTAAAAAGGAAGAAATGACCAAGGGAATAAAGGCTGTTGTATCCTATTATGGACCAAGTGACCTTTGTGATATATTAGAAGATGATAATAAATCTCTCTTTGCAAAATTTGCCCTTAAAACTACTATAGAAAATGAAGATAATGAGACCGAAAAGCTCTTAGGTAAAAATAAAATATACCAATACTACTCACCTATATCATGGGTTGGTAAGTCTATGATACCTTGTTTGTTGGTTCATGGGATGAAGGATAACACAGTACCCTACCAATCATCTCTTAAGCTTTATGAAAAACTTAAAGATCTTAATGTGGAAGTAGAACTTCTTAGTCATCCAGAAGCAGATCATGTGTTTGATACATCTATGAAAGATAAAAAAACAAAGGAATTAATAGAAGCTACAAAACAATATATTATAAGGAAAATTGGAGGAAATAATGAAAATAAGTAAAATAGAAGTACAGAAAAACAACAAAGAAAGAGTTAATATATATCTAGACGGAGAATTTGCTTTTGGGCTAGATATGGAACTTGTATATAGACATAGTCTGTCAAAAAACATGGAGCTGGATAAAGACTTTATAGATAAGGTACTTTTAGATGATGAAAGAGCCAAGGCCAAAGACACTGCCTTCAGATTTTTAAGCTATAGAATAAGGGCTGAAAAAGAAGTTTATGATGACCTTATAAAAAAAGGCTTTTCTGAGGAAATTGCTCTCGAGACCTTGGACTACTTAAGGGAACAGAAGCTAGTAGATGATCTTGAATTTGCCAAAATATTTATGAGAGATAAGATAAACTTAAACAACTACGGACCTATGAGAATAAAAAATGACCTTTACCTTAAGGGAATTGACTCATCTATTATAAGTGAGGTTCTGGAAGAGGATGAAAGTGAATTTGACAGAGCTATGAAAGCTGGCGAGAAAAAAATCTACTCCTATAGAAATGATCAACCAAAGGACCAATACAGAAAGCTATCTGGTTTTCTACAAAGAAGAGGCTTTAGCTACTCTGTTGTTAAAGATGTAGTAAAGGAGCTCGTTAAATGGTAGAAAGACACTTTGTCTACATTTTAGAATGCAGAGATAAAACTCTCTACACTGGCTGGACTAAAAACCTAAATAAAAGGCTGGAAAAACACAATAGTGGGAAAGGAGCCAAATATACTAGAGGTAGAACACCCTGTAAATTAGTCTACTATAGCTGCTTTCCCACTAAATCTTTAGCCCTTAAAGAAGAAGCAAGGATTAAAAAACTAAAAAAAAATCAAAAAATAAAACTAAGTAAAAATTTATCTATCCTCCCAGTCCAGTGACCTTTTTACAGCCTTCTTCCATCCACTATAGTAGCTATCTACTTTATCTTGATTCAGGGAGGGCTTAAAATTACAATTTAATCTATAAGAGTTAGATAGATCCTTACAGCTTTCCCAAAATCCTACAGAAAGACCAGCTAAGTAAGCAGCTCCAAGAGCTGTCAACTCTATGATCTCAGGTCTTTTAACACAAACCCCTAACATATCTGATTGAAACTGCATAAGAAAGTTATTAGCCACTGCTCCACCATCAACCTTTAATTCCCTTAGTTTAATCTGTGAATCCTCCTCCATGGCTTCCAGTATATCCTTGGTCTGATAGGCTATAGACTCTAAACCCGCCCTAACCAAATGTTTTTTATTTGCTCCGCGACTTAGACCAACTATAGTGCCTCTAGCATACATATCCCAGTAAGGAGCTCCTAGGCCTACAAAAGCTGGGACTAGATAGACTCCATTGTTGTCCTCTACAGACAAGGCCAGCTTTTCCGATTCCTCAGCATGGCCTATAAGCTCCATTTCATCTCTCATCCACTGAACAACGGCCCCAGCAACAAATATACTTCCCTCAAGGGCATAGGTAATTTTTCCATCCAATCCCCAGGCTATGGTTGTCAGAAGACCATTTTTGCTTTCAACTATATTACATCCAGTATTCATAAGCATAAAACCACCTGTACCATAGGTACTTTTAGCCATTCCTGCTTCAAAACAATTGTGACCAAAAAGTGAGGCTTGTTGATCTCCTGCTATACCAGAAATAGGAATCTTAGCTCCTCCAAAAGTATATTCATCTGTATAGCCATAAATTTCACTAGAAGACCTAACCTCTGGCAACATAGATCTAGGTATATCTAGTCTCTGTAGTAATTTATCATCCCAATCCAATTTTCTTATATTATAAATCATAGTTCTTGAAGCATTGGAGTAGTCTGTCATATGTACTTTACCACGAGTAAGATTCCAAAGAATCCAACTATCTATAGTTCCAAAAAGAAGTCTACCCTCATTAGCTTTTTCCCTAGCTCCTTCTACATTATCAAGAATCCACTTTATCTTAGTAGCTGAAAAGTAAGCGTCTATAACCAGTCCTGTATTTCTTCTTACATAACTATCCCAACCTTCTTTCTTTAACTGGTCACAGATATCTGCTGTTCTCCTACATTGCCAAACTATAGCATTATATACAGGTAGGCCCGTATCTTTTTCCCAAACAACTGTAGTCTCCCTTTGATTTGTAATACCAATAGCTGCTATTTCAAAGGGCCTAATACCTGTGGTCTCTAGAACCTCCCTAGCTACTCCTGACTGAGTTCCCCATATCTCCATAGGGTCATGCTCTACCCAACCCAACTTAGGATAATACTGCTTAAAGTCATTCTGAGCAATCTTTACTACCTTACCCTCCTTGTCAAAAATTATAGCACGAGAACTGGTAGTACCTTGATCTAGCGCCATTATATATTTCTTCTCCATAATCTACCTCCTAAAAAGAATATAGATATTTCTATCTATATTCTAATAATCTAAAATTGTTCTTTAAAAATTCCTCTTCCCAAGCTGTTGGATATTTACCAATAGCCCATTCTTTCATAACCACAGAATCATTAGGATTTAGG
>JASLIL010000088.1 GCA_030152145.1 Tissierellales bacterium
TTGCTTGCAAATATTTCCATATGGGTATATACTGAACTAAGATTTAAAAATAAACTAAGATTAAGGAGGTCGTAAAGATGATTAGATTAAGAAGCAGTTTTTCAGTAAAAGTTACACGACCTTGTTGGGCTTATTTTTAATTACTTTATTTACTTAGTATTTTGCCACAGGTCTATTTACTGCCTGTGGTTTTTTTTTATTGTGTTTTAGCCACAGGACTATTGGGCCTGTGGCTTTTTATATTTAAAGGAGGGAAGATATGAAAGAATTGAAAAAAATATTTAAATTTATGGAAGGTCATAAACTTGAGTACTGCCTGGCCATAATCTCTATGCTTGTATCTCTGACAGCCTATACCTTGATGCCAACTGTCCTAAGATCATCTATAGACAATGTATTTTTAAATAAACCAGTTGAAAGTGGGAGACTTTTAAAGCTCTTCAACTTTATGGGAGGGCAGCAGCACATAAGGGAGAATATTTACTTAATAGCTTTTGTTGTAGTTGGAATAATAGGAGTTAGGGGCTTATTTTTGTTTTTACAGAAAAAGCTAGCAGCCAAGGCAGTAGAGGCAACTATAAAGAATATTAGAGACAGTCTATATGATCATATTCAAAGGCTTCCCTACGACTACCATGTTAAATCAGACACAGGAGATCTACTTCAAAGAGCAAGCTCAGATGTAGACAGTCTTAGAAAGTTTCTCTTTATTCAATTTTTAGATTTAATAGCCTGTGGATTTATAATCCTAAGAGTCCTACTTATAATATTTAAAATGAATAAAAAAATGGTTCTAGCCTCTGTAGCCATCCTTCCTATTCTATTAGCCTACAGCCTAAGGTTTTTCAAAAAGATGAAGCTAATATTTAAGGAAAGGGAGGAAAAGGAGTCACTTATGACCAGCTGCCTCCAGGAAAATATCAATGGGGTTAGGGTTGTAAAAGCTTTTAATAGGCAGGACTATGAATTAGAAAGATTTAAGAAGTCTGTAGGAGAGCATAGGGACATAAACTACAGGGTAACCAATGAACTGGCAAAGTATCACTCCCTGGCAGATCTTCTTTGTATGTCCCAGATATTTTCAGTAATCCTTATAGGTATATACCTATCCTACAAGGGGGAAATAAGCCTAGGAGAATATTCTGCCTTTACAGTCTATGTAAATATGTTGGTTTGGCCTATAAGGCAGCTGGGAAGAGTTCTAACAGACTCAGGCCAGGCTATAGTAGCTGAAGAGAGAATATCTGAAATACTGGCTAAGCCAGTGGAGGTTTTCAAGGAAAACTTTGAAGAACCAGAAATCAAGGGTGGCATAGAATTTGAAAATGTCAGTTTTTCCTATGATGGCAGGGAGGATATCTTAAAGGATATATCCTTTAAGATAGAGCCAGGGGAAAGTCTGGCCCTTATAGGGGCTACAGGATCTGGAAAGACAAGTCTGGTCCAACTTATTCCTAGGCTCTATGACTATGGAGATGGAAGTATAAAGATAGATGGTAGAGAGCTTAGAACCATTGATAAGGCTTGGATTAGGCAGAATGTAGGTCTGGTTTTACAGGAGAGTTTTCTCTATGCAAAAACCATAAAGGAAAATATTAGCTTTATAGATCCTAATTTTTCAGATGAGAGAGTTTATGGAGCAGCCAAGATAGCTTCTATTCATGATGATATATTGTCTTTTGAGGAAAGCTATGAAACTATGGTTGGTGAAAAAGGCGTGTCACTTTCAGGAGGGCAAAAGCAGAGAATGGCCATAGCCAGAATGATAATAGATGAAAAACCCATAATAATTTTTGATGACTCTCTATCAGCTGTAGATACGGAAACAGATAGCTATATTAGGGAGAGTCTAAAGAGAAAAGATAAGAAGTCTACAAGCTTGATCATATCCCATCGTATATCTACAGTTGCAGAGGCAGATAAGATCTTGGTTTTAGAAGATGGAAGAATAGTTGAGTCTGGTAGTCACAGGGAACTAATGGAAATTAAGGGAAGATACAAAAAGATATTTGATATACAAAACTCAATTGATAATGGAAATTAGGAGGTGGATTTATGGAAGAAAAAACTAATTTTAGCATAGTAAGGAATTTCAAACCCTTTTTCATAAGATATAAGACAACTTTTATGATTCTTATAGTATTTAATATTGGTCTAGGGCTTATAGATTCGGTCTTTCCTCTTTTAAATAAATATGCTATTGATGAATTTGTTACTAGGGGGAATATTGAGGGCTTGAAAAAATTTAGCCTTCTCTACTTTATGGCAGTTATAGGTCTTTCATTTTTTGTCTATGGCTTTATAAGGCTGGCAGGAAAACTAGAGAAGAACCTGGCCTATGACATTAGGGTTGCCTGTTTTGATAGGCTTCAAGGCCTATCCCTAGAATACTACGATACAAATGCAACAGGCTCTATTATGTCCAGGATGACCTCTGATATAAATAGGCTGACAGAGATTATAGCCTGGGGCCTGGTAGATCTTTGCTGGGGATTTTCCATGATGATAGCAGTAAGTTTTTCCATGTATAGATTAAATGGAAAGTTGGCCAGCATTATAGTTTTAATGCTGCCAGTAGCCTATGCAGTCAGTAGATACTTTAGGGTAAAGATCTTGGATAGCCAAAGAAAGGTAAGGGAGATCAATGGACAGATTACCTCTAGCTACAATGAAGATATTCAAGGGGCTAGAACTACCAAGGTTCTTTTGAGGGAAGATAGGAATTTAGAGGAATTTTCAAGACTTACAGATAGTATGAGGGAAAAGTCCATAAAATCTATAAGTCTATCATCTATCTATATACCTATAATATTATTTCTAGGCGGTGTTGGTACCAGTCTGGTACTAACAGTAGGTGGTAATGAAATAATGAAAGGGGCCTTAAGCTATGGCAGCTTGGTGGCTTTTATATCCTATAGTGGACAATTTTTTGAACCTATAAACCAGATGGCTATAATATTTTCAGAATTTCAAACAGCCAAGGCATCTGCAGAAAGAATTCATAAGCTTTTAGAAGAGGAGTCTGACATAGAGGATAGCCTGGAGGTTATAGAAAAATTTGGGCCTAAGGGAGATAGAAATCTACCTCTTATGAAGGGGGATATTGAATTTGTAAATGTAGGCTTTAGCTATAGCAGTGGAGAGAAGATCATAGAGAACTTTAATCTTAAGGTAAGGGCAGGAGAAACCATTGCCCTAGTAGGAGCAACAGGAGCTGGTAAGTCAACTATAGTTAATCTTCTTTGTAGGTTCTACGAACCAAGAGATGGGGAGATACTAGTAGATGGTCTGGACTATAGAAAGCTTCCCAAGGAATATATGCAGAAAAACCTAGGCTATGTTCTCCAAACCCCCCATCTTTTCAATGGTAGCATAAGGGAAAATATCCTTTATGGAAACTTAGGGGCCAGTGAGGAAGATATGATCAGGGCAAGTAAGTTGGTTAATGCCCATGACTTTATAGTCAAGTTTGATGAGGGCTATGACAGTATGGTGGCAGAAGGTGGTGGCCTACTGTCCCAGGGGCAAAAGCAACTTATATCCTTTGCCAGAGCAGTTATAAGAGATCCTAGGCTCTTTGTATTAGATGAGGCTACATCTAGTATAGATACAAATACAGAGCTTATAATCCAGGATGCCATAGACAATATCTTGGAGGAGAGAACTTCCTTTATTATAGCCCATAGACTTTCCACCATAAAAAATGCAGACAGGATCTTGGTTCTGGAAGATGGAAAAATATTGGAAGAAGGAAGTCATGAGGAATTGATCCGTAAAAAAGCCAACTACTACAACTTGTTTACAAATCAGTTTCTAAAGGAATAAATAGAAAACAACCCTCAAAAACTTTGAGGGTTGTTTTCTTATGCGTGAACCTTAATTAATTGAAGGACTAGGGCAGCAGACTGCTCCAGGTGTTCAATTTTTATATGCTCATTTAAAGTGTGGGGCTCCTTCATACCTACGCCTAGGTTTATAGCATCTATACCATGTTGGCTAAGGATATTTGTATCAGAACCTCCACCAGAGTTTACTGTCTCAGCTTTAAGACCTAGTTCTTCCATAGCTTTTTTAGCATTATTAACTATGTCAGATTCAACATCAGCCTTAAAGGCACCATACATATTTGTAACTTCTATATTAACCTTTCCACCAAACTTTTCAGCAGTTTCTTGGCAGACTTTAATCATATGCTGAGTTTGAGCCTCTAGTTTTTCGTCGCTTAGGGATCTAGCCTCAGCCAGTAGGCAAACCTTCTCAGTTACAATATTTGTAACCTCTCCCCCCTTAATAGTACCAATATTAGCAGTTGTTTCTTCATCAATTCTTAGAAGATTCATATTAGCAATAGCATCAGCTGCCATTTGAATAGCTGAAATACCATTTTCAGGTTCAACACCAGCATGGGCAGGCTTTCCAATAAATTCAATATCAAGTATATTTTGTGCAGGTCCAGCTACAACTATTTCTCCAGGGTCTCCACCAGAGTCAAAAACAAAGGCTTTTTTAGCTTTTATATTGTTGTAGTCTAAGTTTTTAGAACCATTTAGTCCACTTTCCTCGTAGATAGAGAAGATAATTTCCAGATCTCCATGAGGAATTTTATTTTCAAGCATAGTTTCAAGGGCCTCCATAATAGCAGCAACTCCAGCCTTGTCATCACTAGCTAGTATAGTAGTTCCGTCACTGTAGATAGTATCTCCCTTTATTTGTGGCTTTATACCAATTGATGGGGACACAGTATCCATATGGGAGCTAAATAAAATAGTTTCTCCCTCAGTTGTACCAGGAATTTTAGTTATTAGGTTTCCAGCATTGCTGCCAACCTTCTCTCCAGCCTGATCCATAGTAACATCTAGCCCCAAAGCCTTTAATTCATCCATTAAGTGCTTGGCAAAATCAGCTTCTGATTTAGTAGGACTGTCTATTTGAACATAGTTTAAAAATCTTTCCAATACTCTCTCTTTATTGATCATATGTTTTCCTCCCTTATTTTAGACTTAGTCTAATAAATATACTACCACAGTCTAGCTATTTTAACAAAAAGATAAGTTTGACCCAGGCAAAAATAATTTTCAAAAGAGTTTATAATTTTTAAAAATAGGTATAAATATTATAAGAGAATTATAATAATTAATATTCTCTACTAAAGGAGGGAGATATTTGGAATTTGACAGACTTTATATTGATGGAGAATGGATAGAATCTGAATCTGAAGATTTTTTAGAGGTTATAGATCCAAGAACAGAAGAAATTGTAGGAAGAGTTCCAAAATCCAATAATAAAGACTTGGAAAAGGCAGTTAGGGCAGGAAGAAGGGCCTTGGGTCCTTGGATGGCAACAAGCCCTGAGGAAAGGATTCAACTTATGATAGCTTTAAGGGAGATCCTCCTAGATGAGCTAGATGATTTGGCAGAGGTTGTAGCCAAGGAACTTGGAGCCAGTCACAGATTTGCAAGGGAGGTTCACCTCCTAGGCTATATAGATGATATATCCAACTATATCCAAGCTTTAAGGGACTATAGCTTGGAGGAGGAATATGATGGATTTAGGGTTCTAAGAGAGCCAGTAGGCTTGGTTGGAGCTATAACCCCCTGGAACTATCCCTTTGGGCAAATAAGTAAAAAGATAGTACCAGCTCTTTTGGCAGGAAATACAGTAATTCTAAAGCCCAGTCAACAAACCCCTCTAATAGCCTACCATCTAACAGATGCTATAGATAGGGCAGGCTTTCCAGCTGGAGTATTTAACCTACTGCCAGGTGTAGGCAGGGAGATTGGAGATGAGCTGGCAGCTCACCCAGATCTAGATATGATCTCCTTTACAGGATCAACTTCTGGAGGGATTAAGGTTTCTATGTCAGCCATGAAGACTGTAAAGAAGCTGGCCCTAGAGCTAGGTGGAAAATCAGTCTCTATACTTATGGAGGATGGAGATCTGGACAGCTTTTTGGAAACCAGCCTAGATACAGCCTACAGCAATACAGGTCAAACCTGCAGTGCTCTTACAAGACTTTTTATACCTGAATCCAGGAAGGAGGAAGTAGAAAAAGCTATAGTAGAGAAGACTAGAGACTATAGTTTCTACAATACTGGAGCCAGGGAGGATCTAATAGGTCCACTTATATCACAAAAGCAATTTGATAAGGTTAAATTTTATATAGAGAAGGGTATAGAAGAAGGGGCCAGGCTCTTACTAGGAGAAGTACCTAATAAGAAGGCCAAGGGATTTTTTGTAGGCCCTACAATCTTTACTGATGTTACTAATGATATGACTATAGCCAGGGAGGAAATATTTGGTCCTGTCCTATGCCTTATAGTATATAGGGATCTAAACCAGGTTATAGAGGAGGCTAATGATTCAGCCTATGGACTGTCAGGGGCAGTTTTTGGCAATGAAGATCAGGCCTTGGAGCTTGCTAAAAAACTTAGGACAGGTATGGTAATTGTTAATGGAAAGAAGAGAAGCCACAAGGCACCTTTTGGAGGTTATAAAAAATCCGGTATAGGTAGGGAAGGTGGAGTTTTTGGGCTAGAGGAGTATTTAGAGACTAAGACTATATTTGTATAGGGAAGGTTGGGATTAGATGAAATTTGATATAATTAAAGATTTTCCAAATGATATAATATTTGAAAGAAATGAACCTTGTTTATCACTTTATCAGCCTACACATAGGCATAGACCAGATAATAAACAGGATATTATTAGGTTTAAAAATCTGGTTAAGGAATTAGAGGGACAACTTTTAGAAATCTATACTCAGGCTGAAGTAGATGAAATATTAAAACCTTTCTATGACTTAGAAAAAGATAAGGTTTTTTGGAATAATACTAAGGATGGCCTGGTTATCTTAAGGGATAGGGACAGGGGAGTTATCTACAAGTTAAGTAGACCAGTTAAGGAATTTGCCAACATTGGTAGATCCTTCCATATAAAACCCTTGGTTAGAACCTATCAGTCAGCAGATACCTACTATGTACTGGGAATAAATAGGCAGACCTTCAAGCTTTTTGTAGGTAATAGATACGAGCTACAGGAGGTAAAATTTGATGAGGATACAGCAGTTAATATTGAGGATGTTTTGGGAGATCAATTTACCGACAGCTATTTAAACCAAAGGTCAGTTGGGGGAAGCAATGCTATGTTCCATGGCCAGGGCAGCAAGAAGGATGAAATTGACAAGGATATTGAAAACTACTTTAGGTATGTAGATAGATTGGTTTTAGAGAATTTCTCAAATCCAACTAAGGCTCCTCTAGTTCTAGTATCCCTAGATGAATACCATGGTCTTATGAACTCCATAAGTCACAATAGGCTTATGTTAAAGGATGGTATTAGAAAGGATTTTGAAACCTTGGATCTAGATGCTTTAAGGGAAGAGGCTTGGAAGATTGTAGAACCTCTTTATATAGATAGAACCAGGGAGTTAGTTGATAGGTTTGAAGCTCACAGGGCACAGGGCCAGGCTAGTGATGACTATATAGAAGTGGCTAAGGCTGCTGTGGAAGGAAAGGTTGAAAGTGTACTAATAGAGTCAGATAGAATAATTCCAGGTATAATTAACTATGAAACAGGCTCTATAGTAGAGGAAGATATAAAGAATCCAGAGGCAGAAGATCTGCTGGATGACCTGGCTGAAATAGTTTTTGAAAACAAGGGAGAGGTAGTTATGCTTCCTAAGGACAGGATGCCAACAGATAGAGGTATAGCAGCTATATTTAGATATTAAGATTAGGACCTTAGCCTAGGCTAGGGTTCTTTTATTTTTAAAACAAACTATTGTGAAAATATTCAGATATTTGATACAATTATAGGGAGGATATTAGAGGAGGGGTAAAATGAAGAAGTTGTTAACAGGTAATGAGGCTGTAGCTAGGGGAGCCTATGAAGCAGGGGTAAATCTTGCCACAGCCTATCCAGGAACTCCAAGTACAGAGATCCTAGAGAATATAGCCAAGTATGAGTCTATCTATGCTGAGTGGGCAGTAAATGAGAAGGTTGCCCTAGAAATGGCTGCTGGTGCATCTATAGCTGGTGGAAGGGCCTTGGCCAGCATGAAACATGTAGGTTTAAATGTTGCAGCAGATCCACTTTTCACCATGGCCTATGAGGGAGTCAATGGTGGACTGGTAGTTATAAGTGCTGACGAGCCAGGAGTTCATAGTTCTCAAAATGAACAGGACAATAGGCTCTATGCTCCCCATGCAAAAATACCTATGCTGGAGCCTTCTGACAGCCAGGAAGCCAAGGATTTTATTAGGGAAGCCTTTGAAATATCAGAGGAGTTTGACAGTCCAGTTTTATTTAGGATGACAACTAGGGTCTGCCATTCCAAATCTGCAGTAGAGGAGGGGGAGCCTAGGAAACCCTTAATCAGGGACTATGAGAAGGATCCAAGAAAGTACATAATGGTTCCAGCCAATGCCAAGCTTAGGCACAAGCTAATAGAGGAAGAAAGGCTACCAAGACTAAGGAAATATAGTAACTCTACAAGCTTAAATAGGATAGAGGACAACAAGAGCAAGATAGGCATAGTTACATCAGGAGCCAGCTACCTTCATTGTAAGGAAGCGCTTTTAGACAGTGTATCCTACCTGAAGATAGGATTCTCCTATCCTCTTCCAGAGCAGCTTATAAGGGAATTTAGTGGCCTTGTAGACAAGATCTATGTAGTAGAGGAAAATGAGCCCTATATGGAAAACTATATAAGGGCCCTGGGAATAGACTGTATAGGTAAGGACAGCTTCCCTACAAGGGGAGAGATGGATTCTTCTATAATAAGAAAGGTCATCCTATCCAAGGAGGAGGGAGAGGGTCTTAAGTCAGACCTAGAGATTCCTGTAAGACCGCCGGCTCTATGTGCAGGCTGTCCTCACAGAGGGCTTTTTGTGGAATTAAATAAAAACAAAAATAAGATCAATGTTACTTCTGACATAGGCTGCTATACCTTGGGAGCAGCAGCACCCCTAAATGTAGGTGATACAGTTATATGTATGGGGGCTGGTTTCTCTGCAGGTATAGGCTTTGATAAGATCAACAAAATGGCAGAAAGGGACAAGAAGGTTTTTGGTATAGTGGGAGATTCAACCTTTTTCCATTCTGGTATGACTGGCCTTGTAAATGCAGTCTACAACAAGACAGATATGGCTATGATTATTTTAGATAATAGGATAACTGCCATGACTGGCCATCAGGAAAACCCAGGAACAGGAAGGGGACTTTCTGGCCTAGAAGCTCCTGAAATCAGTATCTATGATATTGTAAGGGCTGTGGGAATTAAGGAGGAGAATATAAGGGAGATAGATCCCTATAATATGGAGGAGAACAAGGAGGCTGTTGAGGCTGCAATAAAGGCTAGTGAACCCTTTGTTATTATTGCCAGACAGGCCTGTGCTCTTATAAAGGAAGTAGTTAGGGAGAGGAAGGATTTTTACTGCCAGGTGGACCAGGATAAGTGTAAAAAGTGCAAGACCTGCCTAAGAATAGGTTGTCCGGCTATTTCCATGAAGAATAATATAGTGTCCATAGATAGGAATATGTGTAATGGCTGCAGTGTCTGCCTACAGGTCTGTCCTTTTGATGCTATAGAGAGAGGTGATTTAGATGACTAAATCTTTGTTATTGGTTGGAGTAGGTGGCCAGGGTATAATATTAGTTTCTAAAATATTATCTGAGGGCCTACTAGAGGAAGGCTATGATGTTAAGATGTCAGAGATTCATGGCATGAGTCAAAGAGGTGGTAGTGTAACAACCCAGATAAGGTTTGGAGAAAAAATCTATTCCCCTACTATAAATAAGGGGGAGGCTGATGTTCTTGTTTCCTTTGAGAAACTAGAGGCCCTAAGATACCTAGAAAACCTTAAGCCAACTGGTAAGCTTATAGTAAATAATGAGGAAATATGGCCTCTGACAGTTCTTACAGGCCAGGCCCAATATCCTGAAAATATAGATAGGGAGTTGGAGTCCAAGCTAGATGACTTAATTTTTGTAAATGCTAGGGAAATATCAGAAGACCTAGGAGAGGCTAGAAGTCAAAATATAGTAATGCTAGGCGCTACAGTTAAGGCCTTGGGCCTAGAGTCTATAGACTGGATTAGTAAGATCAAGAAATTTCTTCCAGAAAAGGTTCATGATATAAATATAGAGGCATTTAAGAGGGGCCTGGATCTATAGTTAAATTTCTCCCAGAATTTTTGGGAGAAATTTTTATTTGCTTTAATGGAATATAATGTGTAAAATACTGGATAAAAGGTATTATATAAATAAGGTAGGTGATTAAATGAATAGAAGTCAATTAAAGGGAAAAGCCAGCGAGTTTTTATCAGGAGGAAGGTATGTAAAGGCCCTACTTATAAGCTTTCTGTATTCACTTCTAGCCCTAGGTCAGTTTTTGTATGTGGATCCAGACCAGGCTAGATACTATATAAGCTTAAAATCCTTTAACTACTTAAAGGAGTATCTGGGTTTGAACATATTTAACCCCCTACTGGAAATAAGTGCTGAACAATTTTTAGCCCTAAGCATCCTATCCCTCCTTGTTATAGTATTTATTCTGCCTATACTTAGGCTTAGTATAAATAAATTCTATATGGGTAAAGGGGCAAAAGACAGTCAGGAGGACGGAGATTTTAAACTTATAGCCAAGGAATACAGGGGAAAAATTATAGTTCTTTCCTTGATAAAGAATATAAAGCTTATAGTTTGGACCTTGCTACTTATAGTTCCAGGAATAATAAAGAGCTTTGAGTATATATTTGTAGACTATATAATGGCTGATGATCCAAGCCTAAGCATAGACCAGGTCTTTCAAATGAGTAAGGGGATGACTGATGGCAATAAGATGGACATATTTGTTCTTCTAATGTCCTTTTTTGGTTGGTACTTTCTGGCCTACTTTTTACCAGGAGCCAACTACCTAGTTAACCCCTATAAAGAAGCAACTATGGCCCAGGCCTATATTTACTATAGGGACCAATACCAAATATCCAATATAAAAGACTACCGAGAGACTTACTAGGTCTCTTTTTTCTTTAGCTAAAAGACCTTCCCTTAGGGGGATAGGGAGTTTTTCTAGAAACTTAAGAAATTATTAAGGAATTCTTTAAAGCTATATAAGAAGTTTAGTATATTCTTAGACTTAGGGAGGAATTACTATGAATATACTAATACTTACAGGAAAATTCGGCATGGGCCATGAGTCAGTAGCCAGGGCCCTATCTGAAGAAATCCTTTCAAATAGGAACCACAAGATCTTAAGAGTTGATATTTTAGACTATCTTTATCCACAGTTTTCAGACTATGTATACGGAAGTTTTAATATAGTAGTTAATAAGTACCCAGAGTTACATAACAAGTTCTATGATCTAATGAACAATGGAAAGATAATGGATCTTAGGCACAGCCTAAGTTTAAATAGGAAGATAGATTTTCTCATAAAAAGCCATAAGATAGACCTGGTAATCAGCACCATGCCCCTGTCAAATCTTATAATGTCAAACTACAAGGCCTATAAAAATAAGGAGCTGGAACTAGTCAGTGTTATAACAGACATAGAGGCCCATAGTAAGTGGATCTTTAAAAACATAGACCACTACCTTGTACCCAGTAAATCAAGTAGGGAGGACCTTTTAAAGATGGGTATAGATAGTCATAGAATCCATATAACTGGCATACCCTTAAGAAAAGAGTTTCAGAGAAAATTTGAAATTACTGGCTTTAAAAATAAGAAGGTTTTGATTCTTGGAGGGGGACTGGGACTTATACCAAATATAGATAGACTGCTTCTGGCCCTAAGAAAAGAAGAGATAGAAGTTACTATTGTAACAGGTAAGAACCTTAAGCTTAAGACCTATCTAGAAAAAGAATATCCCAAGGTAAATGTTCTAGGATTTGTAGATGATATGGATAGGCTTATGGAAGAATCAAACTATATAATATCAAAGGCCGGTGGAATTACTAGCTTTGAAGCTATTAAGGCCAGGACACCTATAGTTGTTATAGAGCCATTTTTAAAGCAGGAAATAGAAAATAGCAAGTTTATAGAGAAAAATAGGATTGGCAGGGTTGTTTGGAATATAGAGGAGCTAGAAGGAGAAATTGCCAGCCTCTTTTCTGATGAGATAAGCTACTATAGACAGCTACTTAAGATGGAAGAGCTTACAGCTTCTATGGATAGTAGCCTTATCTTAAGCTTGATAGACAGCCTGACCTACAGGGATAAAGTGATTGACTATGGAGATCTATAATAGTATACTTTTACCTTAGCAAACTAAAAGTAAAGGATTGGTTTTGTGAAAAGAGATGATAGGAAGAAAACTTTAATAAATATAGCTGTGATTATTTTACTTACTACTTTGGTTTTAAATACCCTCCTAAAGGGAGAGGATTTAAACGATTTAATTTCAATAATAAGGTCTGTTGACAAGAACTATATTGGTCTGGGAATTTTATTTACATTTTTCTATGTTCTAGGTGAGGCTATGGTTCACAGGACCCTCCTAAGTATATTTAACTATATGATCAGGATTAGAAATGGTATCTTCTATTCGCTGGTGGGATTTTTTTTCAGTGGAATAACCCCATCATCATCGGGAGGCCAGCCAATGCAGGTCTACTATATGAAGAAGGATGGCATAGAAATATCTCATTCATCTATAGTTATACTAATAGAGCTAATATCTTTTAAGGCGGTGGCCTTGTTATTTGGCCTGGTAAGTAGTTTTTGGATGATAAGGGAGAATATACTAAGCCATCAAATGATGAGAATCTTTGTCTACTTGGGCCTAGTTTTAAATATACTTATGATTGGCTTTCTAGGATTTTTTATATTTAGGGCCAATATGTTGGAATCTCTAAGGGATCTTTTCTTCAAGATCCTATATAGTCTTAAATTTATT
>JASLIL010000119.1 GCA_030152145.1 Tissierellales bacterium
AATTCCTTTCCAAATCTCTCATCTGATCTGTACAAATAGAGGTCCAAGCTAATGGATGAAAAGATAGTAATATTTTTTTCCCCTTAAACTCATTTAAAGAAACCTTATTACCATGTTGATTTTCTAAATTAAAACTTTCTACCTTGTCTCCAATTCTAAGACTATTCATAAAATCCCTCCTAAGATAAATCTATTATTAATCTTTATGATTAAAACATTTCTATTAAGCTTGTCTATAACCGAAAACCATAGAAAATCAATATTATTATATTAATAGTCCCTTTAAATACTGTCCTGTATAAGATTCTTCTACCTTAACTATTTCCTCCGGACTTCCTTCTGCTACCAAAGTCCCTCCCATGTCTCCACCTTCTGGACCTAGATCTATTATATAATCAGCTGTTTTTATCACATCTAAATTATGCTCTATAACTACCAAGGTATTCCCTCCAACTACCAGTTCATTTAAAACGTTTATAAGTTTATGAACATCTGCTGTATGAAGTCCAGTTGTAGGTTCATCTAAAATATAGATCGTTTTTCCTGTACTTCTTTTACTTAGCTCACTGGCAAGTTTTACTCTTTGGGCTTCACCTCCAGATAGTTGGGTTGAAGGTTGACCTAACTTTATATAGCCCAAGCCCACATCATAGAGTGTTTGTAACCTCCTCTTTATTGTGGGTATATTCTCAAAAAAGTCCAAAGCCTCTTCTACAGTCATGTCTAAAACATCAGATATGTTCTTGCCCTTGTATTTAACTTGTAGGGTTTCCCTGTTATATCTATTGCCATGACAAACCTCACAAGGTACATAAACATCTGGTAAGAAATGCATTTCAACTTTTAATATACCATCTCCTCTACAAGCTTCACATCTACCACCCTTGACATTAAAGCTAAACCTTCCCTTTTTATATCCTCTCATCTTGGCTTCATTGGTCATGGCAAAAAGGTCTCTTATGTGATCAAATACACCTGTATAAGTTGCTGGATTACTTCTAGGGGTTCTGCCTATAGGAGACTGGTCTATTACAACTACCTTGTCTAAATTTTCCAGTCCCAGTATTTCATCATGTTTTCCAGGTCTTAACTTTGATTTGTTTAGGCTTTGAGCCAGGCTCTTATAGAGAATTTCATTTATAAGCGTACTCTTACCGCTACCTGATACACCTGTTACACAGTTAAATACGCCTAGGGGAATCTTAACATCTATATTCTTAAGATTGTTTTCCCTGGCCCCCTTTATCTCAATCCATTTATCATCTTTAGCCTGCCTTCTTTCCCCAGGAACTTCTATCTTCTTTTTACCAGACAGGTACTGGCCTGTAATGGAATTTTTATCTGCCATTATTTCTTCCACACTACCTTCTGAAACAATATAGCCACCATGGACACCTGCTCCTGGACCTATATCCACTATATAGTCTGCACTGTGCATAGTATCCTCATCATGTTCTACTACTATTAAAGTGTTCCCAAGGTCTGTTAGTCTTCTTAGGGTTTTTAAAAGCTTAGCATTATCTCTTTGATGAAGTCCTATACTAGGTTCATCTAGGACATATATTACACCAACCAAACTTGAACCAATTTGAGTTGCCAGCCTGATTCTTTGGCTCTCACCACCAGACAAAGTACCTGCACTTCTTGATAAGGTTAAATAACTTAAGCCTACATCAATTAAAAATAGAAGTCTTTCCTTGATTTCTTTTAGGACCGGCCCACCTATAATTTCCTCAGTTTCATTTAAAGCTAAACTATCAAAGAAATCATAGGCCTTATCTATAGATAAGTCTGTTAATTCTGCAATATTTAAGGATCCTACCAGTACTGATAAAGCTTCTTCTTTAAGTCTTTTCCCCCTACATTTGGGACAAGGAATTTCTGCCATATAATCATCTATCTTATCTCTCATAAAATCAGAATTGGTTTCAGCATATCTCCTTTCAAGATTTGGTATAAATCCTTCAAATTTGCCAACAAAATTTTTCATCCCTGAAAATCTGCTATTAAATTTAAACTCTAACTTTTCCTCTGTCCCATATAAAATATCTTCTATAAATCCTTTAGGAGCTTCTTCTAAAGGATCATCTAGAGAAAATTTATATTTATCCGCTATGGCCTCTACTATTTTAAAATAGTAGGTATCTTCATTACTGCCACTTAGAGCAGCTATCCCACCATCCCTAATACTAAGCTTGTAGTTAGGAATAATTAAATCTGAATCAACTTTCTTATAGTGACCTATTCCGTTACACTCATCACACATACCAAAGGGAGAGTTAAAGGAAAACATTCTTGGAGAAAGTTCCTCTATGGACATGTCACAGCTAGGACAGGAAAGTTTTTGACTCATAATATACTTTTCATGGTCCAAATGATCTATTAAGACTAATCCATCAGCTAATCCTAAGGCTGTCTCCAAAGAATCTGTTAATCTTCCTTCTATGCCTTCCTTAACTATTATCCTATCTACGACTATTTCTATATTGTGCTTCTTATTCTTATCTAGATCTATATCTTCTGAAAGGTCATATACCTGATCATCTATAACTACTCTTACAAAGCCTTCCTTCTTAATATTGTCTAGGATTCTTTTGTGCTCGCCTTTTTTACCCCTAACTATAGGTGAAAGAATTTGAATCCTACTTTTTTCCTCCATGGCCATAATCCTATCCACCATCTGATCTACTGTTTGGCTCTTGATTTCCTTGCCACACTTAGGGCAGTAGGCCTTGCCTATTCTAGCATAAAGTAGTCTTATATAGTCATAGATTTCTGTTACAGTCCCTACAGTTGACCTAGGGTTTTTGCTGGTAGTTTTTTGATCTATTGATATAGAAGGTGATAGCCCCTCTATATACTCTACATCTGGCTTATCCATCTGTCCTAAAAATTGCCTTGCATAGCTTGAAAGACTTTCAACATACCTTCTTTGTCCTTCTGCATATATTGTATCAAAGGCTAGGGAAGACTTTCCTGAGCCACTCAAACCGGTTACTACTATAAATTTATTTCTAGGAAGAGTTATGTCTATATTTTTCAGGTTATGTTCTTTTGCTCCCTTTATAACTATACTATTCCTTGTCAAAATATCACCTCTATTGAATTCCTGCATTTTTCAAATCATTTAAATTTCTGATTCTATCTCTAAGTTCAGCAGCTTTTTCAAAGTCAAGTTCTTCTGCTGCTCTTAACATATCCTCCTTAAGAGTACTTATTATGAGCGTTAGGTCCTGACTGTCAAATTTATCTGTTGACTTATAAGCTTCATCATCTTCCATTGCTACAGTAGCCTCTATTATATCTCTAACATCCTTAACTATAGACTTAGGAGTAATTCCATGTTTTATATTGTAGTCATTTTGTATCTCTCTTCTTCTATTGGTTTCAAATATAGTTCTTTCCATGGATTTAGTTATCTTATCAGCATACATTATAACCTTGCCATCTACATTTCTTGCTGCCCTACCTACAGTTTGTATAAGGGAGGTTTCACTTCTTAAAAAGCCCTCCTTGTCTGCATCCAGAATTGCAACCAGAGAAACCTCTGGTAGGTCCAAGCCCTCTCTTAAAAGGTTTATTCCCACTAGTACATCATGCTTTCCTAAGCGTAGGTCTCTTATGATTTCCATTCTTTCTATAGTGTCTATATCTGAATGAAGGTAGGTTACCTTTATACCAACTTCCTTTAGGTACTTAGTAAGATCCTCTGACATCTTCTTTGTCAGGGTAGTTACTAGTACTCTTTCATTTTTCTCTGCCCTCTTCCTGATTTCTCCTATTAGATTATCTATTTGATTGTCTATAGGCCTTACCTCTATTAGTGGGTCAAGTAGACCTGTCGGTCTTATAATTTGCTCTACAGTATTTTCTGAATGCTGAGCTTCGTACTTAGATGGAGTAGCTGAGACAAAGACTATCTGATTTATCATCTTCTCAAACTCTTCAAATTTTAAGGGCCTGTTGTCTAGGGCTGAGGGAAGCCTAAATCCATGTTCTACTAGATTTTCCTTTCTGGCCCTATCTCCCTTATACATTCCTCCTATCTGGGGAATGGTTACATGGGATTCATCTACCATTATCAAGAAATCATCTGGAAAATAATCTATAAGAGTAAAGGGTCTACTGCCTGCAGGTCTTTGACTTAGGTGTCTGGAATAATTTTCTATCCCCTGGCAAAAACCCATTTCCTTTAACATCTCTATATCATATCTGGTCCTTTGTTCTATTCTTTGGGCTTCTAGTAATTTTTCCTGGGAGGTAAACTCCTTTATTCTGGCCTCCAGTTCCCTTTCTATGTCTACAACTGCCAGCTCTACCTTGTCTTGGCTAGTTGCATAGTGGGAGGCTGGGAAAATAGATATGTGACTTCTCATACCTAGAATCTCTCCAGTTAAATGATCAATCTCCACTATCCTATCTATTTCATCTCCAAAAAACTCCACTCTTATGGTGGATTCACTACTGGAGGCTGGGAAGATCTCTAGTGTATCTCCTCTGACCCTAAAGGTTCCCCTTATAAAGTTTATGTCATTTCTTATATATTGTATGTCTATTAGTTTCTTTATTATTTCATCCCTATCCTTGACCATACCTGGTCTTAAGGAAACAACTAAATTTTCATAGTCTATTGGGTCCCCCAATCCATATATACAGGATACACTGGATACTATGATAACATCTTTTCTTTCAAAAAGTGCAGCTGTTGCCGAGTGTCTAAGCTTATCTATTTCATCGTTTATAGCAGCGTCTTTTTCTATATAGGTATCTGTTTGTGGAACATAGGCTTCTGGTTGGTAGTAGTCATAGTAGGATACAAAAAACTCTACTGCATTGTCGGGAAAAAACTCCTTGAATTCACTGGCTAGTTGATAGGCTAATGTTTTATTGTGGGCTATAACAAGAGTTGGTTTTTGAACCCTCTCTATTATGTTGGCCATGGTAAAGGTCTTTCCCGAGCCAGTTGCCCCCAGCAAGGTCTGGTACTTAAGACCTTCCTCTATTCCCTTGGATATAGACTTTATAGCCTCAGGTTGGTCTCCTGTAGGCCTAAACTTTGAATGTATGGTAAACTTATTCATTAAATCACCCCTTGAACATCTGTTCTTTTATTATATACTAAAATAACTTATTTTAAAATATAAATATCCTAGCTATATATTACTATAAGTAAAGGTGACTTCCAAATGGAAATCACCTTATTTTAAAAGTTCTATGGCTTTTTGAAGTTGACTGTCATCCTTTAGGTTTTCCAGACCTATTCTTCTTACACCCTCTTTTATATCTACTTCATAGTCTGGTTTTACACCAATACCATTTATCTTTTTACCACTTGGCAGGAAGTATTCTGATTCTGTAAGTTTAAAGCCTGTTCCATCCTTTAAGCCCTTAACTGTTTGGACAACTCCCTTACCAAAACTTGTATTTCCTACTACTAGGCCTCTTTTTCTATCTTGGATTGCCCCTGAAAATATTTCTGAAGCAGAGGCACTTCCACCATTTATAAGAACCACTAGAGGTAGTTCTGTGCTGCCCTTAGTTGACTTCTCATAAAACCTAGTCCCATCTCTTCTTTCTGTATAGACTATTTCCCCTTGGTCTAAGAATTCATCTGCTATATTTACACAAACATCCAAAAGGCCTCCTGGATTATTTCTAAGGTCAACTATTAACCCCTTAACATTCTTCTCTTCCAGTTCCCTTAGGGCCTTACTAAAATCCTGATCACTTTCCTTATTGAAAGAAGAAAGTCCTATATAGCCAATATTTTCTTCCAATACCTGGCTTTTAACAGTGTCTACCTTGATCATTTCTCTTTCTAGTTCAAGGTCAAAAACTTCATCAGCTTTTCCTTCCTTACGTCTTAAGATAGTGAGAGTAACCTTGGTTCCAGGCTTTCCCTTCATCTTTTTAACTGCTCCATCCATTTTGCTGGCTGGAAACTCTTCTCCATCTACCTTTATAATCTTATCTCCTGTTTCTATACCAGCCCTATCTCCTGGTGTACCCTCTATTGGCGATACTACAGTAATAAAATTATCTTCTGCTGGAGAGACAACAACTCCTATACCTCCAAATTTTCCTCCAGTGTGCTCAGAAAAGTCCTTAAACTCATCTTTATCCATATAGCCTGAATAAGGATCATCTAGGGCCTGGAAAATACCTGCTAATTCCCCTTCTTTTAAACTTTCATCATCTACGTCTTTTAAGAAGTTTTCCTTTATATAGCTTTTTAATACATCATTTTTACTGTAAGATTCATAGTTTTCTGTTAATAGATCATAGTTCTCCTTGGATACCAAAACCTTATCATTTCTAGTAACTGATATAAAGTTAGTTAAGGTAAAGGTGGCTAGGTTACTTACTATTAGAAGAAGAACTACTAAAAATCTCTTCCTAGCTTTTGACATACTATCACCCCGTTCTATAAGAAAAAGAGGGACTTATCCCTCTTTATAATCTAACCTCTTAACCAAGGTATTGGATTTACATAGGCACCATTTTTCCTTACTTCAAAATGGCTGTGTGGTCCTGTTGAAACACCTGTACTACCAACCTTAGCTATAACTGCTCCCTTTGCTACACTCTGACCTTGACTTGCTACTAGTGAGGAATTGTGAGCGTATAGGGTTACTATACCTCCTCCATGGTCAACCATAATAGTCTTACCATATCCTCCTAAATTACCTGAATAAATAACCTTGCCTCCAGCTGCTGCTACTACATTGGTTCCTGTTCCTGCTGGAATATCTATACCTGTATGTAGTTTCTTAGTCTTAAACACTGGGTGGGTCCTATAACCAAAAGGTGATGAAATCCTGGTGTGACCTGGTATAGGCCAGCCCATTCTACCTCCTGAATAAACAGCTCCCCCACTTTGCCTTTCAAGTATTTCATTTTCAACTTCCTTGGCTAACTTATTTAATTTATCATAGTCCTTCTCTGCTTCATTGAGCTTGTCCTTTAGTCCACTAACCAGTATAGATTTTGATCTGGTAGCTGACTCCAGTTCTTCTTTTTTCTTATTTAATCTAGCCTTTGTAGCCTCTAGTGAAGCTCTTTGAGACTGTAAGCCTAGCTTTTGTTTATTTATCTCATCTCTTTGAGTTTTCATCTCTTCCATTAGTTCTATGTCCTGCTCTGCTATGGCCTGGACCATTCTTTTCTTGGATATAAAATCTTTTAGGTCTGAAGATGATAGAAGAACTTCCAAGAAGCCTGCATCCTTGTTTCTATACATGACCCTAAGTCTAGCTCCAAATACTTCTTCCTTCTTCTCTAATTTTTCTTCTGCCTTTTCCAATTCTTGCTCTGTCCTTTTTATATCCTTCTCTATGGTACTTATATTGTCTTCTGCTTCCTTCATGGCTGTCTTAGCCTCATCCACCCTCTTATCTAAAGTCCTTATCTCTGACTCTATGGATCTGGTTTCTGATTCCAAGCTATCTATTTCCTTCTTCTTATCTTGCATTTGTGTCAATGTTGTCTTTTTCTTTTCTTTTAAGCTGTCTACTTTCTTATCAGCAAATACAAAGCTGGAGTTTAATATCATAGTTGCTGCTAATACTCCTAACATAGTCTTTCTCTTATTAGACATTACTATTTCTCCTCCTAAACATTTAAAAATCTTTTAAGGGATACCAAGCTACCTAAAGCTCCTATTCCCATACCTATAGATATGAAAATTACAGATATATCTGATATAAGCTCCTTAGGTGATATTAGGTAAGTAGATACTAGAGAATATATGCTCTCACTACTTAAGAACTTAAATATGCCCTTATATCCATAGTTTATCACAAAAATAGATATTAAGGCACCTATTAATCCAAATAAAACTCCCTCTATTATAAAGGGCCCTCTAATATAGCCGTTTGTAGCCCCAACATACTTCATTATATTAATTTCTCTTTTTCTGGCACTAACAGTTACCTTTATGGTATTGGATATTATAAAGATAGAGATAAGGATTAGAACTACAATAATACCCAGCCCTCCTACCTGAAGGTAGTTGGTAAATAGGACTAACTTATCTATAACATCTCTTGAGTAATCTACATCCTCAACGCCTTCTATATCCCTGATCTTCATAACAACCTCATCTGCATCCTTTATGTCCCCTAGCTTTACTATATAGGAGTCCTGTAGAGGGTTTTTCTCCAGGCCTTCTAGAAGGTAGCCCTTGCCACTCTTCTCCTCAAAGTCCTTCTTCATTTCCTCTAAGGCTTCATCCTTACAGTAGAAGCTGACCTTGTCTACACTTTCTATGGCCTCTATATCTGTCTTAACCTTTTCTATGGCCTCTTCATCTAGGCCATCATCTAAAAGTACCTGCATTTCATCAAACTTATCGCTGGTCTTAAGTACCATGTTGTTTATACTTAAAACCATTATTAGAACCATACCAAGAATTATTAGGACTGCTGTAATAGATCCTACAGAGGCAAGCCCCATACTTCTATTTCTCCACATTCCCTCAAATCCCTGCTTGGTAATATTTCTTATAATCCTAAGATTCATAGTCGTAAACACCTTCTTTTTGATCTTTTACTATTTTACCATCTTCTATGGTAACTACTCTTTTCTTCATCTCATCAACTATATTCTTAGCATGGGTAGCCATTATTATAGTTGTTCCGCTTTTATTTATGCCCTCTAGTACATTCATTATGTCCCAGGATGTTTCTGGGTCCAGGTTACCTGTTGGCTCATCTGCTATTAGGACTGGTGGGTCATTTACTATAGCCCTAGCTATAGCTACCCTCTGATGCTCTCCTCCAGATAGTTCATTGGGATAGCAGTGGGCCTTGTTGCTTAGGTTTACCATTCCCAAAACCATAGGGATTCTTCTTCTCATTTCATTAGAATCTACCCCTAGAATCTCCATGGCAAAGGCAACATTTTCATAAACTGTTTTGTTTTCCAAAAGTCTAAAATCCTGGAATACAACTCCTACCTTTCTTCTTATATAGGGAATTCTTCTGTTCCTAACCCTAGTTATGTCTTGACCGTCTAAAAAAACCTTACCCTTAGTTGCATTTTCTTCCTTTAACAGGAGTTTCATCAAGGTTGATTTACCTGCACCACTTGGTCCTACCAAGAAGACAAATTCACCTTTTTTAATTTTTAAGTTTATCTTATCTAGTGCTACTACACCATTATCGTATTCTTTGTACACATCTTTTAGTACTATCAAAAAAAGTCACCTCTATTTTCTATATAGGCCATATGGAAAATTTATAGCTGGCCTATATCTTCTTAAGTTTCTTATAATATCACATATTCTCTAATATTATAATATAATATCAAGTAGATAACAAATTTTTTATAATTTAAGGAGGATATTATGGATAAAAAAGCTGTTAGAAAGGAAGTTATAGGTTTAAGGGACCAAATGTCCAAAGAGGAGCATAGGGAGAAGTCTGCTAGGATAAAGGATTTACTTTTTTCCCTAGATAGTTTTAAGGAAGCCAAGAATATTTTTCTATTTATTTCCTTCGGTTCTGAGATTGACACCCATCCTATTATAGAAGATGCCTTGAAGATGGGGAAACATATTGGAGTTCCAGTTACTGACAATAAAACTAAGACCATGAGGGTTTCTAGGATCAAGGATTTTAATAAGGATCTGGAAATTGGTAACTACAATATTTTAGAGCCTAGGAAAGAAAGCTATGATTTTATGGATCCTAATGAAATTGACTTGATTTTAGTTCCTGGCCTGGCCTTTGATAGGGAGGGCTATAGGGTTGGCTATGGTGGCGGCTTCTATGATAGATTTTTCTCAAAGATTACTGGGGATACTAAGAAAATAGGCCTGTTTTTTGACCTTCAGGAAATTCAAAAATGTCCTATTAATGAGTTTGATATACCTCTTGACTACATTATAAGCGAAAGTGGATTAAAAAAAATTGACTAGTATTTCTTTATTTTATCTTAAATGTAGTATAATATATAGGTGATGTTATTTAATTTATATTAGGAGGAATTTTAATGGTAAGAACCGTAGGAACTACAGCAAGAGGTATTAGAACTCCAATTGTTAAACATGGAGACGACATTGTTGATATAGTCGTAGACTCTGTGCTGGAAGCCTCAAAAGCAGAAGGTTTTTCTTTGGATGACAGAGATATTATAGGTATTACAGAATCTTTAGTAGCTCGTGCTCAAGGAAACTATGCCACTGTTGAACAGGTTAAAGCTGATATTGATAATAAATTCGGAGAAAGCTTAGGAGTTGTATTCCCTATACTTAGTAGAAATAGATTTTCTATGATTTTAAAGAGTATAGCTATGACCGGAAAAAAGGTATATTTACTTCTAAACTACCCTTATGATGAGGTGGGAAATCCACTTATGGATCCTAGCCAATTCTATGAGTCTGAAATCAATCCTTACAGCGATCTACTTTCAGAAGAAAAATACAGACAGGTCTTTGGGGACTATGTAAGACATCCATTTACTGATATTGACTATGTCAAGCTATATAAGGACTTAGCATACAATGATAATATTGAAATATATCTTTCAAATAATCCAACTGATATTCTAAAGTTTACAGATAATATATTGGTAGCTAATATACATGCTAGAGAGAAAACTAAGAAAATATTAAAAGAAGCTGGGGCTAAGGTTGTCCTAGGTTTAGATGATATACTGTCAGAGCCAGTAAATAATAGTGGCTACAATCCAGATTTTGGACTACTGGGTTCAAATCTTGCTACTATGGAGAGTTTAAAGCTTTTCCCTAGGGATTCCCAATCCTATGTAGACCTTATACAAAAAAGCCTGCTTGAGAAAACTGGAAAACATATAGAGGTTATGGTTTACGGTGATGGGGCCTTTAAGGATCCTGCTGGTGGTATATGGGAGCTTGCTGACCCATGTGTATCTCCTGGATATACTAGTGGCTTAGAGGGAACACCAAATGAAATAAAGTTAAAGTATCTTGCTGATACTGATCTTAAGGGTATGGATTCTGAAGAAGCTGCCAAGGCTATTAAGGAAAAAATATCTAAAAAAGACCATGAGGGTAAGAAGGAAGGATCTGAGGAGGCTTTAGGAACTACTCCTAGAAAGATTACTGACCTCTTAGGCAGTCTTTGTGACCTAACTAGTGGTAGTGGAGACAAGGGTACTCCAGTTGTTCTTATTCAAGGATACTTTGATAATTTTGCTAGTAATTAAGGCTTGAACCTAAGGATTCCTTAGGTTCATTTTTTATGTAAAAAATAAGACCCAAGTTTCAATTAGAATCTTGGGTCTTGTCTTTTATAAAAGCTCTTTTGAGATCTTTACTATATTATCTACAGATAGGCCATACTTTTCAAGTAGTTGACTTCCGTCTCCTGACTCTCCAAAGCTATCCACAGTTCCTATTCTCTTTAATTTAGCTGGTTGATTTTCTGATAGTACCTCTGCCACTGCTGATCCTAGACCACCAATTATACTGTGTTCTTCAACAGTTACAATTCCCTTGGTTTCTTCTGCAGCCTTAATTATAATTTCCTGGTCTATAGGCTTAATACTAGCCATATTTATAACTCTTGCTGAGATTCCCTCTTCCTTTAGTCTATCATGGGCTTCCATAGCCTTGGCTACCATTACTCCTGTAGCAATAATAGTTATATCTTGACCATCTTTTACAAGACTGGCCTTACCAATTTTAAATTCATGATTCTCATCAAATATAACTGGAGTTCCTGCTCTACCAAGTCTTATATAAACTGGTCCATCATGTTCTGCTGCTGCAAAAATAACTTTTTCAGTTTCTACAGCATCTGCTGGGTTTAAAACCACCATGTTTGGAAGAGATCTCATTATACTAAGATCTTCTAGGGCCTGGTGAGTTGCACCGTCTTCTCCTACTGTTAGACCTGCGTGAGTAGCAGCTATCTTAACATTTAACTTAGGGTAACAGATGGAGTTTCTTATGATTTCAAAAGCTCTTCCTGTTGCAAATACTGCAAAAGTACTGGCAAATGGTATCTTGCCACTAGCTGCCATACCTGCTGATATTCCCATTAAGTTCTGCTCTGCTATACCAACATTGACAAATCTTTCTGGAAACTCCTTGGCAAATACTCCTGTTTTAGTTGAGCCAGAAAGGTCTGCGTCTAGTACAACTACTTTTTCATTTTCATGGCCTAATTTCTTTAGGGCCTCTCCATAAGCCGCTCTAGTTGCTATATTAGTCATCTAAGCCACCTCCTAGTTCAGTTAAGGCTTTCTCTAGTTCTTCATCACTTGGAGCCTTTCCATGCCAGCCTACTTGATTTTCCATAAATGATACTCCCTTACCCTTTACAGTATTGGCTACTATCATTGTAGGTTTTCCATTTCTTTCTCTGGCCATATCTAGGGCCTTCGCTATCTCCTCTAGATTGTGACCATCTATAACTATTACATTCCATCCAAAGGCTTTAAACTTTTCATCTATAGGATCAATGGACATTACATCTTCGTTTTTTCCATCAATTTGAAGGCCATTATGGTCTAGAAAAGCTACTAGATTGTCTAGCTTATTGTGGGCTGCAAACATAGCTGCTTCCCAAACTATACCTTCTTGAACTTCTCCATCTCCTAAAAGAGCAAAAACCCTATAGTCTTCCTTGAACATTTTAGCTGACTTAGCCATACCACAAGCAGCTGAAATACCTTGTCCCAAAGATCCTGTTGTCATATCTACTCCAGGAGTTCCCTTCATGTCTGGGTGACCTTGAAGCATCTGTCCTATCTTTCTTAAGTTATCTAACTCGCTTTTAGGGAAATATCCTTTCTCTGCTAAAGCTGCATATAAAACTGGTGCAGCATGTCCCTTTGATAGCACAAACCTATCTCTAGCTTCCCAGCCTGGATTTTTTGGATCTATATTCATTTCTTCAAAGAAAAGTGTTGCTACTATTTCACAAGCTGACAGTGAACCACCTGGATGGCCTGATTGAGATTTATTAAGCATACTTACTATGTCTTTTCTCATAGTATTGGCAATTATCTCTAAGTCTTTTAAGTTGCTCATTATATACCTCCTAAAAAATTTATTCTAGACTTTCTCCTAAAACTTCAAATAATTCTCCTACTTCTACATAGGCCTTTTTGTCTACTTCTCTTATCCTGTCTATAACTTTAGGATATTGAGACCTTTCAATTATGAATAATACCACATCTTCTGTGTCTTGTGTATGTAATTTTTGGAAAGTCTGGATTTTCAAGTCCCTAAGATCTTCTTTCTCTAACATACCTAACATTTCTTTTTTAGAGCTTTTAACTTCCACTCTCAAGTACTTTTTCTTATCATTTATTAGCCTTCTTATGGTCATGCTCATAACAAACATTGATACCATAGAGTAAAGAGCTGTATCAATATTTTTATCTGCATAGCCTGCAAAGGATATTATTAAGGTATCAATCATAACCATAAAGGTGGGTATAGTTATAAAGGGCAAAAATTTATTTAAGATTGCACCTATTGTGTCTGAACCTCCTGTAGTTCCACCTGACCTTATAACTGTTCCTATACCAAAACCTAAAATCAGCCCGCCAAAAACTGCTGCTAGAAAGGGATTTTTCGTTACAACTGTTACTGGCAATAACTTTAAAAATACTGAAACAAAACCTGTGGCATAGAAGGTTTTCCAGCCAAAACTTGCTCCTAGAACCAATATACCTATAGCAAACAAAGGTATGTTTATAGCCAGGTTGGTAACATATACTGGTATGCCTGTTAAGGTCTTTAGGGCTATACCAAATCCTGTAATTCCTCCTGGTGCAATAGAGTTAGGGTCTAGAAAGTTTTGAAGGGCAAAGGACATTATAAAAGCCCCTATGGTTAAACCTACTATGGATTTTAAAAATTCTCCCCATTTTTTTTCCATAAAAGCCTCCTATTCTACACTTTCTTTTGAAAATATTGTATATAGTATAAATTTGGGTAGAAGAACCTGTCTCTTGATCCTTGATGGTTCCTTTACCAACCTATAAAACCACTCTAATCCTAACTTCTGGTAGATTTCAGGTGCCCTCTTGGCATTTCCTGAAAGTATATCCATGGTTCCACCATTACCTATGGCTAGTTTTACCTTAAGCCTGGAGGCATTGCTATTTATCCAGATCTCCTGTTTTGGAAAACCTAGACCTACAAACAGTATGTCTGTCTTGCTCTCATTTATCTCTTCTACGATTTTATCTTCTTCAGGGCTGTCCACTACCCCTATATGACTGCCTTTAAAGTAACCATTGTGATAGCCTGCTATTCTTATATTAGGATAGTCCCTGGCTATATTTTCCGCAGCCTCTCTTGCTATGCCTTCCTTGCCTCCCAATAGATAGATGCTGTAGCCCTCTCTATTGGCTATCTTTAAAAGTTCTACTGAAAGGTCAAAGCCTGTTACCCTTTCCTTCAAGGGTTTTTTTCTTATTTTCGAACCGTATATAAGCCCTATTCCATCTGGAATAATTAAATCTGCCTGGTTAACCTCTTTTTTCAAGGCTTGGTCATCTTTAGCCATCATGGCTATTTCTGTATTTGGAGTATAGATCCTCCTTAAACTCTGACCCTTTAAAAAATCCTCTGCTACTGATATAGCTTGGTCCATAGTAAGATTGTCTATATTTATTCCACATATCTTTACCTTATCCACTTTATCACCTACTCCTCCAAAAGTTCTAATGCCATAGATATGTTTCTTAATGCTTCCTTCTTAAGATTTTCATCAGCCTCTAAAAGCTCCTGTCTTAAGTCCTTCCTGTCCTGCCAAACTATATCTATATTTTCCAGAAGTTCCCTCTTATTGAAATTATCTGTATATATCATTGTATCTACCTTAATTGAATTTAAAAAGCCCACTATTTTAGGGTCATAGACTATTCCAACCATAGGTACTCCCTGACTGGCTGCATATATAAGGGAGTGGAGCCTCATGGCTATAATCATATCCAAAGTATTTATAATCCCCATTAATTCATCTACAGCATATTTTTCCTCCAGCAGGTAGCTATTTTTATTCTTAACCCTAGATATTATCTCCCTGCTTATTTCCAGATCCTCTGGATAGTGCATGGGTATCAAGAGGAAGTTGCACTTATAGTTATGGACCATCTCATCTATGGCCAAGCTTAATTCCTCTATTAGTTTCCTGCTATTATCCCAATCCCTAATAGAAATCCCTATTAGAGGCCTGTCTTTAGGTATCCCCTCATTTTTAAAAATCTCATCTATCCTAGACTGAGGCTTGGCTTCCAAGGTAAATACTGGATCTGCTGTTACCGCCATCCTTTGATTTTTCAAGCCTATTTCCTTTAAAAAATCAAAGGATTCCTGGTCTCTTAAGGTAATCAGGTCTACTTTTTCCAGTATTTTTTTGGTCAGAAACCTATTTAATCTCTTATTTATAGGACCTACCCCATTGGCATAGACCATGATCTTCTTTCCATAGCACTTGGCCAACTTCATTATGGTCAAGTAGTATATAAGGGATCTGGTGCTGGTAACATCCTGTAAAAGACTACCTCCGCCTGATATAAATAAATCACAGGATTTAATGGCCCTTCTTACCTCAGCTAGTTTAAATCTATTTACTGCTTTTATATCATAGGATTTTTCAGTAAAGGGAGGATTATAGGATAAAGCCGTTATATCTATATGGCTATCTGCATTTTTAAAGTCCTTTACGATTGCCTTAAGTATAGCATCGTCACCACTATTATCAAAACCATAGTAGCCTGATATAACTATAGATTTTTTCTTATCCATACTAAGTCTCCTTTACTAGTTATTTTCGTTCTTACTTTCCAATCTTATTAGGCTGTAGACCAAGGATATCATTATCCAAAAAGTCATAATGATCTTAGTCATATAAAGCACACTTTCAACCGATCCATGTAAAAGCACTCCTGCCAAACTTGATATACTAGCCGCCCCCATGATTTTAATATAGCTATCTTCAGACTTATTTAAGATTTTTATTCCATACTTAAATGTTACAAATAAAAATATTAAAAAGACCAATAAGCCAATTAGTCCAAGTTCAGCGGTTAATTCTAAAAAGGTATTGTGGGCATGCCTTGCTGGCATGGTTCTAATATAGGTTTCAAAGGTCTGCTTAAAGGGAAGGTGACCAAATCCAATTCCTATAGCCTTATTATCCCTTATTATATCCCCTGTTATACTCCATATTTTAAGCCTATAGGCATTTGAAGAATCACTTAGGTTTCCTATACTCAAGATTCTATTAACTATGGTTTGAGGTAGGAAGTAAAGTCCTAAAAGTGATAGGGGAATTACTGATAAAAGCAATCTTTTCTCTACTAAAAGTACAAATACAAAGGCTGAAAAGGCAAAGCCCAACCAACCACCACGAGAAAGGGTTAAGACCAAGGCCAGGGACATAAGTAGGCTGGTTCCTAAGAACAAGACCTTCTTTCCAAGCTTTTTATTGTACCAAAACAATCCAACTGAAATAGGTATTAACATTACCAGGTATTCAGCTAAAATATTAGGGTTATAGAAAACTGAATATATTCTTGCCCTTATATCTGGATTATTGGCTACATCTAGCCAGGCTGCATCCATTTCCACACCTACAAGATATTGATATAGGCCATATAAGGATACTAAACTGCCTGCCAAGGTCAAGGCTACTGCCAACTTATTAAACTTGTCCTTAGTGTCTACTGTATTTACTGTTACAAATAAAAATCCTATACCGCCCAAATGAATTGCCAGGTCCCTAAGGCTGCCCTTAGGATTTATAGATGTTATGGTCGCCAGTACTATAAGTACCAGAAAAATAACTATAGGCAGATCCATTGGCTTCTTATTAAAGTTACTTGCCTTCCTAAAAAACTGAATATAAAAGTAGGCAAAAACTAAAAAGTACATATATAAAAGGACTATAAGGTCTGGCATAAAGGGCAAGATTATAAGCCCTGCCAAAAGTCCTATTTCAAACTTGTATATAACTGCCATAGCCCCTAGTATTCCTAGAAATCCAACCAAGAAATACTTTATGGGCAGGACAAAATAAAAGAGGGAATAGACTAAACCTAAAACTACAGGAACTATATATTTTTTCCTCTTATCTACCACCATTGATCTCCTCCTTCATCTACAGTCCAAATACTTACTACCCACTTGTAAATCCGGGAGTCTAAACTGTAGGATATGATCTTATCTCCTAGGACAAGTCCTAAGGCTGCTAATATAGCTAGAAGGATTGATGCCTTATGGGCCCTTGACCCAATAGAATCCATTAGAAAGCTAAGTAGAAATAGACCTATGGAGAAGGAGAGTATAAATACATTAAAGGCCTTAAATATAGTAAACTCTGTCTCAAAGTTCTTGTCTATAGAAGAGCTTACAAGACTATTGGCCCTGATATTCTTAAAAAAAGCATTTACCTTCCTAATAATCCTAAATATGAAATCCATAAAAGTCTTGTAGACCTTATATAGATAGCTATTGTCCAGATAAAGTTTCTTATCTACAAAAAAACTTAAAAGAATAGATCCCTTAAATAAAAACTTTATAAAGCTAGTAAATCCATCTATTATCTTTCTTAGAAAACTAGTCTTATAGCCATCTACAAGGATAGTCCAAACTTTTACAAGGAAAGCTACTACCATACTGTTGTACATATAATCACTCCTAGACTAGTCGAGAATTTCCATATCAATAACTGTACCCATAACCGCTATTCTCTTATTTTTCACCCTATACTGGATTCCTACTCTTGTTTGTTCATCTCCTGCATAAACTACATCCTCTGTATTTTTAACATCAGCCTTTACCTTCATAGTAGCAGTGTACTTTCCTGGAACCTCTGCATCTACCCATTGGCCATTGTCCTCTAATTTTTCTGTAAAAGGTTTTATCTTAACTTCCTCTATAATCCCAATGTATCCATTCTTATCATAGTGAAATAACTTATCCCCTTCAACTATGTTCTTAACGCTAACATCTCTTATATCTGATACCTCAAAGGTTATATAGGCCTCTGTTGACTCATTGGAGATAACTGGCTTATTTTTCATTCTTTTTCCTCCACCAACAACCAATAAAACTAGAACCAAGAGAGCTACCAGATCTATTATATTTATAAGTCCAAATAACTTTCCTTTTTTATCTATAATCTTCATTATTTACTCCTCCATCTTTCTATTATTTCTTGATAAATATCAAGGTGAGTCTTAGCCATAGCCTCAGAAGAATACTTTTCCCTAACTAGGCTATAGAGATTTTCTCCCATTAGATCTATCCTGTCCTTATGATCTAAAAGGTAGTCTAGCCTATCTCTTAGGCCATCTGAATCCCCCACATCTATTAAAAAGCCTGTTTCATTGTCTCTTATAAGATTGGCTACACCACCAACCCTGGTAGAAACTATGGTTTTTTTCATCTTGGCCCCTTCCATTATGACATAGGGAAAGCTTTCACTTATAGAGGTTAGGGTATTTATGTCCATTGCATTAAAAAGAGAGTACTGGTCCTCAACAAAACCCAGGAAGTGTATCTTGTCTTCTAAATTTAAGGATTTAACCTTGTCCTTTAGTCGCTCTTCATTATTACCTTCTCCCGCTATTAAAAACTCAACATCATCTCTTTTTTCCAACAACTTGGCTGCCCCATCTATAAAGGTATCATGGTCCTTTACCCCATCTAACCTGGCCACTATTCCAACCAAGGTCTTACCCCTATCCACTATTCCAAACTTATTTAAAAATTCAGGTCTTGGAACTATATTTTCTGGCTTGTCCAGATCTATGCCATTATAGGCTACATAGATTCTATCCTCCTTAAAACCTCTATCTATGAGCATATCCTTAAAGGTATCAGATATGGCTATATAATACTTAAAGCTTTTAAGGGCTATGGTATTAAGGCTTGTAAAAACCAGCCTTTTGTAAAAATTATCCTTAAAATCCAACTTATAGTCACTATGAATAGTAGTCAACATAGGAGTTTTTATTTTCCTTTTCAGAAACATGGCTATAAAATTAGCCCTGGCACCATGACAATGAACTATATCATAGTTCTCCCTAAGTATTTCATCCCTAAGCCTATTAACTACAGACATATCAGATCTTGATTTTTGCTCAAAAACCTCTATTTTAATACCCATGGATTTTAAATCTTCATAGAAGGTATCTTCTATAAAACAGATTACCTTAGCATCAGCTAACTTATCCAAGCCCTTCATTAGTGAGATTAAGTGAGTTTTGGCCCCACCAGTATCTCCTCCACTAATTAAATGAAGTACTTTCATCACTTACCTCCTCTATCTATAACTTATTTATAGATTTTACTTTCTCCATATATCTATCCTTTAGTTTCCTGTTCTTAAAGTAGGAAGTCAAAAGGTTATACCTACTGCTAAGCTGCCTAAAATCTTCTGGCTGAAAATTCTCCTTCTTTAAGTAGTCATCTAGAGCCTTTATTTGCTTAAGATCCATCCTCACAAAACTTTCCAAGGCATAACTAGGTGACGCCAAAAACCTTTTAGCTCTGTCCACCATACTAAAGGCATCAAAACCCATTACATACTGAGACTCAAATACCCTGTAAAGGTCATCTTTTCTCTTAAAGTCCTCCTTATCCATCATAGTGACTGCATTTATAATATCAGCCCTAAGCCTTGTATTTACTTCATACATGTATACATCTTCAAAGGACTCCCTCCAGCCCATGGCACTATAAAGAACTATCCTGCTAGTGTTAACATGATCCCTGTGGCCATCTATTATAAAAGGAGTATAGATTATATCTGGATTCTCCTCCCTTATAATTTCCGAAACTCTTTCTATTGATTCTATATCGCTTTCCACCTTTGAATCTTCCATATCTAAAAAAATCAAATTCTCCAGCTTTAAAATTTCTCCAAGTTTCCTAGCTTCTTCTTTCCTGATATTAGCAAGTTCCTCTTTGGAAAGGTCTGATGTGGCACCAGCTCCATCAGTCATATAGACTAAGCTTACCCTATCTCCTCTATCCCTATGTTTTATAAGGCTAGCACCCAAGCCTATAGTTTCATCATCTACATGAGGAGCGAAAACTAGAACTTTCTTCTTTTTACCCTCAAACTGCCTATCCCTATAGTAAAATCTCTTCTCACTAAACTCATAGTAAAAATATAGGAAGACCTTGTTTAAAAGCATAACTGGATACTTTAGTATAGCCTTAATAAATTCTCTCATATAATCCTCCTTAGAAAAAATCTGCTGTGTGTATGCCTATATCTAAATCCTTGCTCTTTCCATTATCAAAACTAACTAGATGAGCCCTATTCTTAGTAAACTTATAGATCAGGCTCTCTTCCTTTCCATAATGAAATAGGATTGGCATTTTAGCCTCTTCAAATAGCTCTGCCTGATTTTTACTAAACCTAGCCAGGGCATAATATATATTTTTCCTTCTCTTACTTAAAAGATAGTAATTTCCATTTCTAACTGTATAGTAGTACTTTTTATCTGGCCTAGACTTAAACTTCCAAGTTAGATAGTCATCTTCTAAAAATATAGTATCCCTCTCTAGGGTATTAGAAGCTAGAGTTTTTTTAAGATAAAAATAATTTTTAAGCTTCCATCCTAGCTTATAGGCTCCATGTCTGGAGTTTTCATTAGGATAGTTAAATATCAAATAGCTATCTAGCTTTTCCAGACAAAGCTTGGTTAAAACTGTATATATACCATAGCCCCTATAATCCTTATCCACTGCGGTATCACAGGGCTGATATCCCTTAATACCATATATATCATGTCTCCAAAATGACCTAATACCAATTAATCTATCTCCATCATAGGCACAAGCTATATAGGATGGCCCAAATATATTCTTATCATACTTCCAACTATACCAAGAAAAATCCAGCTCCAAATCAAAAACCTTATTCATTAGGGCTAGAAAATCTTCCTTGTCTCTAAGTTCCATGGAACTAGTTTTATGCAATACATAGCTTATATCTTTCTTATCCAAAATCACACCACCTTTACTAAATAAGATTATACTATATAATACTGGCATTTTGTAGAAATTATAGCTAAATAGGCATAAAAAATAAGCATATTAATATGCTTATTTTTTACAATTTTATTAGACCTAAACTAATTTTGAGACATTCGTCTACATCTTTCATAGCGGAAGATCCGACTCTTCCAATTTTTTCTCTAAGTCTTTTCTTATCAATTGTCCTAAGCTGTTCCATAAGTACGACTGAATCTTTTGGCAGCCCATAGTTTTTTGCATCTATTTCAACATGGGTTGGGAGTTTTGCCTTATTTATCTGGGAGGTAATTGCCGCTACTATAATAGTAGGACTATATTTATTTCCTATGTTATTTTGAATTACCAGGACGGGTCTAACCCCGCCCTGTTCTGATCCGACTACTGGACTCAGATCAGCATAGAATATGTCTCCTCGTTTTACTATCACACAAATTCACCTACAAGATGCTCCTCATAAGAGTATAAATCGTTTACATCTTGCTGCATACCTGATTCAGCAAGGGCTAAATTGATATCACTCATTTCCTTATAGCCTTGTTTAAGCTGTTTTATAATGTCTAGTCTCTTTTTCTCACGAATATAAAAGTCCATAGTTTGCTTAACATACTCCTTTTTATCCAGTTTTTTCTGAGCCATTATAAAATCAGCTTCCTCTAGTAAAGCATTAATTTCTGTTGCTGTCTCCCTCTTTCTTTCAGCCATTAATTTTTTGCACCCCCAAGAAAATCAAAACTTATAAGTTTATAAAGACACTTAACTATATACATTCATTATATATACTAAAAGACTACGAGTCAATTAAATTTATAGGGATAAAAGCCTTAGGGCTTGAGGCAATTCATTTAAGATATCCATGGCCGTCATTCCGTATTCCCCCAATTTCTCTCTAGCCAAATCTCCTGCTAGACCATGAACGTAAACACCTAGCTTGGCACTGGTAAAGTCATCTATGCCCTGACCCAGAAAACTCCCTATAATACCTGACAAAACATCACCACTTCCAGCAGTAGACATACCTGAATTTCCAGTCCTATTTATATATGTCCTTCTACCGTCTGTTACCACTGTATTATGACCCTTTAAAACCAGAACTAACTTATTCTTTTCAGCATAGTCTCTAGCATAAAATTCTCTATTGCCCTCTATATCTTTAAGATTCACTCCAGTCAATCTAGAAAACTCTAGTGGATGTGGGGTAATAACCAGGGACGAACTTCCCCTATCTAGTGATTGTCCCAGATTATTAAGTCCATCTGCATCTAGAACCACTGGCCCCTCATAGGCCTCTAAAATAAGTCTTATAAAGCCCTCTACATCCTCAGAAACTCTCATTCCTGGACCTATAACCAAGGAATCAAACTTGGCTAATTCTGGCTCCAAATCTAAAAAACTATCCCTACAAAAAGCTCCATTCTTATCTCTTAAAGCAATAACTATAGGCTCTATAAATTTTATATTCATAAGATCTGCAATCTCGTCTGGAACAATAGAGTAGCTAATACCAGTTCCCGACCTAAGACTGCTCATACTAGCCAGGTAGTTGGACCCAGTCATTCCCTTTGAACCTGCTACAACCCCTACTCTTCCATAAGTCCCCTTATGGGAGAAATCCTTTCTTTTGGGAAGGAGTCTCTTAAATTCTGGGTCCAAAAGAAGCTGACTTTCTCCAATACCTATAGCTACCACAACTACATAATCACCATCATGACTTATGGAAAGTTTTATGCTGGTAATACCCAGCCCCTTTCCTAACTCCTTTGCATTTCCGTAGAGCTTACCATAGGGTCTTCCTAGGCTATCATGCAAGATTTCTACATCCTTCAAGACCATATTTCTAATTCCCGTACCCAAAAGTTTAGAAATAGCTTCCTTTCCCCCAAAAATCCCAGCCACAGTTTCGGCTTTTATATTGTTCTTATAGATATACTTTTTCTCACCATCTGTAAAATACCTATCTAAAAACCTATCATCCCACTTCAAAAGAATTTTCTTTATTCTGGGAACATAAACTGTATCAATACCTATCTCTCTAAACATAAAATTCTCCTCTATCTATTTAATAGATCCAAAGTTAAAGCATCCACATCCTCCATAAGCTGATCCAGATTCAAGCTTAAGATTTTCCTGTTTTCCATAACAAGTCTACCATCTATAATAACTGTATCCACATCTGACCCCTGGGCAGAATAAGCCACCAAGGAAATCAGATCATGAATTGGTCTTAGGTGTGGCTTCTTTAAGTCTAAAATAATAAGGTCCGCCCTATATCCTTCCTTAACCATACCTAAGTCATCATAACCTAAGGCTCTAGCCCCATTAACTGTAGCCATTTGCAAGGCTTCGAAAGCGCTTACACTTGTAGCACTCTTATTTAAGGCCTTATTTAAAATACTTGCAATATGAATTTCCTCAAACATATTTAAATTGTTATTACTAGATGAGCCATCTGTGCCTAAGCTTACTGGAATATTAAGATCCAGCATCTCCTCCAGCCTCATAAAACCACTAGCCAACTTTAAATTACTAGTAGGATTATTTACAGGATAAAACTTCCTATTTCTGATAATCTTTAAGTCCTGATCATTAAGATGAACACAATGAGCTCCTATAACATGGCCATCTAAAAGTCCAATGCTATCTACATAGGCTATTGGGCTAAGGCCTGTACTAGCCAAGCTATCATTGTACTCCTTCTCTGTTTCTGCTAGGTGAATATGAAGGCCTGTTCCCAACTTATCAGCCTCTTCCTTTATTCTTAAAAGATAGTCCTTACCACAAGTGTAAGGCGCATGAGGAGCCAGCATAACCCTTATACGGTCATCTGCCTTACCATGCCAATCTTTAAAGAATTTAATGGACCTATGGAGCTTTTCATCTGCCTTATCATCCTCTATTAGACCCTGGGTTAAAACTGCCCTAATACCAGACTCTTCCACTGCCTCTGCCACCCTATCCATGGCAAAATACATATCGCAAAAGGAGGTAGTTCCTGTCTGAATCATTTCTGCTATGCTTAAAAGAGAGGCCTTGTATATATCGTCTCCTGTAAGCTTTGCCTCTATAGGCCAAATTTTTTCTGTTAGCCACTCATGTAGTGGAAGATCATCAGCATAGTTTCTTAAAACTGACATTCCTATATGAGTATGGGCATTTACAAGACCTGGCATCAAAAGTTTATCCCTACCATCAATAACCTTGTCCGCCCTAATATCTGAAATATCATCTCCCATATAGGCTATTTTCCCATTCTCTACATAGAGATTGCTATTTCTTAAAACCCTGTCAGAATCCATGGTAATAATATCTATATTTTTAATTAAAATACTCATTTAAAAACCTCCTCTATTTATTAATAACATTATAGCATAATAAAAGAAGCAAGCCTTAACTTACTTCTAATATCTTCTTTCCAGAACTATCAACTTTATGCCATTGGGAGCTATCCTTATATTTTCAAGGTAGGTCCCATCAAAAACCCTCTCACCAATATTAATCCTAGGTACAGAAAGCCTCTTTATATAGTCCAACTCCTCTATTGAAAGATCTATGGTCTTGCCCAACCTCATCCACTGATCATAGGCCGATCCATTATCCCTATCCAAGGTGTAGACTGTTTCCTTATATTTTCCATCTATACTCTTAATATTTAGATTGAAAAATATACTCTCCTCAGCTTCTTCCTCTCCATGGACATGATTAAATAGGAGTATCTGTAGGTTCTCACCACTTCTGGTTACTATATATCTTTCAGATCTAAGAAGAACTTGATTCCCAAGTTTGTTCAAAAGATAGTAAACGTAGTATGATGGTTTTTTTATACCGTCCCTGGTCAAAAGTCCATAGCCTCCTGAATCCAAAAATTCATTAAAGCTATAGTTTTCCACTAGGTCACTCATGATCCAGTAACCCATGGTTTTCGTTTTACCATAGCACTTTGCAATTTGATCTAGAATATAGCTGGCTGCATAGGTCTTATTGTGAATAGGGTTCTCAAAGGATATAGAGCTACTCCATTCAGTTATATAAAGCTCCACTCCATAGTCCTTCTTTATAGTCTCAAGCTCCCCTAGGGATCTGGCTATAAAGTCCTCATCTTTTAAGCCTAAAACACTTTCCCCCCTAGACCCTGGCTCTACATATTCAGGATACATTTTAACAGATACAAAATCTATAGGTATCTTCTCTCGCCTACAATGATTTAAAAAGCTTTCTATATACACTAGATCATCATTACCATTATAGCTTAAACCTAGGCCTCCAACCTTTATATTAGGAGAAAAAGTCTTTATTCTCCTTGCCATTATTTCATAAAAGAGAAAGTAATCCTCTGGAGTTAAGTTCCAAATAATGTAGTTTAGTCTAGCTTCATTCCAGATTTCAAAGTACCATTTTTCCACTTCTCTTATCCCATACCTATTGATTATATTTCTCATAAAACTATCCAGAATCTTAAGCCAGGACTCAAAGTCAGATGGAGGTGGAACTATGTCTTCCCACCAGCCTTCTGGAACATAGTTGCCACTGGTTCCAGAAATATGACTTAGCTCTATATAGGGATTTAAATTATTGGTTAAGAGGATGTCAAATAGCTTGTTTATATAGGTCCAGTCATAGTTTGAAAAATCCGTCCATCCCTTTAGGCTGGCAAACTCATCATGGGTTAAATATATTCCGTTAACCTTTACATTTTTAAAGGCTATTTCCTTTTGAACCATTTTAAGCTGCTTTTCAAAGCTATTTCTTAGGTATTCACTACCCCGACCCAGGCAAATTAAATTATTCCAGTACTTGTCTAGACTCTCTCTAGGCCTATCTAGATTCAGGTCCAAATCTATATCTATAGTCTGTTCCTCAGCATTTCTAGATATATCCTCATCATAAAGACTTTTATAGTTTAAACATATCTTTCTTAAGTCCTCACTAGTTAGAGAAAATTTATCTATGGCCTCCTTATTAGCAAACCTAGATTTTTCAAACCTATCCCTATATTCTCCTGGACTAAAGTCATATAGATTTTTAAAGGATTTGCTATAGGAGCTAGGATTGGGAAAGCCCACTTCATAAGCTATTTCAGATATTGTTTTTTCACTATCTATAAGTTTATCTAAAGATTTACCAACCCTTATAAAGTCCACATATCTTTTAAAGGAGATTCCCATACTGTCCTTTATAAAATGAGATAGGTAGTAGTAGCTTAGGTGGAGCTTATCTGCCATTTCCTTTAGGCCAATTCTTCTATAATAATTTTGATCTACATAGTCTACTATACTTTCAAGCCTCTCCCTATTGGACTTATCCTCCAAAACCAATCTTTCATCTAGATGATAGTCAAAATTTCCTAAAAGATAGGATAGGAATAGGTTTAAGGAACTTAAGACTCTAAACTCATATGCTTTTTCCTTAAGATCAAGCTCATATATCATAGAGGCTATGGAGTATTTTAAAAAATCTAATTTCTCCCCTGAATAGAAGAAGTCAGAACTATCAAATATAGTCTTATCCAAGCCTCCCAAGGACTCATTATAGCAGTCCTTACCTATAGAAAACTTTAGTATAAGTCCTTCCTTCCTATCTGGTCTTACAAGCCTATAGGCCTTGTTTTTATTTATTAGAAACAAATCTCCCTCTTTAAGATTGTAAACCTCCCCTTCTATATAGATATCTATCTTTCCAGAAATTAAAAATATAAATTCTATATTTTTTGACCAGTCTATAGTAAATCTCTTAATTTCTCGAATTTCAATATTTAAAGGCAACTCACCCTTGGAGGAATCATATATATTATATATATTCATTAGACACACCTTTTCCTAGCTTGATTTTTTATTCTACCTCTATTATATAGAATGCTTGGCCTTTAAGCTACTTTATGAATTTTAAATAAAATCATTTAATTAATATTAACTAACTATAGCCCAGCCTTATTCCACTGAATTAGACACTTCCCTTAACCAAGACTTAAAATAAAAAAATTCCTAGCCGAGGCTAGGAATTTTCTATATAAATCTAATGGCTGTCCCTGTAACTATAACTACTAGAGCTGAACCTTGTTGAAGATTTGTAATATTATAGCTGGCATTTAATATGGCGTCAGCTCCTAGATTCATCCCCTTCTTTTCCATTCTTTCTAGGGCCTGCTTCTTTGCATCCTCTAGCATTTCCGTATAGGATTTTAATTCTCCACCAACCATATTTTTAAAACTTGCCATAAAATCCTTTCCAAGATGCTTTGAGTAAACACTTTCTCCCTCTACTAGTCCTAGAATTTCATACTCTCTTTTTATATCAGGTAAATTTGTTGTAAACATTTTATTCCTCCTAGATTTCTATTTTTTTATCTATTAAGTAGCTGGTCATAAAAAACATAGCTACTGAAAGCACAGCATTTAAAATTATAGTAAATATATTAAAACCTTCTTGATTAAAAGAGCTTGTCAAGCCCCCATCTACTGGGTTTATACTTAAGGCTGTATCAAAAACCGCCTCCTTAAGTCCCATAGATTCCAGGCTAAAAGCCAGTAGGGTTGATAAGATACCAACAATAACTGAAATCCCTATATAGACCACTATCCACATACCTCCAACCTTTTTGTGTTTGAAGATAGTCTTGGTTAGTGTTATGGCAAAAAATATAGTCATTAAGTTATAGATAAGGCCTGTAACAAAAGATAAAATAAACTCTCCCATAACCTTGTAGTCAAAGTTAAAGACTCCATCACCATAGATCAGGCCCATAAAAAATAAGAAAAGTACTACTATAAGTCCTACTGTAAAATACCATATTATTCCTGTAGCTAACTTAGCTAAAACTATTTCCTTTGAAGTTAAAGGAAGACTAAAGGTAAGATAGCCCTTATCATTATCAAACTCATCAATAAAAGACGAGATAATTTTTATAAAGCCAGTTAGAAATGCCCCAAACATTATAAGTATAGAGACACCCAAAAGAGTTACTACTCCTACACTTACCGAATTTTCTGCCTTAGATAGGTTGGAAATTGCTCCATACAAAAGTACCAGGGAGAATATTAGAAATATTAAAATACCTAGCATAGTCCTAGAGTTTAATCTTATCTCATGTTTTATAAATTTAAACATATTCTAGACCTCCCTTGAAAATATATCTTTATAAAGTTCATCTACCGTCATACCATGCTGATTTATAAGGTCTTCCTTATTTCCCTTAATCCTTTCCCTACCCTGGCTTAAGAATAAGACCTCATCAAATATATTCTCCATATCTCTAACAAGATGGGTGGTTATGATCATAGAACTCTTGTCCAAAATATTGTCTATAATAGCTTCTAGTATTTGGTCTCTGGCTACTGGATCAACTCCTGCTATAGGCTCATCCAATATAAAAAGCCTGGCATCTCTTGAAAGTATAAGAGATAGGTGAAGCTTCTCATTCATTCCCTTTGAAAGCTCCTTAACCTTCATGTCCTTACTTAGGCCCATAAAGCTAATTAATTTTTGAAACTTAGTCTCATTAAAGTCCTCAAAAAAATCCATGAAATAATCCCTACTGCCTTCTACTGTCATATTATCTGGTAAAAATGGCCTATCTGGTAGGTAGGAAATCTTGGCCTTACTGGAAACTCCTATAGGCTGACCCTCTATTAAAACCTGGCCCTTATAATCCCTAATAAGACCTGCTAAAATTTTCATAAATGTAGATTTTCCACTGCCATTAGGACCTAGTATCCCAAGGATGCTACCCTCCTTTAAATCAAGGCTGAAATCATCTAGGGCTATATTCTTCCCATACTTCTTACTAAGGTTTTTCGCTTCAACAATCATTCTATCAACTCCCTTTTCAATATTTCCACAGCCTTCTCCCTACTATAGCCTATGGTTTCCATATCCTTAAAAAACTTCTCTATTATAGCCTTACTAAGATCTAATCTTAGGTCTTCGATTAGGCCCTCCTCTTGACTAATATAGGTTCCAAGTCCCCTTTGGGTGTATACCAGCCCCTGTCTTTCAAGTTCCTGGTAGGCCCTTTGGACTGTATTAGGATTAACCTTTAGTTCCTTGGAGTAGTCCCTAACTGATGGTAGCTTCTCCCCTGTTTTCAATTGATTAGAGGCCATAGATCCTCTTATTATGTCCATAATCTGTACATATATAGGACTAGTGTTTTTAAATTCCAATTTAATCACCTCTTTATCATGTGTCTTGCTTGTATAATACACCCAGTCACTTCCCCTGTCAATTAAAAAATAAAAAAACATCTAAATAAATTAGATGTTTAAAGGCTAGGATTTCTTAAGATAATCACCTAAGTATTCCCTATATTTATTTAAAAGTAAGTTAAATATTTCATTGCTGGCAGAGTCCAAACTAAAGTCATCTATACTCTCTATAGGCAAAAGATCCACAGAAGTGCCTGACATAAAGGCTCCATCTAAAGATGATATTTCATCTTTCTTTATACTCCTGTAAATTAAATCTAAGTTCTCCTCCTCAATGGCCTTAAGAATATACTTTCTAGTAACCCCTTCCAAAACCCTAGTAGAAGCTGCTGTATATATTTTACCCTCCCTAATAAAAAACATATTTGATCTGCTACCCTCTAAAAGTTTATTTTCCTGGTCATAGAGTATGGCTTCAAAGGCATCTTTTTTCTTTAATTCCTGGCCCAGCCTGGCCCTAAAATCTCCAGCCATAAACTTAATGTTAGGATTTTCTCTTTCATGCTTATATAGGATAGTCTTGATCCCCTTTTGGTAATAGGATGGATCTGGATAAAAACTATCTATACCATATATTAAAAAGTACTTCTGTTCTCCCTGACCAAGAAGAATTTTTATATTATTATCTAAAATACCCTCCTCTTTAATATAGGTCTTAACTCCAGCTATTATATTAGACCTATCTAAGGGCAGGTCTATCTTTGATAGAGCTGCCGATGAAATCAGCCTTTCCACATGGTCCTCTAGGAAAACTGGCTTTCCTGACATAACCCTTATAACCTCATAGATTAAAGGCCTATCAATAGACTTAAAGTCAAAATCAGCTAGGGACTCTATTTTTCCATTAACATAAATTAATTTTCCATTTCCTTCAATGTCCATAAGAACCTCCTAAAGTATTGGAGATAGCAGCCTAGAAACTGACTCTTTTATCTTAACTATATTTGATCTACTTTTATATCTTTCCATAGTTATTTCCTTACAAAGTTCAAGATCTTTGTAAAACTGATCTGCCATCTTCCTATTAACCTCCTGATCATATATGAAGGCATTTACTTCAAAATTCAACTCAAAACTTCTAATATCTAGGTTTGCTGTACCTACAGAGCTAACCATATCATCCATAAGAAAGGTCTTAGAATGGAGAAATCCATTTTCATAGGTATAAAACTTAACTCCTGCCTCTAAAAGCTCTCCTATATATGAAAGGCCTGCCCAATAAACAAAGGGATGATCTGGCTTACAGGGAATCATAACCCTAATATCCCTACCTGAAAGACCAGCCACTCTAAGGGCTTCAAACATACTGTCATCTGGTATAAAATAGGGTGTCTGTATATATACTCTCTCCTTGGCATTGGAGATCATCTTAAGATAGCCATCCTTAACACTAGGCCACTTAGAGTCTGGACCACTGCTGACTATCTGAACCCCAACATTCTTTGAAGAATTAAACTTGGCCTTGTCCACCCTAGTAGATACATTATCTTCTTTGGCAGCGAAACGCCAGTCCTTAAAAAATCTCCACTGCAGAGCATTTATACTACTGCCTCTCAGCCTTATGTGGGTATCCCTCCAGTAGCCAAACTTCTTTGAAAGTCCTAGATACTCATCACCTATATTAAAACCTCCTATATAGGCCTCCTTACCATCTATAATGCAAAGCTTCCTGTGGTTCCTATAGTTGATCCTAAGGGTAAAGTAGGATACAAAGGGCGGAAAGAAAACTTCCACTTCTCCACCAGCCTTCTTTAGTCTTTCAACATAGGACTTATCTATAGATCTACCACCCATTCCATCATAGAGAACCTTAACATCTAGGCCCTCATGGGCCTTCTTTATAAGAGCCTCAAAAATCCTACTTCCTATACCATCAGTTTTCATTATATAGTACTCTATATAGATGTAGTCCCTGGCATTTTCAATGCTTTCTAACATGGCCCTGAACTTATCCTCTCCATGGAAATACAGGTCAACCTCATTGTCCTGGGAAAAGTAGGCAGAACTAGAAAGAATATGCATTTCATGTATATCTTGATAGTCCCTATAAGACTCAAACTTATAGTCAAAGATTCCCTCTTCCATATCTCTAAGCTGATGGTAGGTCTCTTCTCTATACATTATGTCTTCCTTTTGCTTTAAAATAAACATCTTTTTCTTGCTCATATCTTGACCTAAAAACAGGTAGACTAAAAAGCCCAAGCCTGGTAAGAAGGTCAAAACCATAAGCCAAAGCATAGTAGTAGTAGGGTTTCGTCTTTCGAAAAAAACCAGCAATATAGCAAATATAATATTTAGCCAAATAAGATTTCTTAAAAGCCACATTAGGGCATTTCCAACTGTCTCCATAAAAAACCCTCCCTACTTATACTTTTTTATTTTTTAGACTTGTATCTCTTTTGTGAATCCAGTATTCTCTTTCTTATTCTAAAATGATGAGGTGTTACCTCTATTAACTCATCTTCTTCTATAAACTCTAAAGCTTCCTCTAGGGAAAGAACCTTTACAGGAGATAGCTTCAAGGCATCATCTGAACCAGAAGCCCTAACATTGGATTGGTGTTTTTTCTTACATACATTTACCTCTATATCCAAACCCTTAAGAGTTGATCCTACTACCATTCCCTCGTAAACATCTTCACCAGGTCCTATAAATAAAGTTCCTCTTTCTTCTGCATTCTTCAAGCCATAGCTACTAGTTGTTCCCTGCTCAAAGGAAATAAGAGATCCAGACTGTCTTCTTGGTATTTCACCCTTGTAAGGTTCATAGGCCTTAAAGCTAGAGTTTATAATTCCCTCACCCTTGGTATCTGTCATAAATTCCTGCCTGTATCCTATAAGACCTCTTGCTGGAATTTCAAACTCAAGTCTAGAATAGCCACCACTAGGCTCAGCCATGTTTATAAGCTCTCCTTTTCTAGAACCAAGCTTCTGTATAACATTACCTACAAAAGCCTCTGACACGTCTATAGTTACGTTCTCTATAGGCTCGTGCTTTCTACCATCTATAGTCTTAAATAGAACTTCTGGTTTTGATACTTGGAATTCATAGCCTTCCCTTCTCATATTTTCTATTAAAACAGATAGGTGGAGCTCTCCCCTACCAGAAATCTTAAAGCTATCAGTTGATTCTGTATCTTCTACCCTTAAGCTTACATCTGTTTGTAACTCCCTGTAAAGTCTAGTTCTTATCTGTCTTGAAGTTACATATTTTCCATCACTACCTGCAAAAGGGCTGTTGTTAACTGAAAATGTCATGGATATTGTTGGTTCTGATATACTAACAAATTCCAAGGCTTCTGGATGGTTTAGATCACAAACTGTATCACCTATGTTTATGTCCTCAATACCCGCTATAGCTACTATGCTACCAGCTGATGCACTTTCTACCTCTATTCTGTCTAGGCCTTCAAATTCATGGATCTTAACAATTTTAACCTTTTCCTTCATGTCTGGTTTGTCTTCGTTTACAAGAACTGCGTCAGAACCCCTTGAAAGACTTCCTCTTTCTATCTTACCTACACCGATTCTTCCTATATATTCATTGTAGCCTATTGTGGATATAAGAACCTGTAGTGGTCCCTCTACATCTACCTCTGGTGCTGGAATATAGTCTATTATAGTATTAAATAGATCATCCATATTTTCTTTATCATCTTCAAGCTCTATCTTAGCATAGCCATCTCTTCCTGAAGCATATATAAAGGGTGACTCTAGGTAGTCTTCACTAGCCCCTAGTTCTATAAATAAATCAAGGACCTCATCAATTACCTCTTCTGGCCTTGCACCTGGTCTATCTATTTTGTTTAGGGTAACTATAACTGGTAGATCTAGTTCAAAAGCTTTCTTTAAAACAAACTTTGTCTGAGGCATAGGCCCCTCAAAAGCATCTACTAAAAGTACTACCCCATCCACCATCTTTAATACACGTTCTACTTCCCCTCCAAAATCCGCGTGACCTGGAGTATCAATAATATTTATCTTTACTCCCTTGTAATTAACTGCAGTATTTTTGGAAAGAATTGTTATACCTCTTTCCTTCTCAATATCATTAGAGTCCATAACCCTGTCCTCTACCACTTGATTGTCTCTAAAAACACCTGCATCCTTTAGCATACTATCAACCAAGGTAGTCTTACCGTGGTCAACGTGGGCTATAATAGCTATGTTTCTTAGATCTTCTCTCTTTTGTTTCATAAAATCACTTCCTATTAAATTTAAAGTTTCTACCAAATAGACTAATTATATCACAGATAAATAAAAATGTTAAACATGATTAAATCTAATGTGAGAAATACAGGAATTCCTACATTAGATTTAATTTAAGAAATATGCTTTATAGCCACTATTTTATTATTATCTATGTGGACCTCATCAGAAAGTCCATTAACTATTACAAGCCCCCTACCACATGAGCTTAGCTCATCATTAAATATGTCTTTACTGGGTAGTCTTATACCCTCTCCCTCATCCTGCACCTGTATAGTCACTGAATTATCAGATATGGTAAGAGATAGGTCCACCCACTTATTTCTATTGCATCTATTGCCATGAATAACACTATTTATAATAAGCTCATTTAGGATTATCTTTAAATCAAATAGTAAGTCTTCGCTCTGTATCTTTTCTTCCAGTTGAACTAAAAGATTCTCTACAAAGAACTTGGTATCATCTAGATCACTGGGTACTGATCCTTTATATATAAATGACATATAAATCACGCCTATCTTTCTATATTACAAACTAGTATAAATTTACCCAATATGTCTTAAATTAATCTCACTATAAGCTGCAAAAATATTTTATAATTTTAGTTTTAATTCTATAGTTGCGGGGTATATATATTTTACAAAGATATTTATGAAAGGAGACTAGTATTATGGATAGATATGTATGTGAACCATGTGGATGGATTTATGATCCAGCAGAGGGAGATCCAGATGGAGGTATAGAACCAGGTACAGCTTTTGAAGATATACCTGAGGATTGGGTATGCCCAGTTTGTGGAGCTACTAAAGATTTATTTGTAAAAGAAGATTAATTATCTTTTAAAAGCAGCAATCTTAAGATTGCTGCTTTTTTATTTCCTTAATATAGAAGCTAAAACCTTCAATACTCCTTCTTTATTAACCTTAGACTCTGATGAGTAAGGAATTATCAAGCTATTGTCTTCTACTCCCAGCTCCTGCCTAATTATTTTGGTATGGGCCTGAAACTTACCCTTGGAAATCTTATCTCCCTTAGTAGCCAATACATAGCCCTTGTAGCCAAAACTCCTGATCCACTGATACATCTGAACATCCTGTGTAGTTGGCTTATGTCTAATATCAACTACCAAAATAACCTCCTCTAGGTTTTCCCTAACATTCAGATACTCATTTATTATTTCTCCCCATTTTTCCTTTTCTTTCTTAGAAACCTTAGCATATCCATAACCAGGTAAATCTACCAACCTAAAATCTCCATTTACATTATAGAAATTTATGGTTCTAGTCTTGCCAGGCACCTTACTGGTCCTGGCAAGCTTAGATGTACCTGCTATAGAGTTTACAAAAGATGACTTACCTACATTGGACCTACCAGCCAAAGCTATCTCTGGTAGGTTGCCTTCAGGATACTGATCTTGATAAAATGAAACCTTTTCAAGAACTACCTTATTTATTTTCATCCTTCTCTTCTCCTTCTATTATAGCCTGGTCTAGAACCTCTGAAATATGGTTCACTAGGCTAATATCCAATCCTCTTCTAATATTCTCTGGTATTTCCACAAGATCCTTCTTGTTGGCTTTAGGTAGGATTAATTTCTTTATCCCCATCCTGTTAGCTGCAAGAACCTTCTCCTTTATACCACCTACTGGAAGGACATTTCCCCTTAGGGTAATCTCTCCTGTCATTGCCAAACCATCAATAACCTTCTTTCCTGATAGGGCTGAAACACAAGCCGTAGTCATAGTTACACCTGCAGAAGGTCCATCCTTTGGAATTGCCCCCTCTGGTACGTGAATATGAATATCTAGCTTTTCATGAAAATCTTCATCTATGCCAAGCTCTTTAGCATGGGCCCTTATATAGGAAATACCAGCCAGGGCAGACTCCTTCATTACATCTCCAAGTTTACCTGTAAGCTGTACCTTGCCCTTACCCTTCATGGTATTGACCTCTATTGAAAGTGTCTCTCCTCCAACCTGAGTCCAGGCCAAACCTGTAGCAACTCCAACCTCATTTTTAAGTTGATCTGAATCTGGGAATCTTTCTACTCCCAAATACTTGTCAAGGTTGCCCTTGTTAACCCTAACTAGGTCTATATCTTCCTCAACTATTCTCTTGGCAGCCTTCCTGCAAACCTTGCCTATTTCCCTCTCAAGGTTTCTAACCCCTGCCTCACGAGTATAGTTCCTTATAATCATTTCAATAACATTATCAGATATTTGAAGATTTTCTTCTGTAAGACCATTTTCCTTTAGTCTCTTAGGAAGCAAATACCTCTTGGCTATTTTAAACTTCTCTTCTTGGGTATAACTTGAAATCTCAATAACTTCCATCCTATCTAGAAGAGGCCCTGGTATAGTAGATAAGCTATTAGCTGTGGTTAAAAAGAATACCTGAGATAGATCAAAGGGTAGCTCTAGGAAATGATCTGTAAAACTATCATTTTGTTCTGGATCCAAAACCTCTAAAAGAGCACTTGCTGGATCCCCCCTGAAATCACTAGCCATCTTATCTATCTCATCTAGAAGAAAAACGGGATTATTTGAATCAGCCTTCTTAAGAGAACTTATAATCCTTCCTGGCATAGCACCAACATAGGTCTTTC
>JASLIL010000090.1 GCA_030152145.1 Tissierellales bacterium
AAAGCAATTAATAAAAATAGCCGAAGCTTTAGAGTGTGATGTCTCTGCATTAATTGATCATACTCCTATTTCTATTTTTGAATTTATGCAAATTCTTTTCGATTATGAAGATAATTTAAAAATAAGACCACTAATAGAAGAATCTACTATAGGACTAATCTCCCATGATGAAAACTTTAATGATTTTTTAATTGAATGGGATGAAATGAAAAAGAAACATTATAATGGAGAAATTTCAGATGATGAATATGAGGATTGGAAACTCTCATATCCTAAGAAGTCTAGATTAAAAAATAATTATTAAACTATAAATATATAACCTCATTTTTAATCCTATCGAATTCGATAGGGTTAAAGTATTTCATGAACAAATGCATAAGCTAATTTAAACCGTCTCGAATTCGATGCGTTTAGAAATTTATTTAGATTTAAAAATAAATATACACACAAAAAACACCATAGATTCTTTTAATAAAATCTCTATGGTGTCTCTATTTATAAGCCAGTCGGCACTATTTATTAGGTTATTCTAAAAAACTTTTTTACCCAATTTCGTTCCAGTTGAGGTTTTTTTAACCTCTACAATAATTGATTTTATGAGGTTCTCAATTTATTTTTAACTACTCCCATTCTATTGTTGCTGGTGGTTTGTTTGTTATGTCAAATACTACTCTGTTTACTTCCTTTACCTCATCTGTTATCCTTTTGGATATCTTTCCTAGAAGTTCTAGGGGTATTGGGTACCATTGGCCTTCCATGGCGTCTTTTGATGCTATGGCTCTTAGGGCTATGGTGTGGCAGTAGGTTCTTTGGCCGTCTACTACTCCTACAGATTGGATGTTTGGTAGTACTGCAAAGTATTGGAAGATTTCTTCCTTTAGCCCTGCTTTTTCTACTTCTTCCCTGTAGATCCAGTCTGCGTCTCTTAGGATGTCTAACTTTTCTTTTGTTAGTTCTCCTAGGCATCTTACTCCTAGTCCTGGTCCTGGGAAGGGTTGACGGTCTACTATTACTGATTCTAGTCCTAGGGCACGTCCTACTTCTCTTACTTCTTCCTTGTATAGTTCTCTTAGTGGTTCTAGTAGTTCAAAGTTTACGTCTTCTGGTAGCCCTCCTACATTGTGGTGGGATTTTACTGCTACCTTTCCTTTTGTGCCTGATTCTATAACGTCTGATGCTATGGTTCCTTGTACTAGAAAGTCTATGTCTGTTAGTTTTCCTTGTTCTTCTTCGAAAACTCTTATAAATTCTTCCCCTATTACCATTCTTTTTTCTTCTGGGTCTGTTACTCCTTCTAGTTTCTTTAGGAATCTTTCTTCTGCGTCTACTGTTATTAGATTTATATTGTGTCCCTTGAAAATTCTTTCTACTTCTTCACGTTCGTTTTTTCTTAGAAGACCATGGTCTACAAATACGCATACTAGCTTGTCTCCTATGGCCTCATGTACCAAAAGAGCTGCTACTGATGAGTCTACGCCTCCTGATAGGGCACATAGGGCTTTTTTGTCGCCTACGGTTTCTTTTATATTTTCTACACTTTTATTTATGAAATCCTTCATGGCTTTCCTCCTATCTTATACTGTAGTTAGGAGCTTCTTTAGTTATGTTTATATCATGTGGATGGTTTTCTACTAAGGAAGCTGATGTTATTTTAACGTATTTTGACTTTTCCTGTAGATCTTTTATGCTGGCTGCTCCAACATATCCCATACCTGATCTTAGGCCACCTATTAGTTGGAATACTACGTCTCCTAGTGGTCCCTTGTAGGCTACTCTTCCTTCTACTCCTTCTGGTACTAGTTTCTTAGTGTTTTCTTGGAAGTATCTGTCCTTGCTGCCGGCTTCCATGGCTCCCATAGATCCCATTCCTCTGTAGACTTTAAATCTTCTTCCTTCGTATAGTTCTTCTTCTCCTGGACTTTCGTAGGTTCCTGCAAATAGTGAACCTATCATTACCATATTAGCTCCTGCTGCTATGGCCTTTGTTATGTCTCCAGAGTATTTTATACCACCATCTGCTATTACTGGTACTCCATGTTCTTTTCCTGCCTTAGCACATTCCATTACTGCAGTTATTTGTGGTACTCCTATACCAGATACTACTCTGGTAGTACAGATTGATCCTGGTCCTATACCTACCTTTACTGCGTCTGCTCCTGCTGCTATAAGGTCTCTTGTAGCGTCTGCTGTTGCTACGTTACCTGCTATTACCTGTAGGTCAGGGTATTCTAGTTTTACTCTCTTAACAGCCTCTATTACACCTTTTGAGTGTCCGTGGGCTGTGTCTATTACTATAACGTCTACATGGGATTTGTATAGGGCTGTTACCCTTTCCATCATGTCGTCTGTTACCCCTACTGCTGCTCCTACCAATAGTCTTCCTGCTTCGTCTCTTGCTGAGTTAGGGTGTTCTATAGTTTTTTCTATATCTTTTATAGTTATTAGTCCGCATAATTTATTTCCGTCATCTATTAGAGGAAGTTTTTCTATCTTGTGTTTTTTCATTTCTTCTAGAGCTTGATCCATAGTAGTTTCTCTTGTTCCTGTTACCAGGTTGTCTTTTGTCATTACCTCATCTATTTTCTTAGTAGTGTCTGTTTCAAATCTAATATCTCTATTAGTGATTATACCTACTAGGGTCTTGTCTTCTTCTACTATTGGCACTCCTGATATTCTGTATCTTTCCATTAGCTCTAGGGCATCTGAAACTATGTGGTGTCTTGAAAGATAGAAAGGATCTGTTATGATTCCATGCTCTGATCTTTTTACCCTGTCTACTTCTAGGGCCTGCTTTTCTATGGACATGTTCTTGTGGATTATCCCGATTCCACCTTCTCTAGCTATTGATATAGCCATCTTTGACTCTGTTACCGTATCCATTCCTGCACTCATTAAAGGAATATTTAACTTGATCTTCTTAGTTAAATTAGTATTTAATTTTACCTCTCTTGGCAATACTTCTGATTTTCCTGGTAGTAACAGGATATCATCAAAAGTTAAACCTTCTCCTACATATTCCACCTTTATTCCTCCTTTTAATTGAAACTCCTTGAATTTAGTATATCATAACGCATATTATTCATCTTCTCTTATTGTATGTAGATTATGATATTTCCAATGAATAAATTTCTAATAAATTTACCATAAATTTAATGTCATGTCAACTAACTTAATATTCTTAATCTTTAGTATTTTGATTTATCTTAATAAAACTGCTACAATAAATATGTATCTACTTTTTGTAGAATACGCTTCTATTAATTATTAAGACTATATTTTTGACTAGTAAAAAGGAAGGCTTTGACCTTCCTTTTTGCTGTCTTTTTTTAAAACTTGTCAAAGGATACTACTTCTTCAAATTCCTTTCTTGGTCTCATGTCTGGTGCTTCATCTGGGTAGCCTAGAGGGCTTATGCTAACAACTTTCATTTCTTTTGGTATGGATAGGATTTCCTTTACTTTTTCCTGATCGAAACTGCCTAGCCAACAGGTTCCAAGACCTTCTTCCTGGGCTTGAAGAATCATGTAGGCTGTTGCTATAGATAGGTCCACTGTGTATCTTGCTTCACCACATCTCATTATACCCTCTGTTTCTGTAGCCACATTTACAAGGATCACTGGTGCCTGGCCTACAAAGGGTTGATTTATGGCTTCTACTAGTTTTTTCCTGGTTTCCTCTTCTCTTACTACTATAAACTTCCAGGTTTGCAGGTTTCTTGCTGAGGGGGATAGTCTGGCTGCTTCTAAAATTCTTTCTAACTTGTCCTCTTCTACTTTCTTGTCCTTATACTTTCTGATACTGCGTCTTGAATTTATAGCTTGAAAAACCGTCATTATATAACCTCCTATTTATTAAGAAAATATTTTTCTATAAGAAAAGAGAGGCTGCACCTCTCTTTATTTCCTACTGTCTTCTACTATCTTAATACCAGCTGATGCTCCTATTCTAGATGCTCCAGCCTCTATCATGGCCATGGCTGTTTGGTAGTCTCTTATTCCACCTGATGCCTTTACTAGGGCCTGGTCTTTTACTGTTTCCTTCATTAGCTTAACATCTTCTACTGTTGCTCCTCCTGTGGAGAATCCTGTAGATGTTTTTACATAGTCTGCTCCTGCCTCTACTGCTAGTTGGCAGACTTTGATTTTTTCTTCATCTGTCAGTAGACAGCTTTCTATTATAACCTTTACTAGGGCCTTGCCCTTGGCTTCTTCTACTACTGCCCTTATGTCCTTTAAAACATAGTCATAGTCCTGATCTTTTAGTTTAGATATGTTGATTACCATGTCTACTTCAGTGGCTCCTGCCTTTATGGCCTCCCTGGTTTCAAAGGCCTTTACCTCTGAGTTTGTAGCTCCTAGGGGAAAACCTACTACTACACAGGTTTTAACTTCTGTTCCCTCTAGATTTTTACTTACTCTTTGGGCAAATCCTAGGTTAACACAGACAGACATAAAGCCATATTCTCTGGCTTCCTGGCAGATCTTATCTATTTCCTCTTGGCTGGCGTCTGCCTTTAAAAGAGTATGGTCTATATACTTTTGTATTTCCAAAAAAATCCCTCCTAATCTAATCTTATTTTATCACATTAGGGCCGAAATTAAAATTTCATAGCCTCTATTTCCTCTATAACTTCTTCTATAGTAATTTCCGGATCTATTATAAGGACTCCATATTGTAGTCCACTGTCATAGAAGGTTATTAGCCTTATTTCCCCTTCCATTATATAGCCCTTTTGACCTCTTATGGTTACAGGCTTATTTACAGTTTCATCTATTTCTATTTCCTTTTCCTCAACTATATTTACATCAAAAAAGGGTTTGTCTTCTTTTACATAACCTACGTTTATTGCTTTTTCACCAGACTCTTTAAATTCTACATAGTTAATATAGGCTGGTTTAAACTTGTCCCCAAAGAATAGTACATCTTGACCAAATTTTTCCTTTATGTCTTCTCTTCTTATTTCAATTATATTATAGGGTTTTTCATCTGCGTCTACTACCTTAGCGTCTTCTGGGTAGTCTAGGATAAATATTTCATCACTTAGATCTAAGTTATCCTTGGTTTCTACAATTTCTACAGTTACAGCTGTTTTATCTACGGTGTTAACTGTTTTTAGAACCCTGTAGTCTTCTTTGGATATATATATGTCCATAGAGCTTCCTTGATCTTGGTAGCCTATGTGATAAACTTCATTGTCTCCCAGTTTTTCCTGACCTACAGGCTTAGGCTGTCCATCTTTTAAAAATAATAGTTCTTCTAGGATTCTTGTCTTACCTGATTGGTTGGTTACCTTGGTTTTATATAGGGTGTTGTCCTCTTCTTGGTAGCTCATAGAGCCGTCCTCATTGCTTACTGCTATGGACTTAAAATCCCCCTTCTTTGTTTCTGTTCTTCTCCTTGTCTTTCCATCTGCAAAGGAAATCCATTCTTCTAGGATTACCTGGTCTTTAACTTCTGTTTCAGGATTTTCTGCTAGTATTTTATTTTTAGAGTATTGGCTTACTATTTTTTCTTCTCTCTCAATAGCTTTTTCAAGTATTGATTCTGCACTTTCTTTTTTTCCACTACAAGCTGTTAGGCCAAGGGCCAGTGCTAAAACCAGTAGTAGATATCTTGTCTTCTTCAAAATAATGTCCTCCTAAATTTTATTCTATATAGAACATTATATAGGCTTCACTGGTTATTTGCCACAAAAAATACCAGCTAGATTTCTAGCCAGTATTTTTATAATCCTTGTTCTAGTCTTGAAAAGGCTAAGGCTAGAAAGCATCCTATACTTTTTTATATCTATAAATATGATTTCATGTGAATAAAAGTATATTTTACATTTTTCTAATTTTAGAAGCTTAAGTTAGTATAAATATTCACAAACTTTATTTCTTTATTCTTTCTGTTTCAAGGCTTCTAAAATTTTATTACTGTGTTTTTCCCTTATTATTAGAGAAATTTGTGAAACCAAATACAAGCTTCTTCCATCATGTTAGTGGTTACGAAGTGATTTAAGTTAGGATAGCTAATGTATTTTATGTGGGTTGCGTCTTCGTATACCAGCTTTGCTTTTTTCATAAAGGCTTCTTGGGCGTCTGCTCTTACTACCCTGTCCATGTCCCCATGTAAAAGTAGTAAGGGTCTGTTTTGTAATTTTTTAAGATTATTAGTTGGATTATAGTCTTCTATATATTTTTCCATTTCATATAGCTCTTCTGTCATTTCTATTTGAAACCTTTCCTTGAAAAGTCTATTGCTTAGATCCCAATCACAGGACCCATTTAGGATTACTGCAGTTTTTATGTCTTCATTGGCTACAAATATGCCAGCGGCTGTTATGCCTCCCATGGAGTTTCCTATTAGTCCTATTCTATTTTTGTCTGCTTCTAGATTTTCTACGGCATAGTCTATTATCTTTTCTGATTCTCTTAGATTGGATATTATAGTTCTCCAAAAATAAGCCTTGGCTGATTTAAGGTCATAATAGTCTAGTGGATTTCTATCTCCATGGTATATAGCATCTGGTATTAGGACCTGGTAGCCTAGTATGGCTAGGGTAAAGGCCCTAAGTCTTTGATATTCTTTTGTTGAACTCCATCCATGATAGAATAGTATGGTTGGAAGCTTTCCCTCTGTGTCCTTAGGTCTTATTAGTATAGTTGGTATCCCTTCTATATCTATGATTTCCTCATCTAAACATTCTGAATGAATATATCTAAATCCCATGACTCCACCCCTCACTTTTATAATATTCTGACTATTCTTATGGTATCATACTTACATAGCTTTTTAAACAAATAAATATCTGCAACTTTTTCAAAAAGTCTTTCATTTCAATTTATATTAATTTTTCTAATAATTATACTGTCTTAGGCCTTTTTTTCAAATTTTTCTTGAAATTTTCAGCTTTTATTGTATATCTATAAATTTTTTCATAATTTAATATTGACATTATTCTTTATTTCATTTTTTCCTTGTCTTTTTAGTGAAATTATTTGCAATATATGTTATTATTAACTTGCAAAGATTATTTAATTTTTAAGGAGGATTTATCATGATTATTGGAGTACCTAAAGAGATAAAGGATAACGAAAACAGAGTTGCTCTTACACCTGCAGGAGCAGACGGACTTTCAAGAGCAGGACACACTGTATATGTAGAAGCTGGCGCAGGACTTGGTGCTGGATTTACTGACGAAGAATTCAAGGCAGCTGGTGCTGAACTTCTTGAAAACGCTTCCGATGTATGGGAAAAAGCTGAAATGATCATAAAGGTTAAAGAGCCTCTACAATCAGAATATAAATATTTCAGAAAAGATTTAATTATCTTCACATACTTACACTTAGCAGCTGAAGAAGAGTTAACTAAAGCTTTAGTTGAGTCAGGAACAATTGCTATTGCTTATGAAACAGTTCAAAAAGCTGACAGATCATTACCATTACTTACTCCTATGAGTGAAGTTGCTGGTAGAATGGCTGTTCAAGAAGGTTCAGTTTACCTAGAAAAAACTTATGGTGGTAAAGGATTACTAGTTGACGGAGTTCCAGGAGTAAGACCTGCTCATATCGTAGTTGTAGGTGCTGGTATCGTTGGTACAGGTGCTATCAGACGTGCTGTAGGTTTAGGCGCTAGAGTAACTGTTCTTGACGTTAACACTGACAGACTTCGTTACCTAAATGAAGTATTCATGGGTAGAATCGAAACTGTTTACTCAAACAACTTTAACGTAGCTCAAGCTGTTAAAACTGCTGACTTAGTTGTTGGTGCTGTATTAATTCCAGGTGCTAAAGCTCCTAAATTAGTTACAGAAGAAATGATCAAAGAAATGGAACCAGGCAGTGTATTAGTAGACGTTGCTATAGACCAAGGTGGATGTATCGAAACTATGCACCCAACAACTCATGCTGACCCAGTATTCGTTAAGCACGGAGTTACTCACTACGGAGTTGCTAACATTCCAGGAGCTGTTCCAATGACTTCAACTCTAGCTTTAACTAACTTAACATTACCATATGCAATCAGAATTGCTAACATGGGATGGAAAGAAGCTTTAGCTAAAGACGAAGCTTTAAGAAAAGGACTAAACGTAGCTAATGGTAAAGTAGTTTACCAACCAGTTGCAGAAACTTTCGGAATGGATTACACTCCAGTAGAAGAAGTTCTTTAATTAATAGTATAAAAAAGGACCCTAGGGTCCTTTTTTTATGCTAACTTCTATCTAATTTCCAAGCTATCTCCACCTAGAATCCTTAAGCTAACATTACCACGAGCCTTCTCTCCTACTAGCTTGACCCTATAGTTACCTTCCTCAAGATCTAGATCTATCTTATCTTCTAAATTGCCTGCCATTTCATAAACTATTTCATTTTCTGGAGATATGACTATTAGCTTTAACCTACCACTTTTTTGTACCATCTTTAGATTTAACCTAACAGAGGCTCCCCTAAACTGAGCTAGAGTATCAGTTCCTGAAAATCTCTTAAAACTTATCTCTAGCTTATCATCACTGGTATTTCTATTCATGGAATGGTAGTCAAAACTATCATATAGCTTTACCTGACTTTCCTTATCGTTATATATATCCTTATATGTACTAGCCCCTCGATCTACTGACTGACAGCCAACAAGGCCAAGGCTTATTACTAGAATCACCAGCAGAATAATTTTATTCATCTAATCACCTCTTTATAATATTTTATCCTAATCTCTTATATATGTACATAAAAAAAGTCCTAGGACATCTCCTAGGAACTATTTTTTAACCTAAAATTAATTTTCCGTCCTATTCAGTTTTCCTGTAACTCTCAAACCAAAGCCGTCCTCTAGTAACTCTACTTTCTGTAAAGTTATTTGGTCTAAAAACTACTATCTCTTTTTTTCTATCTACATAGGCAGCTCCCCTTTCCTTGTTTTTTATTTTCTAGTGGCTACATATTTTACCTCCCCCTTTCTTTAGGTTAACTATATTTTACCCTGGAAGCCCACCCTAATCAGTGGAGAAATCTACACTTATTAGGGGAAAATATGAAAAGTTTTTCGCTTCTAATAGGGTATATAATTAAAATTGACTTTTTCATACATATCCAATGTATTACTTAAATCTTCAGTCATAGTCACTTAGGTTTATTTCTGGTATTTTCTTGGCCTTGTAGTCGTAAAGATCATCATAATAGCTAGACGACTTAAAGATTTGAATTTTAGGATCTAGCTGGGAGAGGTCCTTTCTTCTTATAAAAACCTTATCACAGCCCTTAGACAATAAAACATCTAGGTCTACAAGGCCCTTAACCTGTCCCATGGAGCTGTATATTAGCCTGGCCCTTCCAGCTTCTAGTTTTTCACCATGACAGGGGCAGCTTTGAATCTGGTTATTTATTTCATATAGGACCTTCTCAATCCTACCTTCCTGTCTATAAAGTATATTTTCCTTTAGCCTGTCTAAAAACCTAGGGGAAAGTTTAGATTTAAAATTTCTAAAGGCTTTTGATAGACTGGAAAAGTCCTGACTGTCCTTAGCCTGCCTATAGACCCTTCCGAGTTCCAAGCTTTCTTTCTCTAGTCTCCCCTTAAAAAAATCCGAATCAACTTCTTCTAGGTCATAGAAGAGGCTTAAGTAGAAAAAGTCCCTAAGCTCTTGACCCTTAAGCTTTCTGTAGTCTAGGTTTTCTAGGGCCTGTCTTGGAGCATCCTGTCTTTCATAATCTAAAAGAAGGTAGATTAGGCTATAGTTTATAAGGCAGGAACTATTTCCTATAAGGCCTATATCTTCATATATTTCCCTTATGAAATTCTCTACATAGTCTAGCTGCCAGTAGGACCTTTCCAAAACTAGCCTAAAAAATTTAGCCAGGCCCTGGCAAAAGAAAACTCCTGCTTCTACCTGTAAGTGTATATAGTTTTCTACAAGTCTTAGGCTTTCTTTGAGAATATTCTCAGCAACAGCTTCCCCTAAATAATTTTCTACCAGCTCTTCTATAAGCTTATCTAGGGTCCTTAAATCTATATTTTCAAAGGCTTCCTCAAAGCTATATAAAAATTCTTCCCACTGCCTCTTATTATCCATAGTAATTCACCACCTATCTATAGTATACCCTCGCCAGGTATTATTTCCCAACATAAAAAATCCCTGGAATTTTTTTCTAGGGATTTTTTAGCTAAAGTTAAATTTTTATCATATTCAGTTTTCCTGTAACTCTCAAACCAAAACCGTCCTCTAGTAACTCTACTTCCTGTAAAGTTATTTGGTCTAAAAACTACTATCTCTTTTTTCTTTCTACATAGGCAGCTCCCCTTTCCTGTTTTTATCCTATAGTGGCTACATATTTTACCTCCTCCTTTCTTTAGCTTAGCTATATTTTACCCTAAAAAATTCCCCCTATCAGTGGAGAAAGCTACACTTATTGGGGGAAGATATGAAAAATATTTCAAGTCTATCAGGGTATATACTTGGGCTTAAAAATAGAGTAGATTTCTCTACTCTATTTTAAGCAAACTATATTTTATTCTTTTAGTTATCTGTCCTTATATCTTCTGTCAACTTATAAGTCTAATCTTGGTGGTTCTAGAAACTAGCTCTATTCTAAAACTACATCATTGGCATTCCGCCACCCATGCCACCCATTCCTCCTAGGGCTGCCATTGGGTCATCTTCCTTTATATCTGCTACTGCTGATTCAGTAGTTAATACCATGGAAGCTACTGAAGCTGCATTTTGTAGAGCTGAACGAGTTACCTTAGTTGGGTCTACTATACCAGCCTTGATCATTTCCTTAAACTCTTCGTTTAGAGCATCAAAGCCTATACCCGCTTTCTCTTCCTTAACCTTCTCAACTATAACTGAACCTTCTAGACCTGCATTTATCGCTATTTGTCTAACTGGTTCTTCTAAAGCTCTTACTATTATTCTCATACCTGTCTTTTCGTCTCCATGGCTGTCTGCCAATAGTTTCTTAACTTCTTCTATGGCATCTACTAGAACTGTTCCACCTCCTGGAACTATTCCTTCTTCTACAGCTGCACGAGTTGCTGCTAGAGCGTCTTCTATTCTAGATTTTGTTTCCTTAAGCTCTGTTTCTGTAGCTGCTCCTACTTCTATAACTGCTACTCCACCTGAAAGCTTAGCTAGTCTTTCTTGTAATTTCTCCTTATCAAATTCAGAGTCGGAGTTTTCGTATTGTGCCTTGATTTGAGATATTCTAGCTTTTATGTCTTGTTCTTCTCCTGCACCATCTACAATTACAGTATTTTCCTTGTCTGCTTGGATTCTTCTAGCACGTCCTAGCATTTCTATACTTGTTTCCTTTAGGTCATATCCTAATTCTTCTGATATTACTGTACCCCCTGTTAGGATAGCTATGTCTGATAGCATTTCTCCCCTTCTATCGCCGAAGCCTGGAGCCTTTACTGCTACACAGTTAAATGTACCTCTTAGCTTGTTAACTACTAGAGTAGCTAGAGCTTCTCCCTCTATGTCATCAGCTATGATTAATAGTGGTTTTCCTGCCTGCACTATTTGCTCTAGTATAGGTAGGATTTCCTGGATATTGCTGATTTTCTTATCTGTTATAAGAATGTATGGATCTTCTAGTTCTGCCACCATCTTCTCTGTGTCTGAAACCATGTATGGTGATAGGTAACCTCTGTCAAACTGCATACCCTCTACTACATCTAAAGTAGTTCCCATGCTTCTTGACTCTTCTACTGTTATAACTCCATCATTTCCTACTTTTTCCATAGCCTCTGCTATTAACTTACCTATTTCTTCATCTCCAGCTGATATAGAAGCTACCTGTGCTACTGCTTCTTTAGATTCAACTGTTTTTGAAAATCTTCTTATTTCTTCTACAGCCTTGTCTACTGCCTTATTTATACCTTTTTTAAGGATTATTGGGTTGGCACCCGCTGCTACGTTTTTCAAACCTTCTCTTATAATAGCTTGAGCTAAAAGTGTTGCAGTAGTTGTACCATCTCCTGCTACATCTTGAGTTTTTGTTGCTACTTCCTTTACAAGCTGTGCTCCCATATTTTCATATCTATCTTCAAGTTCTATTTCACGAGCTATGCTAACTCCGTCATTTGTAATAAGCGGTGCACCAAATGATTGGTCTAAAACTACATTTCTTCCCTTAGGTCCTAATGTAACTTTTACAGTATCTGCTAGTTTATTTATTCCAGCTTCCATTGAGCGACGTGCGTCTTCACCAAATTTAATTTCTTTAGCCATTTAAACCACACTCCTTATTTATTCTACAATTGCTAAGATATCAGTTAATTTTAATATAGTAACTTCTTCACCATCAAGTTTTACCTTTGTACCTACATAGTCTGATGATATAACTTTATCTCCAATTTTTAAATCAGACTTCTCATCTTTTATAATATCTTCACTTATAGCAATAACCTCTGCCATTTGTGGCTCTTCTTTAGCTGATCCAGGAATAACTATTCCTGATGCAGTAGTTTCTTCTGCTTCTACTTTCTTTATAACTACTCTGTCTCCTAATGGTTTAAGCTTCATACTGTATACCTCCTATTTTTTATGTTTTAGCACTCTTTAGCACTCTATAGTCTTAAGTGCTAACTTCTAATTAATATGATAAATCATAAGTTTTCTATAATCAAGTCTAATTTTCAATTTTCTTAAATATTTAAACTTAAATAAACTTACCTATTCTATATTATATCCTTTTTTCTCCATAAATATCTGTCTTTCTTACTTTTTTTATTTTTTCTGACCTTTAGATAATTTTTTTATATTTTAAAAATCTTTTTAGCTGGATAAGTCTCTCATTTCATAGGAGTAAAATTTTTTTAATATCGATTAAGTTTATATTAAAAGTATACTTATAAAATAACCTAAAATTAGCCCTTCTTTATTTTTTATTTTAGTCTTTTTAGGTTATAATGTGATTAAGGTAATAAATATTGAGGAGGGTTTTATGAAAATTACTGAAGGCTGCATGCCATTTCTAGAATATAAAACATACTACAGAATAGTGGGAGAAAATACTGGTAACAAAAAGCCCATATTATTACTACATGGAGGACCTGGTTCCTCTCACAATTACTTTGAACTACTTGATGAAGTTGCAAAAGATGGTCGCCAGGTTATAATGTATGACCAACTAGGATCTGGTAAATCTGCTACTCCTTCCCGTCCTGACCTTTGGAATAAGGAAGTTTGGACTGAGGAGCTTATAGCACTTCGCAAACATCTGGATCTAGATGAGCTACATATTTTAGGTCAATCCTGGGGTGGAATGCTGGCTATTATATATGCCTGTGACCACAAGCCTGAGGGCGTAAAAAGCTATATTCTTTCCAGTACCCTGGCTTCAGCTGAAATATGGGAAAGAGAGCAAAGAAGAAGGATTGGCTACCTTCCTAAAGATATGCAGGAAGCCATAGAAAGCTGTGAAGCCAAAGGAGACTATAGTAATCCTAAGTATATAGAGGCTGTAGACGAATTTATGCTTCGTCACTGTGCTGCTGAGGTTACAGAGGAATCTCCTGAGTGTCTTAGAAGACCTAAGCCTGCTTCTGGTGGTGAATCCTATATTACTGCTTGGGGTCAGTCAGAATTCGCTCCTAGAGGTACTTTAAGGGATTATGACTATACAGAAGAAATCAAGTCTATAGAAACACCTACTCTTGTTACTAGCGGACTTTTAGATCTTTGTTCTCCACTTATTGCCAAGGAACTTTATGATAATATTCCTAATAGTGAGTGGGAGCTATTTGAGTTTAGCCGCCATATGCCTTTTGTTGATGAAAACAAAAAGTATATAGAGGTTCTTATTGACTGGCTTAATAAAAATGATTAATACCAGCCTTTAAAAGACTGTTATTTATATAGATAAATTGAAAGGAGCATGAATTATGGAAGTAGTAGATAGACTAAAGAATTTAAGAGCACTTATGGAAAAGAACAATATAGACATATATATTGTACCTACTGCAGACTTTCATCAAAGTGAGTATGTAGGAGAGCATTTTAAGGCTAGAATGTATATCACTGGTTTTACAGGTTCAGCTGGTACTGCTGTTATTACTAGAGAAGAGGCAGGACTTTGGACTGATGGAAGGTATTTCATTCAAGCTGAAAAACAATTAAAGGGTAGCACTGTTGATCTTTTCAAAATGGGGGAACCTGGAGTTCCTACTATTGTGGAATTTGTTAGAGATAATCTTAAAGAAGGTCAAACTCTAGGTTTTGATGGTAGAGTTGTTTCTGTTAGCGAGGGACAGGCCTATGAAGAGATAGTTAAGGATAAGAAGGCTAAGATTAAATATGACTTGGATTTAATTGATGAAATCTGGGAGGATCGTCCAGTTCTTTCTGAGGAACCTGCTTTTAATCTAGATATTAAATATGCTGGTGAAACTACTGAGTCAAAGGTTAAGAGAATTAGAGAGGAAATGAAGAAACATGGAGCTAACAAACATGTTGTTTGCTCTCTAGACGATATAGTTTGGATGCTTAATATTCGTGGTAATGATATAGAGTTTTTCCCACTAGTACTAAGCTATGCTATTATAACTATGGATGAGGTTCATATTTATCTTGATGAGAGAAAGTTAAATGATGAGATCATAGCTAAGCTTAAAGAGAATGGTGTAGAGCACATTCACCCATACAATCAAGTTTATGATGATGTGAAGAAGTTTAGCCTAGATGATGTTGTGTTAGTAGATCCAGGAAAAACTAACTATGCCCTATACAACAACATTCCTGAAGAAGTTAAGAAGGTAGAGGCTATGAATCCTGCTATAGTTATGAAGGCTATAAAAAATGATACGGAAATAGCCAATATAAGAAAGGCGCAACTTAAGGATTCTATTGCCCATGTTAAGTTTATGTATTGGTTAAAGCACAATGTTGGCAAGGAAAAGATTACAGAAATATCAGCATCAAACAAACTAGATGAGCTTCGTGCTGAGCAAGGTGGCTTTATCCGTCCAAGCTTTGAGCCTATTTCATCTTTTGGACCAAATGCTGCTATAGTTCACTA
>JASLIL010000095.1 GCA_030152145.1 Tissierellales bacterium
AGAACTATGCTACTCAGATCAATACGATTATAAAAACCTAAATAAAATGTTAAAGGGCCATGGTGGGCTTATGTCCTACCTGGAAACTAATGATGGCCGTATTATTGAAGAAAAAATTAATAGTGGGGACATCTATGCCAAGCTAATATATGATGCTATGATCTATCAAATTGGAAAGGAAATAGGATCTATGGCAGCAGTTCTAGAAGGTAGGGTAGATAGTATTGTCTTAACTGGAGGCTTAAGTTATTCTGACTATATAGTCAGTTGCTTGAAAAAACAAGTGGGCTTTATTTCAGATATCCAGATTTACCCAGGAGAAAATGAAATGGAGTCTTTAAATAAAGGTTATATAAGAATTAAGGAAGCTATAGAAGAAGTTAAAAACTATGATGAGGTGATTATGTGATCAAGGACTTTAAGGAACTTTTAGAACTAGCTAGGTCAAAAGGAAGTAGAAAAATGGCTGTAGCTATGGCAGCAGATAGGGAAGTCCTCTTAGCTGTAAAAAATGCCAATGAACTAGGAATAGTAGATCCTATATTGGTAGGAGACAAGGAAGAAATTGAAAAGATCAGCAAGGAAATAGGATTTAATTTAGACAAGATAGAACTAGTTGATACCAAGGATAAGGTAGAGGCTTCAAGACTAGCTACTGAAATGGTAAGTAAGGGCCAAGCTCAAATACTTATGAAGGGTCTAGTAGATACAGCTACAATTTTAAAGGCTGTTTTAGACAAGGAAATAGGCCTAAGAACTGGAAAGGTTTTAAGTCATGCAGCCATATTTGATATAGAAACTTACCATAAGGTTTTCTTTGTAACTGACGCTGCTATGAATATCAGCCCAAGCCTAGAACAGAAAAAGCAAATAATAGAGAACACTGTAGAACTTTGTCACTCTCTAGATATAGACAATCCAAAGTTAGCAGTTTTGGCAGCCAAGGAAACCGTTTCCGAAAAAATGCCAGCTACTGTAGATGCACAGGAGCTAGTTAAGATGAATAAATCTGGTGAAATATCTGGCTGTATAGTAGAAGGACCTTATGCCCTAGACAATGCCATATCAAAGGAAGCAGCTGAGCATAAGGGTATAAAAGGTGAAGTTGCAGGAGATGCAGATGTCCTATTGGTTCCATATATAGAGGCAGGAAATGTTCTTTACAAGGCTTTGACCTTCCTAGGTGGAGCAAAATCAGCAGGTATTATTCTAGGTGCCAAGGCTCCTATAGTTTTAACATCTAGGGCAGACAATGAGGAATCAAAACTTTACTCTATAGCCCTAAGTGCACTTTTAGCATCTAAGTAAGGAGGATATCCATGTCAAACTTATATAAAATTTTAGTAATAAATCCAGGTTCAACTTCCAATAAGATTGGACTTTATGAAAATACAAATTTGGTTTTTGAAAAAACTCTAAGACATTCAGTTGAAGAGCTAGAAAAGTATGATAGTATTTTTGATCAATATGAATTTAGAAGAGATATAATTTTACAGGCCCTTAAGGATAACAATATAGAAGTCAAGGATCTAGACGCAGTTGTTGGTAGAGGAGGGCTGTTAAATCCTATAGAAGGTGGTACCTACAAGGTTAACCAAAAGATGTTAGATGATTTGAAGGTAGGAGTTTTAGGAGAGCATGCCTCAAATCTAGGTGGAATTTTAGCTAAGGAAATAGCTGAGAAAGCAGATGGACAGGCTTTTATAGTAGACCCTGTTGTTGTTGATGAACTAGAAGAAATAGCTAGGATTTCAGGACTGAAAGAAATTGAAAGAAAGAGTATTTTCCACGCCCTAAACCAAAAGGCAGTTGGAAGAAGGTATGCCGCTAGCCTAGGTAAAAAATATGAGGATTTAAATCTTATAATAGCTCATTTAGGTGGAGGAGTTTCAGTAGGTTGCCACAAAAAGGGAAGGGTAGTAGATGTATCCAATGCCCTAGATGGAGAGGGACCTTTCTCGCCAGAAAGATCAGGCTCTCTACCAGTGGGAGACCTAGTTAAGCTTTGCTATTCAGGTAAATATAGCCTGGATCAAGTTAAGAAATTAATAAAGGGAAATGGTGGTTTGGTTTCCTATTTAGATACAAATGATGGTATAGAGGTTAGTAGAAGAGTTAAGGAAGGCGATAGCTATGCTAGACTTATATATGAAGCTATGGCCTATCAAGTAGCAAAGGAAATTGGTGCTGTTTCAACAGTCCTAGAAGGAGATATAGATGCTATAATCCTGACTGGTGGAATTGCCTATGATGAAGATTTTACAGGATGGATAGAGAAGAGAGTGAAATTTCTGGCTGACCTAGTAGTATATCCTGGAGAAGATGAACTTATGGCATTGGCAGAAGGTGGTTTAAGAGTTTTACTAGGAGAGGAAGAGGCTAAAGAATATTAAGGACATAGGTGATGGTATGTTGAAAAAAGATAAGCGAGTGAGATTTTTTGTTGGTCATTATGGAAGTGGAAAAACTGAAGTTAGCGTAAACTATGCAGCCAAGTTAAAGGAAGATTTTGATAAGGTAGTCTTGGTTGACCTAGATATTGTAAATCTCTACTTTAGAAGCAGAGAGGCTGAAGACAAGCTAGAAGACCTAGGTATAAAGGTAATAAGCAGTTCCATAAAGGCGTCTGCTGTAGATATACCAGCAGTTTCAGCTCAATCAGTTATGCCTCTTTTAAATGAGGACTATCAGGGAGTTATAGATGTTGGTGGAGACCCAGTTGGGGCTAGAGCCCTTGGTAGATTCAAGGAGTTTTTTGAGGAAGAAGACTATGATATGTTTTTTGTACTAAATGCCAATAGGCCAGAAACACAAACAGTAGAAAAGGCCCTAGAATATATGAGAAAGATTGAAGATACATCAAGAGCTAAGATTACAGGTATTATAAATAATACCCACATGTTAAAGGCTACCAGCCTAGAAGATGTGCTTAAAGGACAGGCTTTAGCTGAGGCATTATCCCAAAGGGCTAATGTTCCAGTTAAGTATATAGCTGCACTTGAAAGTGTGGCCCAAGAAATACCAGACAACATTGAAGGAGAAGTTCTACCTCTTAAGCTATTTATGAGGGATGAATGGATGATGTAATATTTTTTAGATTAGGGGGGTTAATATGGCTAAGGTTCAAGGTAAGGTGTCTTTTAATCAAGACTATTGTAAAGGATGTGGACTATGTGTTTCAGTATGTCCAGTGAAGATAATATCTTTAGATAGATCACAGATAAATGCTAAGGGTTATAACCCAGCACATGTGGTTGAAATGGATAAGTGCATAGGCTGTGCAAACTGTGCCAACATGTGTCCAGACTCAGTTATTACTGTGGAGAGAATCAAAAAAGAAGACTAGTTAAATTAGGGAGGTTATATACATGGAAAAAGTACTCATGAAAGGTAATGAGGCTATAGGTGCAGCAGCTATTGCAGCTGGTTGTAAATACTTCTTTGGTTATCCTATAACACCTCAAAGTGAATTACCTGAATACATGTCAAAAGAGTTGCCTAAGGTAGGAGGATGCTTTTTACAAGCAGAATCAGAAGTAGCAGCTATAAATATGGTTTATGGAGCAGCAGGAGCTGGAGTGAGGGTAATGACATCATCATCAAGCCCAGGAATATCACTTAAGCAAGAGGGTATTACTTATATAGCAGGTGCAGAGCTACCTTGTGTTATAGTAAATATAATGAGAGGTGGACCAGGACTAGGAAGTATCCAGCCATCACAAACAGACTATTTCCAATCAACTAGAGGTGGAGGAAATGGAGACTATAGACTAGTGGTACTAGCACCAGCAAACGTTCAAGAGTTAGTAGACTTGATCATAGAAGGTTTTGACATTGCAGACCAATACAGAAATCCAGTTATGATAGTTGGAGATGGTATGATAGGTCAAATGATGGAGCCAGTTGAATTTAAGGAACCTAAGAAAAGAGAATTACCAGAAAAAACTTGGGCTACAGATGGAACTGGTGGAAATAGAAAACCTAATATCATAAACTCACTATATTTAGCAGCAGAAGAACTAGAAGAGCACAACAAGCAGCTACAAGCTAAATACCAAGTAATAAAAGAAAATGAAGTAAAGGTTGAATCCTATAAGATAGAAGATGCAGACGTAGTTATTGCAGCTTATGGTACAACTGCAAGAATAGCTAAAACAGCTATAACTCAACTAGAAAAAGAAGGCTATAAAGTAGGACTTATAAGACCTATTACCCTATGGCCATATCCATATGCAGAGTTTGACAAGATCAATCCAGACTGTAAGGCAGTTCTAAACGTTGAGATGAATACAGGACAGATGATTGACGACGTTAAGATAGCTCTAGAAGGAAGAATGCCAGCCTACCACTATGGTAGAACAGGTGGAATGGTTCCTACACCAGAGGAGATTATAGAAGAAGTTAAGAAAATCTGCGGAGGTGACAAGTAATGACTATTGTATATGAAAGATCAAAAGCACTTACAGATGCTCAGACTCATTACTGCCCAGGATGTACTCATGGTATCATCCATAAGCTAGTAGCAGAGTGCTTAGAAGAATTAGAATTAACTGAAAAAGCTATTGGTGTAGCACCAGTAGGATGTTCAGTTTTAGCCTATAAATACTTTAACTGCGACATGCACGAAGCAGCTCACGGAAGAGCACCAGCAGTTGCAACTGGTATAAAAAGAGTTAGACCAGACAACTTTGTCTTTACCTATCAAGGAGACGGAGACTTGGCTTCAATCGGTACAGCTGAAATAGTTCACGTAGCTCACCGTGGAGAAAAGATATCAACAATTTTCGTAAATAACGCTATTTATGGTATGACTGGTGGACAAATGGCACCAACTACCTTAATAGGCCAAAAAGCAACTACAGCACCTTTAGGTAGAACTGAAGAGCACAGTGGTATGCCACTAAGAATGGCAGAACTTTTAGCAACTATAGACGGAGCTAAATTTGTTGAGAGGGTAACAGTTACTACTCCAGCAGAAATTAGAAAAGCTAAGAAAGCTATAAAGAAATGCTTTGAAGTTCAAATGAAGGGCCAGGGATTCGGTATTGTAGAAGTTCTATCAACATGTCCAACTAACTGGGGCTTAACACCAGTAGAAGCACTAAGATGGTTAGAAGATAACATGATACCATATTATCCTCTAGGAAACTTTAGAACTCCTGAGGAAGAGGAGGTTAAATAGAATGGAAGATAGAGTAGTTATGGCAGGTTTCGGTGGTCAAGGAGTTATGGCTATCGGACAACTTTTAACATATGCAGGAATGATCGAAAATAAAAATGTTTCATGGTTACCATCCTATGGACCAGAAATGCGTGGTGGTACAGCTAACTGTAGCGTTATAGTATCATCAGAACCAGTAGGATCACCAGTAGTAACAACAGCAACAGGAGCAGTTGTTATGAACAAACCTTCCCTAGATAAGTTTGAAGCTGAAATCAAAGCGGGAGGAAATATCTTCGTAAACTCATCACTAATAGATGCTAAGGTAGAAAGAGAAGATATAAACGCCTACTATATACCAGCAAATGAAGCAGCAGATGAACTAGGAAATGCAAGAGTAGCCAACATGGTTATGCTAGGTGGATATATAGAAGCTACAAAAACAGTAGAGTTAGAATCTATATTAAAAGGTTTCACAAAAGTATTTGGTGAACACCGTGCACACTTACTTCCAATAAATGAGAAGGCTCTAAGAAAAGGTGCAGAAATAGTAAGAGAACAGATGTAATATAAGACTGACTCCATTTTGTGGAGTCAGTTTTTAATATGGCTTTCCAGGAAATAGACAGTAGGTGAAAATATGTATATACCAGAATATGCTTTAGAACTAGTAGAAAGATTAGAAGAAAATGGCTACAAGACCTATCTAGTAGGAGGATCTGTCAGAGACCAGCTTCTAGGGCTAGAACCCAAGGACTATGACCTTGCTACAAGGGCCAGACCAGATGAAATAGAGAAGGTCTTTTACGACAAGACTAAAGTCCTAGTAGGCAAGGCCTTTGGAACTATAAATATAGTAAATCAGGGTCAGAATATAGAAGTAACCAGTTTCAGATCTGATGGAAACTACAGTGATGGAAGAAAACCAGATAGGGTAGAGTTTTCAGACTCTATTATAGAAGACCTAAGAAGAAGAGATTTTACCATAAATGCCATGGCCTATAGAAAAGAGGATGGTCTAGTAGATCCTTTTAAGGGCAGGGAAGACCTTGAAAGAAAAATAATAAGAAGCGTAGGAAGACCAGATGAGAGGTTAGAGGAAGACTACCTAAGAATCCTAAGGGCCATAAGATTTGCTACAAGCCTAGACTTTGATATTGAAGAAGAAACAGCCCATGCCATGAAAAAGTATGGGAAAAACCTAAGCTTAATTAGCAGGGAAAGAATCAGAGATGAATTTTTTAAGATTCTCCTATCTAAAAAGCCATCTAAGGGTATAAGATTATTGGAAGAGATGGATATTTTAAAGCTTCTATTTGAAGATTTAGACTCAATGATTGGCTTTGACCAGCAAAACCCCAATCACAGTTTGGATCTATACAATCACAGCCTTTGTGTAATGGACAGGGTGGGTA
>JASLIL010000120.1 GCA_030152145.1 Tissierellales bacterium
CCTCATAATACTATCAAATAACAATTCAACTTGTGTATGACTCCACACAAACTTTCTTTGAATAGCTGGTAATAAGAAATCTCTTGTGTGTATTTTTTCCATAGCATCTTTTATTGTTATGGGTGTTTTAAATCCACTCACTTATATTCTCCTTTCTTAAGATTTTTATAGTGATTATATATATTATTTGCTACTTAGCTATAGTATATATCATAGTAATAGATTAAACTCAATATCTTCTATAAACTACCATAAGTACTTACAATCTAGTAAGTAATAAGAAATATACTAATAAATTATCTCCTATATTTAACTAGGCAACTAAACTGCAACCTGTATTTGACTTATAGTTGATGGTGGCAACCAAGTTTTTTTGCTAGAATATATAGAGGGTTAAGAAAGGAGGATTGGTAAAGTGAAAAAACTTCTAGTTGTTAGCTTGTTTGTTATACCATTTATAGCATTGTTTGTCTTTTTAGTAGTTCTTGTAATTCGTGCTCTCTTAAAGTATATAAACTCTAAGGAAATAAGGGATGAGCAAGTCGAAATAAAAAAATCTCTTGGAGAAATTTTGAAATATCATAGGACTTCTTCTAAAATGACCCAGGAGTTTGTGGCTGAAGCTGTGGGAGTTAGTCGACAGGCAGTTTCTAAATGGGAAAATGGTCTTTCTGATCCAAGTACATCAAATCTCTTTATTCTAGCTGATTTATATGGTATATCTGTAGAAGATTTATTAAAAGAGGTTAAATAGGCCTTTTTATTCTTGATTTTCATATAGTCTAATTGTATACTTAGATTAACAGCTTAAGCCTAGTCTCCCGAGGGAGCTAGGCTTTTTTCTATGGTATTTGATATTCTCTTGTATCTAGTTAGTTTACATCTATGATAGGTTTTAACTCTCATTTATTACTAATTATAAGAATATTAAAGGCCTGATTTTTTTAGTTCATATACCCTATCAAACTCTTTTTTCCTTTCTTCCGATAGATGGTGGCTTATGAAGACTAGGGTTAAGTCTGGATTTTCTAAAAGTTTTCCTTCTACAATATCAGCATTTTCTTTATCTAAACCACTTGTTGCTTCATCTAGAAATAGTATGGACCTATTGTAAAGGAGGGCTCTTGCTATTGCTATTCTCTGCCTTTGGCCTCCTGAGATATTTTCTCCAGCTTCCCCTACAATGGTTTCTAAACCCTCAGGCATCTTTAGCAGATCTTCTTTTAGGGCGCTGTTTTCTATTGCTTCTTCTATTTTGTTTTTAGGAAACTCCTTGTCTAAAGTTATGTTTTTTATTATAGTGCTGTTAAATAAAAATACATCTTGCTGAATATAGGTAATCTCCTTCTGAATCTCTTCTACTGAATAGTTTCTTGAATCTAGGCCATCAAATTTTATACTTCCCCTATAATTCCTCTGCCATCCTAGTATTAACTTTAATAAACTTGTTTTACCTGATCCTGATGGGCCTATAAGAGCGTATTTGCCTCCCTTTTTAAAATACATATTTATATCACTTAATACTGGCTGTTTACCATAGGAGAATTCAAGTTCTTCTATACTTATACTTTTCCCTATTATTTCATCCCTTTTAATTTTTTCATCAATGGTTTTTTCTGGTCTAGCTTGTATCTTATTAAAATATGCCTTACTTGCAGATATGGATAGGCGATATTTGGCTATGTTGTCAAAACCATTACTAACTCCTGATATTAAATTACTGGCTCCAGCCATTACTGATAGGTTGACTCTTCCTGCAAATACCAGTAGAAGTATTAGAACATTTGACATTATTTGAAGAGATACACTTATAATCCCAATTACTCCTCCTATCTTGGCTTGAGTATATTTTAATCTATAATTTGTAACTTCTATCTCATCACTAGCAGAATCAGCTTTCTCTAGAAAGAGGGCTTGTCTTCCAAATATATGTAAGGTGTCTAGACCAGATATTAAGTCTTTTAGATTTGATATTGCCTTTCCTTCAATTTCTGAATTTTTTCTTGCTAGCTTTTCCATATTTTCTTCAAATAGTCTTGGTAGAATCCACATGATCAGAGCTGTAAAAATTGCAGCTACTAGTAAAATCCAGTCTATCCATGCTAGAACAAGGATACTCCAAAAAACCTGTGCTAACCTACCTATGCTGTTAAAGAAAGGTTCCCAAGCCAGTTTTTCAATTTGCTTTATGTCATTGCTTATCCAGGATATATATTGACCTGAGTCAAGGGAGTGATATTCTAGATGATTTTTATCTATTATAGATCTATACAGGTCATGACGTACTTGGTTATTTAAGCTTCTAATGGCTTGTCCCTGAAAATAAGCTTCTATAATTCCTATTAGGAAGTATAAGGACCAGGAGCCAAGGCTTATTAAGGTCCAATTTATGAAATTGGTAAAATCTAAGCTTAGGGCTGCATCAAAAGTTTTAATTAGTAAAACTTGAACCAAGGCCTGCATACCCCAAACTAATATCTGTAGGAAAGCTACCAGTAAACTTATTGCCCAGTGACTTTTTATGTAAAAAAACATAAGAACCCTCCTATTCAATAGTATTTATTTTAGATTAATGCTGCATTGTAATAAATAGTACTATAGTCATCTTCTTTTATCATACTAGCTCTTATTTGACTATAGCCTATCCAGATCCATACTACAAGATTTTAATTCTAAGAACTATTTATATTTATCAGAAAAAAACCCTTCCATCCTCATTGGATTTTAGGGTTTCTGTGTTTTATCTTTCTAGATTCTATCTAATTTTAGATTGCCTACCAAACTGCCACTTTTCAATATGTACTGTGGTATGTCTTCATAGTTTTCCTTTACTATGTTGACAAAGAGCATGTCTATTATAGTTAGTTGGGCTATTCTTGATGAGATTGCTCCCATTCTAAATCCTCTTTCTGATTCTGCTGTGTAGAGCCTTATGTCTGCCAGGTCGCTTATAGGGTTAGATCCATATTTGGTTATGGATATTATCTTTGCTCCTGATTCCTTGGCTACCTTTAGGGCGTCAAAAGTCTCTTTAGATTTCCCACTGTGGGATATACCTATTGCCACATCTCCCCTGGCCATATTAGATGCTGTTACCAGTTGGAGATGAGGGTCTTGGTATATAGATGCTGGCATATTTATTCTTAGGAGTTTATATTGAAGATCCCCTCCTACCAGATAGGAGCTGCCTATACCAAATATATTTATTTTCCCTGCATTTAAGATTACAGTGGTTGCTTCACTTAGGGCATTTTTATCTAAGAGCCTGGAGGTGTCTTCTATTATCTTTATGTTCTCTGCAGATATTTTTTGAATTATCTCTTCTGATGTGTCGTCTGTTGTTACTGCTTCATATATTTTATTTTTATTGCTGTGTATTATAGTTGATTTTGCTAGGGCTATTTTAAGGTCCTGGTAGCCTTCATAGCCTATTTTCTTTGAAAATCTAACTACACTAGCTGGGCTAGTTGAAGTATTGGCTGCTAATTTTTCTGCAGTTAACTGAGAAACCTCTTCTGGATTTTCTATTATGTAATCTGCTATCTTGCTTTCTGATCCTGTAAACTCATTTTTAAGACTTTTGATTCTTAGTATGCTGCTCATACATTTTCCACTCCTTATTGAAATCCATGATGTATATTACTATAATATCAGATTATTACATTAATTTTAAGTCTTTATTGAATAATATTTCTGAATATTAAAAAAAGATAGGGAAGCTAGAGTCCCCTATCTTTTTAAATGTTTTTCAAATAAGCTTTTAAATTATCATAGACCTCTTGACCTATGTCTATTCCTGCTATTTGTGTGCCTCGCTTGTTGTACTTACCATGATAGTCTGATCCTCCTGTTATAAGGAGCTTTTCTTCCATGGCTAACTTTCTTAACTCTTCTCTTACAGTTTTTCCATTTGATGGGTGGTAGATCTCCACTCCATCAAGTTTACCACTGTCTAGTATGACGTAATATAGGTCTTGGTCCTTCTTCTTAATCTTCTCTGGATGGGCCAGTACTACTTGACCTCCATTGTCTTTGATTAAGCTTACTACTCTATTAAAATCATAGAAATCAAAATCTCCGTCTACAAAAAATGGTCCTGCTTCTCCAAAGTAGGGTTTAATAAGCTGCATTATTTCCTGATCTTCTATGAGCTTATTGTTTGCTAGGGTTTGAAGTAGCTTGGCCCTATAGAGTGGACCTCCCTGACCTAGCTTAAAAAATTCTTCCTCTTCTATGTCTATACCATCTGCTTTCATAAGAGCAATTTGCTTTTTAGATTTATTATTTAAATAGTCTAGTAATTTTTTAGAATAATCTATAAGCTCCTGGGACTTATAATCTATATTATACCCTAGGACATGGAACTTTACTCCTTTTTCTACGGCTGTAAATTCTACTGCTGGAATAAATGGTATAGCATATTCCTTGCTGAGTTTGTCTATTTCCTCTAGACCTAGAACTGTGTCATGGTCTGTTACTGCTATGGCTTTTAGGTCTAGCTCTTTTGCCTTTTCAAATATTTCTCTGGCTGTTGAACTTCCATCTGAATAGACTGAGTGCATATGAAAGTCAAATTTCATTTTAAGTCCCCCTATACTATTAGTTTAGGTGTAATACTTCGTTTAATACTGAGTTGCCTTCCATAGCTTCTGCATCTTCTGATAGATCATCCCACTTTGTGAAGTAGGTTAGTAGGAATCCTCCTGCATAAGCTAAAAGAGTACCTATTAGGTAGTGAACCATACTTTCTGATGGTATCAGTAGAGTTAATGGTAGACCTGATAGGCCTATACCTGTTGAGGCAACCTTCATTACTGAAATATAAGCTCCACCTAACATAGATCCTAAACAAGCTGTTATGAATGGCTTACCTAGTGGTAGTGTTACACCAAACATTAGTGGCTCTCCTATTCCTAGAATACCTATTGGAAGTGAACTTGCTATTACATTTTTTAATTTTCTGTTGTTAGTTTTTAAATATACTGCTAGACCTGCTCCTACTTGTCCTGCTCCTGCCATAGCTAGGATAGGTCTTAGTAGGTCTAGGCCTGTTTCCTGCAATAGACTTACTTCTATAGGCGTTAGTGCTCTATGTAAGCCTGTCATTACAAGTGGTAGGAATGCTCCTGATAGGATAGCTCCTACTAGGAAACCACCCTTGTCTATTAGTGCATTTACTCCAACTGCTATTTTCTCTGTTAAGAATACTCCTAGTGGATGGAATACATATATACTTCCTAGTCCTATTACTAGTAGTACTACTGTTGGAGTTATGATTAGATCTATTGCTGAAGGTACTATTTTTCTTAATTTTTTCTCTAGTAGAGATCCTAACATTACTGCTAGTAGTACTGCTATAACTCCTCCTGCACCTGGTACTAGGTTTTCACCATTTATTACTACGTCTTTAAGTCCTGGTGCACTTAAAATACCTGCTATTGCTCCTCCAAGAGTTATTGAACCACCAAATTCTTTGGCTGTGTACATACCCACCATAATATTCATGTAAGTAAATACTGCCTTACCAATAACCTTTAACATTGCATAAGTGTTTTCGTTTATATATTCTACCTGGTTTAAAAGCTTAGCTGTACCATAGATTACACCACATCCAACAAATGCTGGGATTAAAGGAATGAAAATATTTGATAAATGCTTTAAAAATCTCTTAAATGGTGTGTCGTTTTTCTCCTTAAGCTTTTCCTTTGTTATAGGTTCATTGCCAGCTTTAGCTACTTTTACTCCTACTAGCTTACCCATTTCTGTTGCTACTTTTCCTGCTGTTCCTGGTCCAAGAATTAATTGTAATTGTCCACTTTGTTCAACTACCCCTAGGACTCCTTCTTGATTGTTTAAGGCAGATTTATCTGCTTTTGAATTATCTACAAGTATTAATCTTAACCTAGTTGCACAGTTCTGAACAGATTCTATATTGTCTTTACCGCCAACTAGACCTAAGATCTTCTCAGATAATTCTTTAGGTGACATTTTAGCCATCTATAACCCTCCTAATTTAATATTTTTATAATTATATAAAGTAATTAATAGCATTGCTTGTGGTTATTAATTACTTGTAAACTAAGAACTTATAAACCTATATCTATAGGCCTACTTATTACATCGGAATATATTCTTATTTTTTAATTTATAGGTCTTTAGATTTTGATGAAAAGGTTTTTCCTGAGATTAAAATAATAGGAAATCCTATTATTTTATTGCTTCAAGTGCCTTTCTAATGTAACCTCTATTTTCCTTAAGAATCTTATGGGCCTGATCCTTATCTAGTCCTGAAAGAATCATAAATATAGCTAATTTTACTGAGCCATCTGCTTTTTCTAGACTTTCTATGGCTTCTTTATCATCTACACCTGTAGCTTCTTTTATTATTCTTTTGGATCTTTCTTTTAACTTTAAGTTGGTTGATTCTACATCTACCATTAGGTTACCGTATACCTTACCTAACTTTATCATAGACCCTGTACTTAAGGTATTTAAAATCATCTTTTGAGCTGTACCTGACTTCATTCTGGTAGATCCTGTTATAACTTCTCCGCCAACTTCTACATCTATGGGAATATGAACTACTTGTCCAAGTTCTGAGTCTTTATTATTGGTAACTCCTATAGTTATAGCTCCTAGGCTTTTGGCATATTCTGCTCCTCCTATTACATAGGGAGTTCTTCCACTAGCTGTTATACCTACTAGAGCATCTTTACTGGAAAAATTTATGGATTTCAAATCTTCTACTGACAGTTCCTTACTGTCTTCAGCACCTTCAACTGCTATGTGGATTGCTTTCTCACCTCCAGCGATAAGTCCTTGGACTAATTCATGGTCGACGCCGAAGGTTGGAGGACATTCTGAAGCGTCTAAGATGCCCAATCTACCACTTGTTCCTGCTCCTATATATATTAACCTTCCTCCATGGTAAAGCCTTTCTGAAATCTCATCTATAGCCTTAGCTATATTTTCAACCTGACTCTCCACTGCATAAGCTACTTTTTTATCTTCATTATTAATTAACTTAACCATTTCTAAAGTAGATAGTTTGTCTATATCTTTAGTTTCTGGATTGATTTTCTCTGTTGAAAGTTTATTTAAATCAATAGTCATAATTTTCTCCTCCTATATCTTTTCAGACTATTTCATTATTATCAGAAATTATATTTCATTTCATTTCAAAAAAATAGTCAATGTTTTTCTTGAATACGAAACTTTAATCTAGTAAGCACGGTTAATACACTATATACCCCTAATGTTGATATAATACTTAAATAGTAATAACCCATTCCTATGGCTATACCTATACAGGCTACTACCCAAAGACTTGCAGCTGTTGTTAGTCCCTTTACAGAGCCCTTGTTATGTATAATAGTTCCTGCACCTAGAAAACCTACTCCTGATACCACCTGAGATATTATTCTACCACTATCTACCTTTAACACATTTGATAGATCAGGGTAAATTTGAATCAAGTTTATAGAGTCTTCCACTAGATTAACCTGAATCATAGCTGTTATTGCCGCTCCTACACAGACTAAGATATTGGTTATGAACCCTGCTGGCCTTTTTTGATATTCTCTTTCGTAGCCGATTACTCCACCCATAACTATAGCTAAGACAAACCTTAACAACATTTCTTTCCTAGCCATTTTAAACACCTCTAACATTCAATAACTTCATTATAGTTGATTAGAAATATTTTTTCAAGGTTTTTCAGGATGTAAATTTGTTTCACTTATATCAATCTCTTGTATGCTCTGATATTCAGGGGTTTTGTTTTCTTTCATGAAATTTTATTTCACTTTATTGAAAGAATTATTTTTTTTCAGAAAAAAACACCCAGATTTATCTAGGTGTTTAAAGTGATTCAGCTTTTGGCTTTCTCTCTATACCCATAAGCTCATCGTGAGCATATAGAGTGGTCTTGTAGATGTGGTCTGCTATTCTTTCCAAGTGACTAATCATATCTATGAAAAGTACTCCTGCGTCTATATTTGAGTTTGACTTGTGCAGTCTTTCAACATAGTTATCTTGAAATTTTTCTGCCAGATAATCTACTTCATTTTCTATATTTCTTATTTCATGAACTCTTGAAAAATTCTCGTTTAAACTTTCTAAAGATATATCACACATTTCTAAAACTTTTTTTTCTAAGATTTGAAGCTCTTCTATACTTTCTTTACTAAAATCTAAATTTTGATCTTGTTTTTTCTCTATTAGGGATAAGATTTCTATTACTCTGTCTGCAGATTTCTCCACATTGTTTATAGAGCTTACTACAGCCGGTACCATTATAGACTGTCTTTTAGTTAACTCCCTACGAGAAAGTTTCATTATATACTTCATTAGGTCTTTTTGCATTATATTTATGCTTTCTTCCTGGTCCAATACATCTGATAGCTTCTCTGTGTCTTTTGTATAGGCTATATCCATAGTTGTTTCTAACATATCCTTAACTATTTTTGTTCCTCTTATAATTTCAAATTTAGATGCTTCTAGAGCAGCTACTGGAGTGTCTAGAAGTATCTCATCTAGATAGTGCTTTTCCTGATGTAAACTAGTTTTAGGTTTTATTACCTTGTTTAAGAATGCTACATAGTACTTTGTTAAAGGTAAAAATATAATTGCATTTATAGCATTAAATAAAGTGTGTGAATTGGCAATAAATACCGATATATCTGGATTAGCATTGGTTTTAAGAGTAAATGCTTTTACCATACTCATAAATACAGGAAAAAACAAAAGCGTTAAGACTACTCCAAACCCATTGTAGAGTGTGTGAGCCCAAGCTGTTCTTCTTGCATTTATATTTCCTGATGCACTGGCTAATTGTGCCGTTATAGAAGTTCCTAGGTTATTTCCTAGCATGATATATACAGCACCATGTAAACTTATTAGTCCTGCCTGACTTAAAACCATTACAAGACCTGTTGTAGCTGCACTACTGTGTACCATAGCCGTTGCAAATGCTCCTAGTAGTATTCCTATGATTGGATTAGATGCATAGGTGCTAAAGAAATATCTCATTCTTTCACTTTCCTGCATGTAGGGAACACCACTATTTAATATCTTTAAACCTAAAAACATCATACCAAAACCCATTAGGGCTTGGCCCAGGTGCTTTAGTTTTTTATTCTTACTGATTTTCTCTATAGCAAATCCTATACCTAATATAGGAAGTGCTATGTCAGTTAGCTGAAACTTAAAGCTGAAGGCCATAAGCTGAGCTAAAACCGTTGTTCCTATGTTGGCCCCATATATTATACCTACTGCTTGTGGTAATTTCATTAGACCAGAGTTTACAAATCCTACTGTTAGAACTGTTACAGCTGTACTGCTTTGAACTATAGCCGTTACTAAAATTCCTACTAGAAAAGCTGACCAAACCTTACCAGTAAGAACGGTTAGGATTCTCTTCATAGCTTCTCCTGAAGCCTTCTCAAGTCCATCTCCCATCATATCGACGCCATACATAAGCAAGGCTGTCCCACCTATGACACCAAATATTAATTCTTCCATTTAATTCCTCCATTACCAGACTAGATATTTTAAACTAACACTACAAATGATATAACTTTTTTTTATTAAAGTAAATAGTATTATTATATTATTAGATATTATTTATAGATTTTAAGAGAATAGAGATCCTCCAGCCTGTCTTCCAGGTGTTTATAGCAGTCTTCTATGGCCATATTATAGATATCCTTTGCTAGTTTATCCAAAAAGAAATCTAGAATCATATAGGCCTTTAAGTCACCTATGTCTAAATCTAGCTCCCTCTGAAAGAAGAATTTTATTTTTTCCATTAAAACATGCGTTTCTGAGTCCTCTAATTTAAATTTTTCCATCTAAAAATTCCTCTAATCTTGTGTACATGTAGAGCTTGTCTTTATCACTTGCAAAACTGCCATAAATACTTATTTTTATCATATTTGCCAAGTCTTCCTTTGTGAATCCATACCTATCTACTATAAATCTATACTCTTTTTCAAGACTAGTATTTGACACAGTTCTGTTATCAGTGTTTACACATACCTTCAATGACCTGTTGTAAAAATCCATTAGTGGATAATCTTCCATATTTTCTACAGCCTTGGTCTGCATATTGCTAATAGGACAGGTTTCCAGCACTACATTCTTCTCCTTTATAAGATTCATGGTAGACTTGTTTTTTATAGCTGCTATTCCATGACCTATTCTATTGGCGCCTAGCTCTCTAATAGAGTAGTCTATGTTTTCATAGCTTCCTGTTTCTCCAGCATGAACTGTTATCTTATATCCTAAATTTCTTGCCAGATCAAATACTTCCTTGTGTAACTCTGGCGGAAAGTCAGTTTCATTACCTGCTAGGTCTATGGCTACTAACTTCCTTTTTAAAAATTTCTCTCCCTGCCTAACTAGCCTAAGATTATCCTCTAGGGAGTGGTGTCTCATACAGATTAAGATAAGATTTCCCTTTATGGAAAAGTCTTTTTCTGCCCTCTCCATTCCAACTATAACCGCCTCTATTATCTCATCTATATTAAAATCCTTACTCTTATGTAGATTAGGTGCAAATCTTAACTCTGCATACATGACACCTTCTTTAGATAGGTCCTCCATGATTTCATAGCTAAGCCTTTCTATATTTTCCTGGCTATTCATAACTTCTATAGGTATTTCAAATTTCTCCAAGTAGTCTTTAAGGCTGGCACACTCTTTTTCAACCCTAACTTCTTTCTTAAATTCCTCTAGGCTTATTCTGTCTTCAAGCCCAAGAATTTCATACATACTTTCTATTCTTAAGCTTCCATCTATATGGCAATGTAATTCAACCTTGGGTATAGCTTTTATAAATTTTTCCATAATCAACCTCCTCTATACTATATTAACATAGATAAAATAAAATAAGGCTAGAAAACTAGCCCTATTGTATACTTTAGATTCTAATCACATTCCTCTGATATTTCTGTAATTAAATCTGGTTTCTTTTTCTTGTAAATCTCAAGTAGGTTTATATAGATAATATCTATAACTGTTAGTAATGCCATTCTAAAACTTGTGGAACCCTTGCCTATACTGCCATCTACTCCAGAGGTGAAAAGCCTTATATCACTTATATCGCTTAGAGGATTGTAGCCAAACTTAGTTATGCTAATTATAGTTACATTATTCTTTTTTGCTTCTTTAGTGGCCTTTAGGGTATTCTCGTTCTTACCACATTGAGATATAGCTATAACCAGGTCCTCTTCTCTTAGGTTTCCAGCTGATATTTCCTGTATATGAGGGTCCTTATAGATTACAGCTGCTTTCCCTAGCTCCACTAGTTTGTACTCCAAATCTAATCCTACTAGATAAGCATTTCCTCCTGCTACTATGTTAATTCTATCTGACTTCAAGATTAAATCTATGGCCTGATCTACAGCCTCTAAGTCTATTAACCTAGATGTATATTCTATGGCCTTTATATTATCTTCACATATTTTTACAGAGTTACCGGAAATCTTATAGCCTTCATCAAACTCCGAAAGTTCTAAATCCTCTTGGTTTATGCTGCGAGCTAATTCTATCTTAAAATCCAGGAATCCTGAATATCCTAGCTTCTTAGCAAACCTTATTACACTTGCTTGGGATGTAGAGGTTTCTGTGGCCAATTCTTCTGCTGTCATATCGCAAGATTCTACACTTCTTTCTAGAATATATTCTGAAATTTTAAGCTCTGAAAGAGTAAATTCATCTCTGAGATTTTGTATCCTTAAAAAACAACTCAAACCTTCTACCTCCTGTAATATATTGTTAGGAACTTTCCAATATCTAATTGGATGTTTTTAAAAACATGGCTACTAGGAAAATTATTACAGATATTAAGACTATGATTATGGCTTTTTTTCTTTGTTTTGGTCTGTGCATATTTTCCCTGTAGGAAATAGCCCCAAGTATTAGACCAATTAAGCCTACTAATATTAAAATCCACTTCATCTTATATCCCCTCTCTTACTAGCCTAGTAATTTAAAAAATTCTTCCATAAAGTCCACTAGGTCTTTAGGGGTTCTAGAAGTTATTAAATTCCCATCTACTACTACTGACTGGTCTAGATAGTCTGCCCCTGCATTTATAAGATCATCTTTTATAGATGGAAAAGATGTCATCTTCTTTCCTTTTACCTTACAAGCAGGCACCATTAGCCAAGGACCATGGCATATAGCTGCTATGGGAACTTCTTTCTCGTCTAAGGCTTTTACAAAGTTTAAGGTCGCTTCTGATCTTCTCATATAGTCTGGAGAAAAACCTCCTGGAATAACCAATCCGTCATAATCTTCTGGGTCTACCTCATCAGTACTATAATCACTTTCCATGGTAAAACCAGACTTGCCTTTGTAACCTTTCTTTCCTTCCGTTCCCAATAAATGGACCTCATATTTTTCTTGTAGCTTAAAATAAGGATATACTAGTTCTTTTTCATCAAACATATCCTCTATTAATAGAGCAACTTTCTTCATATTTAATCCCTCCCTCTTTTCCTTATACCCAATTTTTAGCCTATATAATGTATAAAGAGAAAAAATACCCTAGGATTTCCTAAGGTATTTTGGTACACTCTGAGGGACTCGAACCCTCAGCCTCCTGGTTCGAAGCCAGTTACTCTATCCAATTGAGCTAAGAGTGCTCGCTTTCAATTGTAATATTTGATATCTGAGCCCTATTTAAAATTCTTATAGGGTATATGCTGGTTCCTAGGCCACTATCTATATAAAGACTGCTTCCATTTATATTATATAGGCCCTTGCTATAATTAGGAAATAGGCCTTCTGATGGACTTATTACAGCTCCTACTAGAGGTAGCCTTACCTGACCGCCATGAGTATGGCCTGATAGTATTATATCCTCTTTTCCCAGTTTAAAACTTAAATATGGTCTAGGGGAATGACTTAGAAGGATATTAAGTGTAGACTCTGAAAAATCGCCTAGAAATTTTCTGTAGTCTTCTTCTATTATATCAAATCTTATACCTGCCATCTTTATTTTATTATTTCCTATATTTATTGTGGTAGATTTATTGTCTAGAATATTTACGCCTAGCTTGGACAGGGAGTTTAAAAAATATTTCAAATTTGGATTGTAGATTTCATGGTTGCCTGTTACGAAGTATAAATCTTTTTTCAAGCTGGATAGGGCCTCTATTAGCTCTAGAGATTTCTTTATCCTGTAAAGATCAGATCTCCTATCTATTATATCACCTGTTAAAACTATAAAGTCTGGATCGAATTCTCCTACTTTTTCTACAAGCCTATCTAGGTCAATTTGCCTACTACTATGGTAATCGGTTATTTGACATATTTTTATACTGCTGTCAAGCTTAGGGCTCTTAAGTTTTATCTCCTCGAGCTTAAAGCATTTTATCTGCCAGTAAATATAAATCAAACCTACTAATAAAATATATATTAGAGTCATAGCTTCCTCCTATTTTAAAGCAAAAAAAATTGGCCTATAAGCCAATTTTATGTGGTGCGGGAAAGAGGACTTGAACCCCCACGCCTTGCGGCATCAGATCCTAAGTCTGACGCGTCTGCCAGTTCCGCCATTCCCGCCTATGGTGACCCATCCGCGACTCGAACGCGGGACACCCTGATTAAAAGTCAGGTGCTCTACCGACTGAGCTAATGGGTCATGCTTTTTAGTACTTACTTATCTTACCATTTTGTTTCTTGCCTGTCAACACTTTTTTAAACTTTTTTAAAAAAAGTATTTTGAAAATTTAATGGGGTGGGTAATGGGATTTGAACCCACGATCTCCAGAGCCACAATCTGGCGCCCTAACCACTAGGCCATACCCACCATATAATTTTCATGGCGCACCTAGGAAGATTCGAACTCCCGACACATGGATTAGAAGTCCATTGCTCTATCCTACTGAGCTATAGGTGCATGTTGGAGTTCACTCCTAAGAGCGAAACTGCTGTTGGATTTAGGTGTTTGTTTTTCTCACCCCCAACACTTTCATAGTATACCAGCTGCTAGATTTAAAGTCAACAGTTTTTCTAAATAATTTTTAAAATTTTATAATTTATTTTTTCACCCAGGTCCAACTCTATAAAAGTCTTATCTCTTTCCCTGGACCTAGGAAGCGATGGACTGCCTGGATTTAACAGGTATATACCATCCTCATACTCCAATAAAACCTGATGGGTATGGCCAAATAAAACACAGTCTACCGCCAGTTCCTTTCCCCTTAAATATAGGTTATTAAGGGTAAAATTTACATTATATTCATGGCCATGGGTCAAGAAAAACTTAAAATTATTTATTTCCACCAGCTCTTCCTTCTCATATATAGGATTAAATACATCATTATTTCCCCTAACTCCTATAAGGGGGAGCCCAAGCTCCCTCTTAATTTTCTCCCCATCTTCTGCATAGTCTCCCAGAAAAAAAATCATATCTGGCTTACCTATCTCCCTTACCTTATCTATAAACTCATCTGTCTTGCCATGAGTATCACTAACTACATAGATTTTCATAAAAATCAGTCCTCTAATAGTTCTACTAGCCTAGTTCTCATTTTCTCTAGAGCTAGGGCCCTATGACTTATCTTATTCTTAACTTCATGACCTAGTTCTGCAAAGGATTGATCATAGCCTTCAGGTATAAATACCGGGTCATAGCCAAAGCCTCCCTGGCCTCGCTCCTCCTTAGCTATAGTACCTCTACATATACCACTAATAGTTTCTAGCTTGCCTTCTTTTGTTACTAGGGCTATAACTGTTTCAAAATAGGCTTTCCTGTCCTGGCCTTCAAGTCCCTCTAGCTCGGAAAGAAGCTTGTCCTTGTTGGCCTGGTCATTTCCTTCTTCTCCAGCATACCTAGCTGATAAAACACCTGGCTGGCCATCTAGGGCTTCCACAAATAGACCAGTGTCATCTGCCATAACTATTCCATCTACCTTCTCTGATAGCTTATAGGCCTTCTTAACTGCATTTCCCTCTAGGCTGTCCTTGTCCTCTACTACATCAAAGTCCTTTAAGCCTACCTGGTCCTTGGTATAGACCTCTATATTTAAATCCTCTAAGATTTCTCTAATCTCCAGAGCCTTATTTTTATTTCCTGTGGATAGAATTAATTTTTTCATACTACCTACCTTCTTTCTCTAACTTATCTATAAGGTCAGCCAGGGCCTCCCTTTGTATTTCTACTATATCTTTAATACCCTTTTCACCTAGATCTAATAAATTATTTAACTCGGATCTAGAGAAGCTATTGTTCTCTCCTGTTCCCTGAAGCTCTACATATTCTCCACTGTCAAGCATTATTATATTCATATCTACATCTGCCCTTGAATCTTCCTCATAGCAAAGGTCCAGCATAGCTTGACCATCTACTATTCCAACAGAAACAGCTGATAGGATTCCAGTTATAGGGAATTCCTTTATCTTTTTATTCTCGTAAAGCTTATAAAGAGCGTGGAACATGGCTACATAGGCTCCAGTTATAGCTGCTGTCCTGGTGCCTCCATCTGCCTGTATAACATCACAGTCTATCCAGATAGTCCTCTCTCCTATTTTATCTAGGTCTACTACAGATCTTAGGCTTCTGCCTATAAGTCTTTGTATTTCCTGAGTTCTACCATCAATCTTCCCTCTAGTTGAGTCCCTAAGTTTTCTTATGTTGGTTGCTCCTGGAAGCATTGAATACTCAGCTGTAATCCAGCCCTTGTTTTGATTTTTCAAAAAAAATGGTACCCTTTCTTCTATCATGGCTGTACAGATTAATTTTGTCTTACCAAAGGATATTAAAACTGATCCATCTGGATGGACCAGGTAATCCCTCTCTATTTTTATATCTCTTGGGTCATCAAAAGATCTACCATCTATTCTATTCATATTAAACATCTCCTATACTTTATCTACCCTTATCTTACCAAAAAACTTTTTACTTGTCATTTCAATTAAAAAAGACGGGTTACCCCGTCTAATTAATAAAATAAGAAATACTTCTCTATACCTCTAACTATAGCATCTGCAAGTCTCTCTTGATAGCTATCATCTGTTAGATTTGGACCCTCCTTAGGATTGGTTATAAAACCTAATTCCACTAGGGTTGCTGGCATCTTGCTAGTTCTAAGAACTGCTAAACCTGGTCTTAGCTGATGTCCACGGTTTATGGCTCCAGTTTCTGCTACCATTTCCTCTAAAATATATTTTGAAAGATTTTTTGATTGCTCTGTACCACTATGGAAACTTTCTATTCCATTAGCTGAAGAACTTTTAAAAGAGTTGGCATGGATGCTAACAAAAATATCTGCATTAACATTGTTGGCTAACTTTCCTCTTTCATTTAATTCTACAAAGCTGTCATCTTCTCTTGTTAGATAGGTGTTGTAACCCTTGTTTTTTAATTTTGAATCTACCTTTAAAGATACTGGTAGGATTACATCTTTTTCTCTTATTCCTAAAGTTTTATTTACAGCACCTGAGTCGTGACCCCCATGGCCTGGATCTATAGCTATAAGCATGTCTGAAGGCTTACCTGTCATAGTCCTCTTTAGGTGTAGCTTTATGTTTGAAGTATTTTGACCTTGAGTTAGGTCTCTTAGCTCTAAGCTTCTTGAAAAACTTATGGCTAGGACTAACTTTCCAGATTTTTCCTCTAAGGAAATTTCATTTACAAGGCCATCATATATGACCATATATCCTTCATTCATATCTATAGAGCCTAGTGGAAATTCTATAAAGGCAGTTTTACTGGATTCATTGTAGCTATAGTCATAGTTTACTGACTTATCTAGTTTTACTGTTAGATCTCCTTCCACTCCATAGGTCCTATAGTCTATATAGTTTGATATACTCTTTGTTGGGATAACTATAATTCTATTATTTTCTTCTATAACCTGTAAGTTATCATCACTTGCCTTTTCCTTTAGGTCAAAGACCATCCTAACTACCCTATCATTTATAGAATAACTTTTGTCTGGTGTGAATTGAGATGCCCTTATATTCTTTATTATCCCTAGGTCCTTCTTGTATTCCACAAAATCCTTGCCTAGGTTCATGTCCATAATATCTAGGACCAATCTATTAGGATCTGTCATAGTCATGGTCCTAACACTGGATTTCCTAGTGTGGTCTATAACTATAGCATCCTTTCCTTGGTACTTGTCTATTCTTACATCTGCAATCTTACCTGCAAAGTGAACTATTAGCTCTTTTCCATCATTCATCAACCTTTGGCCCAGATCTAAGTTTTCACTTAAGTTTATTGTCATCTTAACATTTGAAGCTTCCTCTTTTATACTAATGCTTTCTATAGGTTTCTTATTAACACTTATATTTTTCTCCTTTGAAGCATCTTCCAAGGCTAATCCTGTGTTTTTAAAGGTATAAACTATCTGCTTGGACTTACTGTTTACTGTAAAGTCCAGCTTATCTGTTGAAGTAAGTTTGACCTTGTATAGGTCTCCACTTCCCTTTACTAGTTCAATATTTTTTATGCCTCTTACCTCTACTGGTTCTTCCACCGGCTTTTCCGGTTCCTTAGGCTCTTCTACTGGTTTCTCTTCAGCCTTTTTTGTATTTATGTAAGGAACCTTTGCATCCTTATCATAATCTGCCTCATAGCCTAGAGTCTCTGAAATAAATCTTAAGGGAACCATAGTGCTTGAACTTCTCTGTCCTGGTGCTAAAACTAATCTTGGAGTATTTCCAGTTATCTTCTTGCCTTCTCCATTTATCTTAACCTTGGAGCTATTTATGGCCATCTCGATTTCCTTACCATCCTGATTTATAAGGATCTTCCTACCCTTAGGTTGATAGTCTACTTTTGCACCGTATGTTTCTGCTATAAATCTCAAAGGTACTAAAGTTGAGCCATCTTTTATAAAGGTTGGTATATCTGAATAAACCGGATTCCCATCTAATACAACTGGCACTTCCCTAACCTTCACCTTTTCTCCATCCATCCTAACAATCAAGTCTCCATTGGCAAATGCCACTGTGGAAATTAAAATTGTAATGACTAGGAGAGATAATAAAAACTTCATATTTTTCATTTTTTCTTACTCCTTCCACCAATAACTATCCCTTAACTATTTTATATCACTAAGCCTATAAAACTGTCAACGATTTGTAACCCTTTGTAATCATAATGTAATACTGGAAAAACACTGTAATATGCTATTTTACAGTGTTTTACTTAAGTATGACTAGAAAAGACTAGCTTTTATATATTATATCCTATTTTTAGAAAAAAATACAAGTTATTTAAAGACTTTTAAGGCCCTGTAAAGTTCATCACTTTCTGGTGGATCTATAGTTTTACTACCGTCCTCCCCTACTATAACTAAGGGGCCTTCCCTTAGGCTGCCTATATGAGTTAGACCTATGCCAAGCTTAGAAAGCTCTTCCTTCATCTTAAGTCCCACTTCCTCATGGGCTACAATAAGCATGCTACCACTTGAAATAAGTCTATAGGGATCTATCTTTAAAGTATCCGTTATCTTCCTAGTTACATCCTCTAAGGGCAAGCTATCCTCATATATTTCCATACCAAATCCCAAACTTTCTGAAGCCTCCCAAAGAGCTCCAAAAAGGCCACCTTCTGTTATATCATGCATATAGTTAACTCCTAGCTGACCTCCCAGTCTTCCCTCTTTCAAAACAGATATATTCTGGCCCAAAGCCTTGGCTTCTTCTAGTTCATCAGGCCTTAAAAACTCAGATAAGTCTTCCTCCAGCTCCCATGCCAATATAGAACTGCCTTCTATACCAAGAGTCTTACTAACATAGACTCCATAGCCTGGAGCCAGATCCTCCCTACTTAAAAGCTTGGACTTGTCTTGCTTGCCTATTACTGTTGTGGAAACTACGATTCTATTTACTGCATCTGTTATTTCTGTATGCCCTCCCATAATTTCAAGATTTAACTTCTTGGCCTGGCTAGAGGCCTCCATCATTAGTTCTTTTAGCTCTTGTTCGCTGGTATCTTCTGGTGCCATAATAGTTAAAAGAATTCCTATAGGTTCTGCACCACTGCTGGCTACATCATTACAGGATATATTTATGGCCAGACTTCCTATGGACTTGCTAGTTCCTGTTATAGGATCAGTAGATAGAACACAGACCTCCTGCCCAAAGTCTACTATAGCATTGTCTTCTCCCAGGGCCGCTCCCACCAGCACCTCTTCCCTCTTATTCTCTATATTATCAAAAACTAATTTCTCCAATAGCTCTGTTGGTAATTTTCCTATTTTCATGTCCCTTCCTCCTAAGTTATCATAGGATAATTATATCAAAAGGAGGGGATTTTTAATACACTATAGCTACACTTATAGCTTTTAATAACA